>DXEV01000172.1 GCA_019114785.1 Candidatus Anaerobiospirillum pullistercoris | reverse complement strand
AATACTAGCACAAAAAGAGACGTTGCGATCTACATTCAGGGCTCCCGCATTCATCCACCACCTACGCGCTTCGCGCTTAGAGGTGGTGGTATTCTGCGGCAATAATTGATAAACCAGTGGCTACACCGCTTAAGATTAGAAAAAACCACGTGTGCGCAGAGATGGACTTGATCTCGCCTAAATGAGAGCCAGCCAGCACTATGCCCCATGTCAGCAACAGGATCACAAAGGTGCGAATAGCTGTAGCCAGATCCGAGTTTACGTCTTTGACGCCAACCTTAGCGCAAATAGCGGTCATAGCCGCAAAGAAGGCTGACAGCAGCGCATAATACTTCCACATTTTGGCCTATACCTCACTCTGATCCCATCAGTTCATCGGCTGCGTAACTTAATGCCATAATGTAGACCTTAGAGACGCTCTAAAAGTTGCAGCCAGCTGGCTAAAATGCACCGAAACAAAGCCAATTCATGCGGCTTCTTTCCTAAAATCTGCGAGCTATTACGCACAAAATTAGTGCATTCAAGCTCTAATTTAGTGCTTTGTAAAAAACACACTTTCCGCAAAGCTTTTCCCGAATTGGCCTAATTTAGCCGGTTTCCTAGCATATTTCCCATTAATAGGCTTGTAGCGAGTATCCACGTAACTAGCGCCTGTGCACAACTGTGGCATAATGGCGTGACTAAGTAATTAGGCTCTCTATCTTTTTTCTTACGTAGCACTTTTTAAGTGCAAAACTTTGCTGTTTGTCGGTTTAGCTTCGTCTTTTTGCGCCAAAAATTAACAAAATTTCGGCCCTGACCACAGGCAGCTGCGCTTAAAAGTAGCAATACGTAATCCCTTCTCTTGAAGGTGCTATGCTAAAAGATTTGGTCTCCTGTTCTTTGAGGTCATATATTTTGGGATCTTTCCCATATGACCTGAAAGTACAGTCCCAAACATAGCGTGCCTCTGACGCGCCTTATAGAGACAACTGCTACTGTGGTTGGTCGTGAGTTATCTCACGACCTGAGTGCGCTCAAGAAAGCTCACAGCCTTGTAGGCTGCCAGCTACCTTAACAAGGTGGAGAACAGGATAGAGATCTGAGATCTTTACAGGGCTTTTTTCATGCAACAAAAATTAACCATCAAGGAAATTATCTTGCTGGGCATGACCAACTTCGCTTTGTATGTTGGCGCTGGCAATATTATTTTCCCTCCAATCTTGGGCTTACAATCAGGTACTAACGTCGTTCCAGCAGCTATCGGCTTCTTGATTACTGGCGTCGGTATGACGGTGATCTTTGCTGTGGCCATGGCTCGCCTTGGCGGTTCTATGGACGTACTGTGCAAGCCAATTGGCGCTCGTGCCGGTTTTATCGTCACTGCAGTCTGCTTCCTGTGTATTGGCCCATTATTCGCCATTCCACGTACTGCTACAGTGGCCTACGAACTTGCTATTAAGCCATTCATTGCATCAGACTCTAACCTGCTGCCAGGCTATAGCGTGTTCTACTTCATTATTGCCCTGATCTTCGCTATGTACCCTGCAAAGATCTTGGACACTGTGGGTAAGTTCCTCTCGCCTATTAAGATCTTAGCCTTAATCATTCTGTGCGTAACTGCTATTGTGCTGGCCCCTTCTGAGCCAACAGCTCCACAAGAAGCCTATGTGGATGGTGCTTTCGGCTTAGGATTTGTGAATGGCTACCTCACCTTAGACGCCTTAGCCTCGCTGGCCTTTGCCATCATCATTGTGTCTGCTATTCGTAGCCACCATGTAAATGAGCCACGTGCCGTGACCAAATACGCTATCATCTCTGGCTCTATGGCAGGTCTTGGCTTCCTCTTCATTTACGCCTGCTTATTCCGTTTAGGCAACACCGCTGACTCCTTAGCTCATGGTGCTACCAACGGTGCTGAGATCTTAAGCGCCTACGTGAACTACGCTTATGGCAACTTCGGTAACATCTTCCTTGCCATTCTGATCTTAGTGGCCTGCATGGTGACTGCTATTGGTCTGATCTGCGCCTGCTCGAGCTACTTCTCTCAAGTGTGGCCAATCAAGTACCGCATTTACGCCGTCATCTTTGCCGCAGTATCGTGCGCTATCGCTAACTTCGGTTTAACCACCTTAATTCAGATCTCAGTACCAGCTCTGATCACTGTTTATCCAGTGTTCATCGTGCTGGTGATGAGCTCCTTTGTGCGTGACTTCTTCCACAACCAAAGCTTTGTGATTGCTCCTACCTGCGTTTTAGCTTTACTATTTGGCTTAAACGATGGCTTAGAGGCAGCTGGCTTCAACATCCTGCCACAAGTAGTTAAGGATCACCTCTTCTGGTATGACAGCGACCTGTCGTGGGTCGTACCATGCGTGGCTTTAATGGTGGTGCTCTTTGTTGTGGACATCATGATCCATCCAAAGACCAACAAGGCCGAGGTCAAGGCTCAGAGCGAAACTATTCCAGAGCCTGTAGCTCCAAGCGAGTCTGAGGCCTTAAACATCAAAAAGCAGGACTAAAACTGCACCCCACTCCAACAAAAGCCCACTGCCTTAGCTCAGCTAGCTTGTATAGCTAAGGCAGCCCAGCTCCCAAACACTCAAGACTGAGAGCTGGCTTTTGTCACTATTCCCTGCAAGCTCAGCTTGCAGGAACAGCCCTCCCAATACGCTATTACAGCGCCCGCCCCTTCATCCCTTCCACAGTTTACAGCCAATCCTGTCACTCTTGGCCACAATGTCATTGCCCTCAAGATGCAGTATTTGTCCTGCGCCAATAACTAAAAAGGCCTCTCACCTTACGGCAAGAAGCCTTTTCTTATTACTTATGGGTGCGACTATTACGCGCCGTATTCGTGCGGCGGGTCTTAGTAGCGGCCGTAGTTCGAGTTCGAGACTTGGCCTTGCGTGCACTGACAGCAGTCTTAACCGGCTCACTGTCTTCAGCAGCGCTCAAGTTAGACTCGTCTTCAGTCTTAATCTCAGCCTCAGCCTTAGTCTCAGCTTGCTCCTCAGTCGAAGCCCCAGCGGACTCAGCTTCAGAAGAGCTCATGCTTTGAGGTTGCAGCACCGACTCTTCGTCGACACTTGCACTCTCAGCTTTGGCCTCTGCCTGAGCCGTGATAGCAGCAGCGCTATCTGAAGCCTTGGTCTGAGCTTCGCTTGTAACGGTAATAGCAGCATAACCAGTTGCAGTTGCCTCACCGGTAGCAGTGGCGTCACCTGCGGATATAGTATCAGCTACAGATGCTGTGGCATCAGCCTCAACGGTATCTTGGGCCAAAACCTCACGAATGTCATGTGGAGCTCCAACCAACACGTCATACTGAGAGATCACGGTTGCAGGTAACTGCTCTTGTTCAGCTTGCTCAGCTCTTTGTTTAGCCAGCTCAGCCTCTACAATCTGAGCACCTCTGCGATACTCTTCTTTAGCACGACGTGAGTTAGTCACAATGCGGGTGGTGCTATTACGCACCAAGACTTCATTGCGCATCCGATCCGGCTCTTGCGCTGTGCTTAAAGAGGCTTGCAGTGAAGCTAAAGCCTCACTACTCTGCAAAGCAGCTAAAGCGGCTCGTGAAGTTGCAGTACTAAAGTCGGATCTGGTTCCGGCCTGCTCTAACTCCTGATTAAGCTCCCAGCTCTTAACCCATGAAGCTACAGTTGGTGCAGTAGTCACATGTGTAGTGGCAAGTGATAGGTTTTCTGCTTCACCATCGCGATTGAGTGGCGAGAGTGAATCGTGCATAGCTGACGAATTGAGCTGTGTACCATTAACTACAGAAGTTCCATTCACCATGCCCAGAGCATTAGGAGGCATATTGGCCAGCACATTAGTGCTTACATCTAAGCCTAAAGCTGTAGCAGCAGCTTCATTGAGGCTACTGCGCAGACCTAATGCAGCTAAAGAACCGTGAGCCTGCACACGACGGCTCATGGCCGTACTCACTACACCTTCCATGCTTGGCACAAAAGGCTGATTACGATCATGACGCACAATGCGTACACCTGAGGTAACTTTGTCTTCAGAGTCACTATCTGACTCTAGAGGCACATGCACACGACCTGTTACCACGGTATGACCTTGTGCAGTGATCGACTGTACCAGCTCCGAAGAAGCCTGAGCTGCTTTTTGCTCTAAAGCTTGCTCTTCAGCGGCGATCGCTGCTACGGCAGCAGCCACTTGTGGCGACACAGTGTTCAGCACTGGATCACTACCACATTCCTCAGCTGAATAGACGATACTGCGACCTAAAGCCTTAGGGCCTACAGGGTTAGCTTGCAACTGTTCACGCTGTGGAGCTGTAGCTACGGCATCTAAGATTGCTACCTTAGTGCTCATAGGGTGCAACAAAGCCTGCTCTAATGCAGCTGCGAATGGATCAGCTTTAGCCGAGAGGGCCTTAACATTAGCTTGCTCTTCGGCGGCCGCCTTGGCAGTCACTGCCGAAACCATTGCAGCTGTAGCTTGTGCAGCAGCCACTTGTTCGGCTGTTAATTCACGCTGAGTTTGCTCTGCTTCTGCAGCCGGTGCCTGTGGTGACGGTGGTGTCACTGTGACCACTGTCGAGACAGACTCTTGCTCAGACTGATTTAAAGCCTCAGGTAACAAATGCGCAGACAAATGCTGAGCCATAGAGTTCACGCTAATGCGTGTAGCACCACTAATAGCTTCAGAATTTACCTCCACATAAGGGGCACTTTGCACCTTAGCCTTTAGAGCTAACGATTGCTGCTTAATGCGCTCGCCATAGGCCTTAGATGCTGGATGCTTGCCGCGCGATACCGTAACAGCCGCAGCCACCGCTGACGCTGACGCTGCGCTTGGTGCAGCTGCACTAGCTGCACTAGCACGAGCGGCGCTAGTAGCGCCAGTGGCACGTGGGCTTAAGCCCATAGCCCCAAAGCTAGTAGCTAAAGAGGCAGCAATACTGTCACGACTGGTATCTGCCTTAGCATTCAGCACAAACATATTACCAGCTGCTGGCATGGCTGCAGATGCAGGCATAGCAGCTGTCGCTGGCATAGCTGGCAGAGCCGCATTGATCTCTACTGGAGTTCTAACCCCACCTGTTACAGAAGAAGGAGCCAACATCTTGGATGTCTGTGACCAAGCGCTAAAAGCAGCTTGTCCCGCTGAAGCCGTGGCAGCGGCAGACTCCTTTGGAAAGTGCATCCGTAAAAGACGCTCAAAGCTTTCTTGCTCTTCGTCCTCGTGGTAAGCGTAGTTCTGTAAGGCACTCTCATCTAAAGCAGCTAAAGCTTGGCTCTCTGCTTCAGTGAGAATGCGGATCTCTTCATCCTCTAGGCTATACCATGAGCTTTGGTTACGCCCACCTACAGCACCGGCGTTAGCTGCCGTAAACACAGCTCTAGCGATCTCAGCACGTGACGGTGGCAAAGAGACAGAGCCCACACTTTGGCTATGGCCTTGATTCTGACCATAGCTGCTAGTAGACATGGCATCATCAGTACCATTGGCCTGATAAACCCGCTCCGCCTCAGCAGCTACAGCCTCAAAGGCTGCTTCCGTCTCTTGTAACTCAGGGTCGTCAAGAACAGATACTACGCTCTTACGGATAGCAGCAGCACTATTGTGCGACTGCTTGCGGCTTAAGGTCACTGGGCGTGCTATCGTCGTTAGTCACAGCATCATTTTTAGTGACATTAGTGTGCTCACTCATGCCTTCGGCATTGCCTTGTGCTGCTCCTCCAGCTGGCTCATCTGAGAGGATGATATTGGCTGGAGCCGCACCGAGCACATCATCAGCCGTTAAACCGTGACCGATGTAACGCTCATCATTAGTGCCTAAGGCAGTGGCAATCAAGGCTAAAGGTAAACGCTCAATGTCTAAGCGCACACGGCGGCCATAAACACCGTCAATTAAGCAACGATAAAGGTGGGTCTCACTCTGATTTAAGGCCACTGGAGCACTATCCAGCATGGCTGTATCGTCATAAGTCCACAGATCTTGATTCGAGAGTAAGGTTTGCTCGTCCATCAACACGCTTTCGATATTTGGCAGATATAAGCGCAGGTTGTGTAAGACAGCAAAGGATCTCTGATCGATAGAGCCTAAATACTGGCAATGAGAGTTAGCAATCCACTCAATATCACACACTGGACGCACATGATTTAATGGGGTGATCACTGCTAAGGTGCCAGGAATATCAGGCAGAGCAACGGCAGTTGGCAGATTATCGATAAAGACCACACGATCAGGGCGAATATCTAACTTGCCAAGCTCATTAATAGATGAGGCAATAATACGCAGACCACCGACCTTAGCACGTAACTCTTCATCAAAGATCACTAAGCGGACTAAAACAGGAGGAGGGACGATGCCTAATTGCAGCAGATCCTTGCGATAAGGATTAAGCTCTAAATAGTCACGTAAGAAGTCCAAGATCAGATGGCAATGCTTCTCACACCAAGTAGTGTCTACACCACGAATTGGGATCTGACGTACTAAGAACTCGCTGTCACGGTGCTCACAGAACCACTTAGAGACCGCAACCACACGCTCAAAATCGATCCATGGGAGATTGGCCAAGGAATCAATCACATTAAGAGCACTGTCAATCAGATCAGGGATCTCTTGGGCGATCAGATCAAGGCAACGCACGGCGGAGTGGTATTCCACAAGGTGGCCTGCCCATGTAGCCAACTCATCTGGGGTATCAAAGACGAGGTGAATAGGCACCTTTACAGAGCCAATATCATCATAGGTCTTATCTAAGAACTCAATATGACCGGCTGGAAGAGGACGATTCCACTCATTGCAGAAGCTTAAAAAAGCCTCTTTGTTCTCATAGACATCCTCGTCCTTGGTAGGAGCGCCTAAATAAAGGTGGGTTGGGAAATCTTCTGGCACTTCGCGCTTATCTTTGACATGGCTAGCCAGCCAACTAATCACCTTAGCCCGATAGTAGTTATTGATCTCGCTGCGGATGATGCTACGGTTTTTCACTAAAAATTACGGCCTAATAGTCCTCACCAAACAAGCTACAGTACAAAGAGTCAAGAAAAGACCCCCTGCTCTGAGCTCCACTGGAGAGGAGAAGCAGCCGCCTCCAATATTTGATTCGTGGAAGGTTTTGGTTCAGACCTAGACCTAGTTCTGGCATTAGAGCTAGCTGGCAAAACTGAGCACTGCTCAGCTTAATTGCCTTACTTGGAGAAAGCAGAGATACGGTGCAGCATCACCTACATTCTCATGAATAGTCTAAACCGCAATGCGCGGCTCAATACCCAATACCCAGATTGGAGTTGGACAAGCCCACTACATTGCACAGAGCTCTGCCTTGCCCTGCAATGCAGCCTAAAGCCACGACTTCCACAGGGTTTGAACGGCGAATAGCTGTTCTCATTATAAGCGCTTAGCCCCGCCATCTCATAGAAAAATACTTGCAAAGGCTGAGCACATCACGCTTTTACCGCGCTTTTCGCTGATTTCTGCCCCACAAAAAAGCCAAAAGCCCCATTTCCTCATCAGATAGAATGCGGTGTGACAACACACCGCTAATCCATCCAAACACGAGAAAACGGGGCTTTGTATCGAAAAAGCTCTATTTGCGCACAGTTTCCACCACTGGCGCAACAGCAGGTGCCTCTGTGGCAGCAGAAACAGCAACGTCTGTAGTTGTAGTCACTGTCTCTGGGCTCTCAGACTGAGCGGTATTTGCATCTGCAACAGGATCCGTGGCGCTAGCTTCAGTCAGACGTGAATCTACAGCCACATGATCACTGGCGCTTGGCTCTTTTTGTGCTCGTAAGATCCAGCGCTGGAAAAAGCCTAAGAAAGGTAACACGACCTGCACCATTGGCCCGACACAGAAAGCACCAACTAAGGTACCCTCGCGAATGCCTACGATCTCCGTAAAGTCTGAGCAGACGAGCGACATCACGGCCGCAATCAGCACTAAGATCACGTCATAGACCAGCTTGACCCAGCCCATCTTGATGTTGATCTTCTGCGCAAGCGCAATCACAAAGGCATCACAACTGAGCTTGGCCACATTGCCAATGAACTGCATACCAATATTGATGGCAATGATCACGACACCTACACATAAGGTCAGCAAACAGGCCAAATAATTCATGTTCTCTGGGTGAAAATCACGGGTGAGGAACATGAAGAAATCGACCAAAAGTCCAAAGACCACAAAGGTAGGTATCTGCATCAGCACATTGACCCAACCTTTACGCCGCTCTTCTTTGGTCATGATGAGGAGCAGGGAAAACATCATGAAGAGATTAAAGGCAATTGTGACCTGTCCCATGGTTACAGGGAAATACACCGAGGTCACATAACTGGCACAAGCAACCGAATTAACGCCTAAAGTGGAGCGCGTTACCAGAGTCACGCCTAAAGCACCAATACTGATACCGAGCAAAAAGACAATATAACGTCTTATGAGCTCGGCTTTTCCCATGTGCTGCATTTATGTCCTCCTCATCGGCACACTGGCCAGTGAATTTGCAGCTAAAAACCAAAAACACTCAGGGCAACAATCAGTGCTCGGTCTCTGCTTTCCAAAAACCAGCAGAAAACACGCTGACACTACGCCCCATTAGCAACTGCCGCCCATTATCACGCTAGGCTCTCACAAAATTCTAGACAAGTTGTAAAACTTGTATGTTAGTCACACTTTTAGCCTCTATTCTCGCGGCTTCCATTGCTTTTCTTGCTACCAATGCCCCCTGAAGCGCAAGAAAAAACAACCCCGACAATGCACTATGGCTGTGCAGTGCAGTTCAGTTCAACTAAGCACCGCAACCTGCTAGTACAGCCATAACTTGGCTCTGGCATTGTGATCAGGCAGCAGCTTCCCTAGGTACTAACTTACCTGAGTGGCCAAAACAGATCGGACAAGCTTGCTCTAGCTTTACACCCTATCTTGGCACAACAGGGCACGAACACGCTTTTGCTGCCCTTTTTTAGGCCTCACAACATGCGCACAGTGCACGCCATATTTCTACTAACAAAGGCTTTTTCGTAAACGTTTGCGCATGAAACAAGAAAAGGCTTTTATTTTTTTATGCAAGGTGAATCAACGTGCACTTTGATGGGGTATGATGTGCAGTGGGATCGTGTCAATGCACACGTTATAGTGCAAGAGAGCACTACTTTTGTGCACAACGTGCCCAAAAAAGCACGCTAGCTCTTAATAGGGCTCCCTACGCTGAGTGCCTGACATCTGGATCCCGTGACTGTTTGTGAAACAACATATTTGCTGTTAATCGCGCCTAAAACTTAAGGTCTTAAAGACGGTTACAAGACAAAACACAAACGACCAAGGGTACATTAAAGTTAAGTTTGACATCTGGATTGCAGACAGCTGCTCTCCTCCTGCCTGCTTGCGCCCACATGGCCGCTAAGCTGTTTTTCGCCTTATGACAGTGCTTTTTACCCCCTAAGTCTTAGGAGCTATGCATGGGGCGAAAACGGTAAGAAGCAACACAGAAGGTGACAGCTAATAAAGCAACAGCCTTTACATGTTATACCCACTTGCCTTTTCCTACACCGTAAGAACACCAAGCGAGCACAAGAAGCTATTACGTAGCAACTAATGCCCTGTGGTCATCTTATGCTGTCCCCACTTATTGCTGCTCACGTCCTTTAAAGGCAGCTCTGGTTTTTTAGATCAAGCTATCTGAGGACGCCACAAGCTATCACGCAAAGAACGCCATGAGCGTCTCTTGTTCTTTTGTCTCCACAACGCCACTGTGCGGGTTGGTAAGACTACCTTGAAGGTAACTCTTACCATTTGGCAAGTCTTTTGAGGTCAAGACAGCTCAATCTTAGGCTGCAGATTGTACAGGGCCCACTATGAGATGGGTCGTGGCACTCTCGGCTTTACTTAAGCTACTGTTTTGCACAGCAAGCTCGCTAGTCTGCTGGTTATCTGCTGGCCACATGCCAGCTCATCAGCGCCACGTGCTGTAAGCGCAGCCTATGCGGCTACAGCACCATATGCGACTAGCTTCTCTTGAGCCATCGCCTCCCTTGCCCTTGATTATCGCCACCACCGCGTCCTATACCCAGAGTCCACCAAACACTATGAGATGAATGGTGACACTATGGGAGGAATATAGCTTCGTGGTGGATCTGCAATCACAGTGTTCGTGCTTCAAACTTGTCTTTAAGCTCTGGCACTCTCTTTGTGCCATGAGGCGAGATCTGTCTTTAGTCTTGGCCTTAAGAGTAAGAGGACTCCTCTCTTGGTTTGAGGCACAGTACATTTAGACATCAAGCTTGCAGTGAACGCCTCTTTAGCCTCAAGCGGCTCTCAGGCCATTTAGAGCGACATCAAGCGCTCTTAAGTAGCCTAAAAGCTAGCCTCGGCTAAAGAAGGAGAGCTTTGATAAGAAAAGGCAGAGGCTCTTAGGTGGAGTCTCTGTCCTGCGGTTAATGGTCGTAAAGGTGATTTTGATATGCCAACCAACGAACAATTAACGAGACTTGGCATTTTCGTAGCCACAGGCTACCTATGTGCTGGTATTCTCGTTAGTATTTTTGCCAGTCTTCCTTATTGGGTCGTTTACTTTGAGAGCGACTTTTTAATTGGCTCTGTCGTCGTCGTTGTGTCCTTAGTGGTGGGCGCAGCCATCGGCATTGCCTTAATGCGTTACTTAGTACCACGCTATGGCTTAAAGAACATCTTTGAGCAAGATGTGCTGATCGTGATGATCGGTTTACTGTTCATCGCTTTAGCCATGAATCAGGCCATGATCGTGATCGGTTTACTGGTCACCGCCGGTGCTACCGCAATGTACTTCTACGAGAACTTCAGCGAGCAAACCAAGGCTGCCCGTGAGGGTGGTATCGGTGTACTTACGCTGTGTGGTTGGGCTTTAGGTCCAATCGTTGCCGTAGTGATCATTGCTTTCTTTGGTGACTATGGTCTGATCACTTTACGTGCTCTGATCGCTCACTACATCGTGATCGCTTTCTGGGTCTGGGTACAGCGTTTAGGCCTTCACATGGACTATGAATTTGCTCCAGAGGGCATCAAGCGTTTAGTCGTGGCCTACCAAAAAGCCCAAGAGCGCGATGAGTACAACAAGAAAACTCGTCATGGTGCTTTTTCCATAGAAGAGACCAAGGCTCCAGCTACCAAGGCTGCAACCACTACCAGCGCTGCCAAGCCTGCTGCCTCGACTGCACCAGCAGCCAAGCCTGCTGCCTCTGCAGCCCCTGCTGCAAAGCCAGCTACTGCTCCTGCTGCCAAGCCAGCCCCAGCATCAGCCGCCCCAGCTGCAACACCTGCTACACCAAAAGCAGATACTGCCGCCCCAGCAGCCCCTGCTGCTAAACCAGCTGTAGCCCCACAGGCAAACACTACTTCAACCCCTGCACCAGCACCAAAGACTGCTGATACTCCAAATAGTGATGCGCCAAAAGCTGCTACACCAGCTCCAGCTACTGAACCAGCTAAAGCTGCAACCACGGCAGCTCCAGCCAACACAGAGGCAAAAGAAGCACCTAAGGCTGCACCTGCTTCTGCGGCTCCACAGAGTGAAGCTCCTAAAGCCAAAGAGGATGCACCTAAGGCAGATGCCCCAAAGGCTGAGGCTCCAAAGAAGAAAAGAGGCTTCTTTGGTCGGATCTAACCCATTCACTGCGCAAAAATCACTTTTACATTAACCAGTTGGTAACGGTCTCTGTAGCATGAAGCTACTCCCGCCCAAGCCAACTTCCACCTGAGCTCTGAGAGCTTTCTGCAACGTGCAACGAGAGCTCTCAGGTCTATACACAAAAGCAGCCATAACCTATCGCCTGATAGGTCAATAACCAGAGAGCCCTAACCTCTAGTGCTGTTTTACAAGGTATAGCGTGGTCACATATTAAGTTAGCTACCAAGCTAACTGACCTGTGCCATAAGCTCGGTTCTTTTCAAAGTATCGAAGGTATATTTATGCCGCGTTTGCTTAAAATCTTCACTCTGCTAGCGCTATGTGCGCTCACCGCCACTACTGCGGTGTGGGCAGCAGGTTTTGAGGATACCCTTGCTTCTATCTTTACACGACACACAGTCTATGGTGTGCGTTATGAGATCATTATCTTTGCCCTGATCTTAGTAGGCGTTGCTATTTTCTATAACAACACCATGCAGGTGGCCGTGATCGGCTTACTGGCCTTGTGCTTCTACAAGTACGAGTTCGTCGATGGCTTCTCGGTGATCCAGCGTCTCTTTGGCTACACCAATGACCAAGGTGAAGCTGTTAAAGGCTCATGGAACACCTACCTCAACCTTGCTCTGATGCTGCCAGGCTTCTCTATTCTGGCCAACATCTTTGAGGAGTCGAAGTTCCCATCCGTGCTGCCTCGTTACCTCCCATCTGGTTCTTTAGGTGGCATGGTGCTGCTGGTATTCGTCTTCTGCTTATCTACCTTCTTAGATAACATCGCTGCCGCCATGATCGGCTGCTCCATGGCTGCTACTCTGTACAAGAACAAAGTGCACATTGGTTACGTAGCCGCAATCTGCGCCGCCTCCAATGCAGGTGGTGCCGGTTCGGTTGTAGGCGATACCACCACTACTCTGATCTGGATTTATGGTAAGGATCCATTAGTCTTAGCTCACGCCTTCTTACCAGCTATTGTGGCTTTACTCATTGTGGCCTTCTTTGGTGCTCGTCAACAGCACAAATACACCCAAGACGTATTCGTGCCATCAGGCTCCGTCCAAATTGATAAGAAGCGTTTAGGCTTAGTGCTCTTAATCTTAGCTGGCGCTATCTTCTTCAATTACTTCTTTGAGTTCCCAGCATTAGGTATCTGGATCGCTATTCTGATCGGTGCCCTCTTTGTGAAGATCAACTTCCGTGAGGGCCTCAACGCCATTGAGTCGACTGTGTTCTTAGTCTGCTTAGTGTTCTGCGCAGAGTTAGTGCCTATCGATTCGGTGCCAGATGCTTCGATCCTATCGACCTTAGCTATCGGCTTCGTCTCGGCCGTGTTCAACAACATCCCATTAACACAACTGTGCTTAATCAAGGGTGGTTACGACTGGGCTCTGATCTCCTATGCCGTGGGCTTCGGTGGTTCCATGATCTGGTTCGGTTCCTCCGCTGGTGTGGCCGTGTGTAACGTCTTCACCAAGGCCCGTTCGTTCATGAACTGGTTACGTTATGGCTGGCACATTCCATTTGGCTTTGTGATCGGCTTTGGTGTGTACCTCTTAGTGATCGGTTGGGATCCAATGAAGGGCAATCCACCAGATCAAATGCCACAACCAATTTCGCAATCTGAGGCTATTGGTAATACTCAGATCCACCACAACGCTCTCCCAGAGGGAGTCGTGGTTGATGAGGCTGCTCAGCAATAGTCTCTACACCCCAGCGAGCAATTTCCTGATTGCTCGCGCAATGCACAGCTCTAAGGCAAAACCCGATAGAGCTGTGCCACCTCAATCTAAGCAAAGGCAGGCACGTCCTGCCTTTGTTGTCTTTGCAGCAAAGCTAAACACCAGAGCATAAAAGCCAATGGAAAGCTGGGTGGATAGCTGAACCAATTCTCTACCTAAAAACCGCATATTTTTCAGAAATATACGGACATTAGGCTGTTTTTCAGCAAAACTTGCAAAAAAGTTGTTGCATTCCCTTAAAAAAACAGTAAAATGAGCACCGTTCCGAACGCACTGCGATGTAAATGATTCCGCAGTCCATATGGAAACTAAGCCCGGTGAGATGTCCGAGTGGCTGAAGGAGCACGCCTGGAAAGCGTGTATACGGCAATCCCGTATCGGGGGTTCGAATCCCCCTCTCACCGCCAGTAACTAAGCAAGTCCAAAAAATTCTTTAAGGCTTCTCGCCTTATTTTTTGGTCTGTATGTTGTATCTATGACCGCGATTAATTTCTAAATCAAGGTTTTTTCTAACCTCACTTGTCAATTATCCTCGCTCTACCACCCTGCCATCAGTTGTAACTATTGGCTTAGGAATCGGCTCTTTACACACACTTAACTTCTTTTTTACACCACAATTTGTTCCCGCTTACTTTTGGGGAAAAGTGCACCATTTTTAAGTGTCCGCTAAGTTTTTTATCCTAAAATTTGCCCTGTGTCACATGCTTTGCTTGCTTTACCTTCAGTGATCAAGGACAATAGCCGCGACTGCTTTGAGGGGTCAGTTCGATCCTTAAATTGTGGTCAAAAATCTTAGCGTTGTTGGCGTTCTTGATAGACAAGCCTAAAGCTTTAGGCAACCACCTTGAGAGCGACATGAGCAGATCAAACACAACACTTACGATTTTCAGAATATTGGCCTCTCTGAGGCAGAATCTCGGATAGGTGTTGGTGTGTACAGACTTAAAGGACTTAGGGCTTAACGGCTCAAAAACTTTAAGCTGCCACTGGTGGCGTTTAACCCAGATCAAAACCATGGAGGACGGCAAATCCTTCGGTGCTGAGAAGCAAGGGAAGCCTTGCCGTAAATTGATGAATAAATTCTCCTCCCTCTCCACAAGCGTACTACTAGCATTACTGACGTCATCCTTTTCAGCTGCCGCCTATGCTGATGGTAATGACTCCCTTTCACGTGTGCCACAACGCAGCAACCATGACACCATGGATCGCCAGCAGTTCGCTGGTACTAATCTTCCTAACCGTCGTACTGAAGAAGACACCCTTGTAGAAGAGTCACTAAACGTCTCTGGACAAGATGACACAGCTGTTACTGCCGCCATTAAGCCATGGACAGCTGATGAGATCTATAACGATGGTGCTTTGCCTGTAGTCAGCATTAACGGAGAGCACGCCACTTTACTGGCCAACAACGTCAACCACCATAGCTCTGTCAACGGTTCTTCAGCTGACGCTATTCTGAGTGCGACCGCCGATCTTCTCCACCAAGCACAAGCCGAGGAAGAAGAGGAGCAAGTGGCAACGTCATCCACGTCCACTGCTACAGCTGTCGCTACTGACTCTAACGTCTCTGGAGCAGAGGATAATACTGCTGTAGCCCCTGCCAATACGACAGAAGACGCTCCTGTCGCCGCATTGAGCTCAGACTTAGTGCAATCGCAATCAGACTCTGCACCTAATGTTGGTCACACTCCTCTGAGCATGACCCGCACTTTTCACAGCCTGCAGCTCAACTTAGGTCAGGATCCGCAAACGCTTCCAGCTGGTGAACCATCTCAGCTTGATGTGGCCTTTGAGCACCCAAGCGACTTTAAAGAAAGCTTTATCGTCGCTGGTGACACTACCGTGCTCTCTTATAGCAATGAGCAAGGTAGCTTTGCTATTAGCTTTAAGCTACGTCCTCTCGACCTGATTGAGCTCCAACAGCTCAACTTCACCCAGTTTAAAGATCGTCTAACGGCTCGTTTTTCGGATAAAAGCAACATGCTCTATGGTGAGTACACCCTACTGCATGCCTATGCTAACGCTAAAGAAGCTTTAGAGGCCCATGCCATCCACAATGCGCAGCCTGTTACCTCTGCAGACTCTGGCAATAGCAACAGCGGCTCTAACAGCTCTTTGGTTGCTTTACCTGTTGGCCCTAACGATCTTTACATGGATCTCAGCTTTAGCGCTTTCTTAAAGAAGAGCCAAGATGGCATCCTGCCAGACATGCAGAACTTCTTTTACGAGCGCAATATCTTAAACCGTGGCTATCTGGCTACCTTAAGCTGCGAATTTCGTGGCACCCAAGCACAAGCCAGCACGATCCGCTATCAGTTTGAGACCTTTAATCCTCTGTGTGATCGTATCCTCAAGAGCTATAGCTTTACCTTCAAGGCTCCAGCCTCTAAATAGTCCAGCGCTACGGCCTCTACAGCCACTGCACGCTACCGTTGTCTTATCCACAGCTACAACGTGTAATTCACATTACGCTGGCATTTCCCCTAGTCTCGGCAAATTGGCTCTCTGCCAAGCCCCATGCTCTTAGGCGCTAAAAGCTCACATAAACAAGCTCAGCATCAGCTAAGCTCCATGGCCTTTTACAGCGCCCGCCCCTGCTCCCTACACTTAACCACGCAGCCATCAGAGTGATCGATGACCCCTGTACTCTCGCAAGCTATTGGTCTCGAGCATTTAGCTCTGATCAGCCACGGCCAAGGGCGCATATGATAGCTGCAATCTCGCAACGGCACAGCCACCTACACGCCCACAACGGCAATTACCAACTACGCAAACTGCTGCCACTCTAGGAGCTTGTCAACGTCACCAAAGAGCTCTTCGATACGAGCCACGATGCGGCGCTGCTCTTCGAGTGGAGGTAGCGGAATTAATAAGGCTCCTAGCTGTTGAGCATTAACGTTTTTCATTGCGGTACCACGAGCCGACTGAAAAATAGAATGCCAATAGGTTGGAGAGTCTAAGTATGTTTTGATGTAGCTTGCGCTAACAGGTAATTTATCGTTCAAGCCAATTCTGATGAGGTACGAGGCAAACACAGCTTCATGCTCTATTTGTCCTACTTTAAAACTTTTACCTACAGTGGCACCACTTCTGGCTATAACGATATCGTTTGGGAGCAACTTAAACTTAGCAATATCCGCACTGGAGATGCTACAAAAAGGCACGGAATCCCAATTTACTTTACCCTCATGAAGATCTGTAATGCGAAGTAATTTAACTTCTCCCGAATCGGAAGCAGAGGCGGTATAACCATATTGAATATGGGCAGCAAGAGATTTTAACCTTACCCACTTCCACTTCTTAGGCAGCGCAAATGGCTCCTCTTCTTTGGTAGGAGCAGATCCGATCTGCTCTACGGCAGGCTCGCTGTCTAGCTGTGGCACCAGCTGACCACTAATAGCTTGCTGCAACACCAAGTTTTTGAAGTGCTTGACCATTGGCCCAGATAGCTCGGTATAGGCCTGATCCATGCGCTCAAGGTTCCCCATTATGTCATCAAGCTTAGCCACGATACGGCGCTGCTCTTCAAGAGGGGGAAGCGGGACAAAAATAGAAAGTAACTTACCTTGAGTCAATTTCGGCTGAGCACTGTAAGTCAAATATGGCTCTAAAGAAATTGCATTAATGAAGTGAGCTAAGTAATCCAAAGATGCTACTCCATTATCGGCAAACACATGAGCGTGATTATTTACCCAATACTTGCCATTGGCAATAAAAGCATTATTCTTAACCTTAGAAATAAGGTTTGCCCCATCTTCACCAATTAACAGAAATCGACCGTCAAAAATAAAATCCGCAACTTTATCAATAACACCGGTCGCTCCATAATAATCGTAGATC
>DXEV01000171.1 GCA_019114785.1 Candidatus Anaerobiospirillum pullistercoris | reverse complement strand
ATGGCGGTGCCATTTTCGTTTTAATCTACATCTTCTTCTTAGTCTTCTTTGGTCTGCCTCTGCTCATGATGGAGCTGGCTATTGGTCGTAATTCTCGCCGCTCTTTGGCTCAATCTTTTGAGACCTTAGAGCCAGCAGGTGGTCGTTGGCACCTTAATAAGTACTGGATGATCGCTGGTAACTACGTTCTGATGTCGTTCTACAGCGTGATCACCGGTTGGATGCTGCTCTATAGCTTAAAGGGCTTCACTGGTGAGTTTGGTATCAATACTGATGCCGCTGGTGCAGGTGCTGCCTTCAGCTCGATGCTGGCATCCCCATCATCCATGCTCATCAACATGATCGCTGTGGTCGCCGTGGCCTTTGGTATCTGTGCCTGCGGTTTGCGCAAGGGTGTAGAGCGTATTACCAAGCCAATGATGCTGTTGCTCTTCGCTCTGCTGATCTTCTTAGCCCTGCGCTCCTTTACCTTAGATGGCTTTAAGGCTGGTGTGGAGTATTACCTCATGCCAGATGTCTCCAAGATCACTAATGGTGGTATTGCCCGTGTGATCGAGGTGCTCTCGGCTGCTATGGCCCAAGCCTTCTTTACCCTGTCCATTGGTATTGGTGCCATTCAGATCTTTGGTACCTATATGAGCTCTAACCAGACTTTAGCCTCTGAGGGCTTAAGCATCTTAGCTCTGGATACCACTGTGGCTTTCTTATCCGGTATGGTGATCTTCCCAGCCTGCTTCACCTATGCTGTGGAGCCAGGTCAGGGCCCAAGCTTAATTTTCGTGACCTTAGTGTCCGTCTTCTCTCACATGGAAAACGGTGCTATTTGGGGCGGTATCTTCTTTATCTTCATGCTCTTTGCAGCTCTGTCGACCCTGATCGCAGTGTTCGAGAACATTATCGCCATCACCATGGAGCTCTTCACCACTTCACGTCGTCGCGCTGTGATGGTGAACTTTGTGGTTATTCTCGTTCTGTGCATTCCATGTATCTTAGGCTTCAACTATTGGTCTGATTTCCACCCATTAGGCGGTAGCTCCACCATTCTGGATTTAGAAGACTTCATCATTTCTAATAACATCCTGCCATTTGGTGCCTTAATCTATACCGCCTTTATTACTTGGCGTGGTGGCTGGGGCTGGAAGAACTTCTTAAGCGAGTGCAACACCGGTCGTGGCGTCAAGATGCCAAGCTGGGGCTTAAATTACTATCGCTTCGTAGTGCCAGTTGTGATCTTCTTACTGATCGTCAACTGCTACTATGCCATCTTCGCTAACTAAGAGTGGTCTTAAGCTTGAGCTTAGTCTTCGTCTTGGTTTGGGCTCAGGCCGTAACATGAGCAGTGGGCGTAAGCTATGGCTTAAGTTGTGGCTTAAGCCGTGAGCTTAAGTCTGTGACGAAGTTCGAGCTGAGATTAAAAGCAGTGGGACTGCAGTGTCAGCCCTAGCTTTAGTGGTCGAAGATGGACAGATTCTGCCCTAATATGGTGCAGAGTCTGTTTGGACGGTGTTGTTGTGAAAGGATGAGGTTTCTTTCCGCGAATTAGTTTGTCTACTTCGTCGAGTGTTTTTGTAAATCTGCCTTGTGGCCGCGACTGTAGTTGGGTGCTCATATGGTGTTAGGAGCAGTACCCAGCTAGAGGCGCTTTTTGCTTTTTGCTTTTGTTGCTTAGAGCGCCACGGGCTTGATGGGATTTTTTTGAAATGGCACGAGAACAATTCTCTACGCGTTTGGGCTTCCTATTGATTGCCGCTGGCTGTGCGATCGGTTTAGGTAATGTCTGGCGCTTCCCTTACATCACGGGCCAGTATGGTGGCGCTATCTTCGTCATCATCTACCTGTGCTTCCTGTTATTTGTGGGTGTACCTCTGCTCACCATGGAGCTGTCCGTTGGACGTGCCTCCCGCCGTAGCTTAGGTCAGTCCTTTGAAATCCTTGCTCCTAACACCAAGTGGCGCTTTAACAAGTTTTGGATGATCCCTGGTAACTATATCCTGATGTCTTTCTACTCGTTAGTTACCGGATGGGTGCTCTACTACATGCTGATGCTGGGCTCCGGCTCTGTCGGTGAGCATTTGACACAGGTGGAAGCAGGTCAGTTCTTTAATGATCTGCTAGCCAGTCCTTTCATCATGTTCGCTTGCACCATCACTGTAGTAGTGCTGTCATTCTCGGTGTGCGCTTTAGGCCTTGAGAAAGGTGTGGAGCGTATCACTAAGCCAATGATGCTCTTGCTCTTTGGTCTGCTCATTTTCCTTGCCGCCCGCTCGTTTACCTTGCCAGGCGTTAAGGAGGGCTTGTCCTATTACTTGATGCCAAGCTTTGAGAACATGCAAAAGGAAGGCATTTTAAATGCCCTCTCGGCTGCTATGGGTCAGGCTTTCTTTACCTTAGGTTTAGGTGTGGGCTCTATCCAGATCTTCGGTTCTTACATGAAAAAGGACTACACCTTAGGTAATGAAGCTTTCACCATCACCTTGCTTGATACCACTGTGGCTTTACTGGCAGGCTTTGTGATCTTCCCAGCTTGCTTCAGCTTCGGTGTGGAGCCAGGCCAAGGCCCAGGTTTACTCTTTGTCACCTTAGTTACTGTGTTCTCTAACATGGACTATGGTGCAATCTGGGGCGGTATCTTCTTCCTTTTCATGCTTTTCGCTGCTGTGTCGACACTGATTGCTGTGTTTGAGAACATCATTGCCATTTCTATGGAGATCTTCCGCATCTCTCGTAAGCGTGCCGTGGTGATCAACTGCATTGTGATCTTGATCTTAGGTCTGCCTTGCCTCTTTGGTTACAACTATCTGTCGGATATCCACCCATTAGGCGGTTCTAGCACCTTACTCGACACCTACGACTTCATCTTAAGCAATAACATCCTGCCATTTGGCACTACTTGCTATGTGCTCTTTATTACCTTAAAGCATGGTTGGGGCTTTGATAATTACCTCGCTGAGACCAATACCGGTCGCGGCCTCAAGCTTCCATACAGCTTTAAGAACTACTATCGCTTCGTGCTACCAATCGTGATCGTAGCCCTCTTTATCCAAGGCTACGTCGGCGTGTTTGGCAAATAGCACCCAGCCCTAGACAGCGACCTACTGCTTACCGGCTGGTAGGAGCGCTGCACGGCGAGGCCGCCTTAAAAAGGCAGCCCCTTTTTAGGATCCGCGCTCAGCGCCTGACTCACGCCCCAGCCCCAATTCGCGAGGGCTGGTGCACAAGCAGGCATAGTCCATTTCTTCTTTACCAGCCCTGAGCTGGAAGAGCAAAGAGCTATGCACCTGCAGCTCCGGTCAGAGTGCTGCGGATCTGTAATTCTGTCAAAGACCATAATTTGGCCCTATGTATCACTAAAGCTGGCCTTTGGGCTTCGGTGAGGTGATCTGTGGGCTGGCTGGTCTTGGAGTTTTTATGGCTCAACGCGAACAATTCTCCTCGCGCTTAGGATTCCTGCTCATTGCAGCAGGCTGTGCGATTGGTTTAGGTAACGTCTGGCGCTTCCCATACATTACGGGTCAGTATGGTGGCGCTATCTTCGTTATCATGTATCTAGTGTTCTTGCTGCTCATCGGTGTGCCGCTACTGACCGTGGAGCTCTCTATCGGCCGTTCAGCCCGTCGCTCTATGGCGCGCGCTTTTGAGATCTTGGAACAACCTAATACTAAGTGGCACTGGAATAAGTTCTGGATCATCCCAGGCAGCTACATTCTGATGTCGTTCTACGGTGTAATCACTGGTTGGTTACTCTACTATTGCCTGCGCTCGCTCACCGGATTCTTCCCACAAGGCACCACCACTGAGACTGCTGTGGTCAAGTTCAATGACTTGCTGGCAGATCCTTACATCATGTTTATCTGCATGATGACAGTGGCAGGTATCTCCTTCACCATTGTGGCCTTTGGTCTGGTTAAGGGTGTTGAGCGTATCACTAAGCCAATGATGATTGTGCTTTTTGCTCTGCTCTTCTTTATGGCTGCTCGCTCCTTTACGCTGCCAGGCTTCAGTGAGGGTATTTCTTACTACCTCAACCCATCGTGGGATAACATGAAGCGCGATGGCTTTATGGAGGCAGTGTGGGCAGCAATGGGTCAGGTGTTCTTTACCCTGTCCATTGGCCAAGGCTCGATTGAGATCTTTGGTACTTATATGGATAAGCGCCACTCTCTGATCTCTGAGTCCATCCTGATCTGCTGCTTAGACACCACCGTAGCACTGCTGGCCGGTTTCGTGATCTTCCCAGCTTGCTTCAGCTATGACGTTGAGCCAGGTCAAGGCCCAAGCTTACTCTTTATCTCTCTGACCACCGTGTTTGCCAATATGGACGGTGGTTGGTTCTGGGGAGCCTTGTTCTTCCTCTTCATGCTCTTTGCTGCTATGTCGACACTGATTGCAGTGTTCGAGAGCATCATTTCCATGAGTATGGACTTATTTGCTATTTCTCGTTTGAAGTCAGTGATTTGTAACTTCATTGTGATCACACTGATGTCCATCCCATGTATCTTAGGCTTTAACTACTGGTCAGATATTCATCCTCTGGGTGGTAACTCCACTATCTTGGACTTACAGGACTTCTTAGTCTCTAACAATATCTTGCCATTAGGCTCCTTTGTGCTGGTGCTCTTCATTACGGCTAAGACTGGTATGACCTACAAGAAGTACCGTGAGGAGTGCAACATTGGTGAAGGCCCTAAGGTGCCAACTTGGATGTACTACTACATGCGCTTTGTGCTGCCAATTATCATTGGCTCCATCATGGCCGTGGGTTACTACAACATCTTCTTAGCCTAAAAAGGCTCATGCCGCTGCAGCCCTGCTGCTTGCGCTAGCCCCAGCTGGGCTGGCTGGCTTGCAGGCCAGCGGCCTGCAGATTGGCAGGCCTGCTAGGCCTGTGAAGTGGCCCTAAAGCTGAAAACCCTCAATGCTGGTGACTTTGAAAAAATTGTCACGGCTTTGGGGGTTTTTTGCATTTGGGGTCAGGGGTTTGTGGGTGCGACTTTTGCACCGAGAAATTGCACAAAAATGCGTTATTTGCGCCCTTGGTCTTAGAGCTTGGGTCAAATTTGGCTACAATACCAAGGCTGCTGTGGCAGCTGAGGCTGCCAACAAAGTAAGCCTGTTAAGGCTGGCAGAGCCAGTATGGCCGATAGGGCCCTGTAAGGCCGTTAGGCCGTTAAAGCAGGCTGCCTAGGTTGCCTAGGCAGGCTGCCAAGGTTTGCTTTTCTTTTTGTGAAAAATCGAGATCTCTCGGCTTGGATTGGGGCTTGCCTTAAGGAAGAGGTAAGCTAAGGATAAGGAGCTGCTGAATGGGTGTTTTGGATTTTCAGCGGGTACGCTGGTGGGCACTGATCGTGACTACGGTCGGTGGTGTCCTGTGTGGGGCACAGGTAGCTGGGGCAGCCCCTAATCAAGGTGCCACTGCGAGCACTGATCTAAGTAGCGTGACGAGCACTAATGTCACCATTCGCGCCGGTGCTAACTCTAATGCTGCTGTCTCTGGTTCCCCAGATGAGATCGTCATGGATTCCTCAGGTCAGGCCATGCATTTTGAGGATCAGATGATGCTGAACTCGCGCATGGTGGATCTCGATCTCTTTGCCAAAATGCCTAAGTCCCGCATCACTAAGATGCGTGAGGCTTTTGTCCAAGCTGAGAATGCCTTTAAGCGTGGTGATGAGGCTTTAGGCTTTGCTATCCAAAGAGAGCAACTCCAAGGCTATCCTCTTAACATTTGGCTCAATTACTACTATCTGGCCTACAACATCCGTACTGAGAAGTTCGATGCGGTCATGAAGTTTATTCAAAGCAATGAGCAAGGTGAGCTCTCGGCTTTACTCAAAGATCGCTATGCCCGCTATTTCTCTGATCAGCGCGACTACGAGCATCTCTCCCAGCTGATTGGCCCTAAGCCTTTTGATGAGACCAAGCTCTCTACTCTTAGCTTTAACCAAAAGTCGCAGATGTGCCGTTTCTATGAGGCCAATTGGCCTTTAGATAAGGTCAGTGAGGACGCTGTCAGCTATGCCACTCGCATTTATCTTGATTTAAGCAAGCGCCCAATGTCCTGTAATGGCCTGATGAGCCTCTTTGATGCTAAGGGCTACCTTACTGACAAGCTGGTGCTCAAGCGCTTTGAGTCGGCATACATTAAGAGCTCATATGCTGAGACCACCGAGTCTCTATCTCGTGAGCTGCAAAAAACTCCTTTTGCTGAGCGTGTCAGCGCCCAAATGAAGCTCTACAAAGATCCAGAGAAGCTGTTTACCGAGGTTAAAGGTAACGATGGGGAGCAGCATCGTGTCGCTGTCTTAGCCTTTAAGCGCTACGCCAATTTACAGCCACGTGCCGCCCGTAACGATTTCTCGCGCTTCATTAAGACCTTTGAGCCATCTGAGACTGAGCTCATTGATATCTACCAGATCTTTGCTAGCTCGTTCTTAGGCCGCAGCTATGGCCTTGAGGATGTGGAGTGGGTGGACAAGAATCTGCCAACCTTAGCTTGGAATAACACCCTCAAAGAGCAGCGCCTGCGTCGTGCTATTTTCTTTGGTCAGTGGAATGAAGTCTATGTGCTGATCAATCACCTGCCTTTAGACATGCAGGATGATATTAATTGGCGTTATTGGAAGGGCCGTGCAGCTAAAGAATTAGGTAATACCGAAGAGGGCGATGCTCTCCTCGCAGAGGTAGCTAAGGATCGTAGCTTCTTTGGTTTCTATGCTGCCCAGAGCTTAGGTCTTGAGTATCCATTTAATTACCTCAAGATCGACCCTAACTTCTCCTTCCCAATGGATATTGCCAACAATAAGGCTGCTATCCGTTTCTTAGAGCTCTATGCCTTAGATGATGACAACGCCATCTATGAGTGGCGCGAGATCGCTAAGCGCTCACCAGAGCACGAGGCTATGGTGATGGCTCAATGGGCTCTGCAGACCGGCAATATCAGCTATGCCATTGATTTTGTGGTGAGCTCTGGTCGTTGGGATGCCTTAGACTATCGCTTCCCAATTGCCTACCGCGATTACTATGAGCACTTCTCCAAAGAGACTAACGTGCCTCTGTCATTCCTCTATGGTGTGTCACGTCAGGAGAGCATGCTCAATCACAGCATTCGCTCTTGGGCCGGTGCCGTGGGCTTAATGCAGGTGATGCCTGGTACTGCCCGCCAGATTGCCAAGAAAGAGAAGTGGAAGTTTGGTGGCACCAATACCCTGACTGATCCTGAGACCAATATTAAATACGGCAGCACCTATCTGCGCTGGATGTTAGATCGCTTCGACAACAATCGTATTTTGGCCGCCGCAGCTTACAATGCAGGCCCAAATCGTATTCCTCGCTGGCGCTCTCACGATGGTGTCTACCGTGACGCGGCTATGTTTGTGGAGTGCATTCCATTCAACGAGACCCGCAAGTATGTGCAGAACGTGATCCTGTACGACTCCATCTACAATTTCTTGTTAACAGGAGAAAAGGGCGAGCTGATCCATCCTCATGAGCTGAGCTACGCTTATTAGGTTGGGGACTGTTTCGTCAGTTCTGTTAACAAAGCAAAGAACAAAGCGAGGGCGGCAAGGCTGAGAGCAGCTAAGCTGCCCTCGGTCTTTTTTGCGGAAAGAAAAATAAGAAATGAGGAAGGTGTTGTGTGTGATGGGCCACTGCAAACGTGTTTGGGCCATTTTGCTAGGCACGGTTTGCGGTGGAACAGCTGCGAGAGGGCCCGCAGCCGGAGGGAAAATTTTAATCCTCGTTTTCCAGATCGATTTCGTTTTGCACCGACTCGCGATCGATGTCTGACACGATCTTAGTATCAAGTCCTGTGCGTCTGGAGATCTCTTGGTAAGAGAGCTCGTTATTGCGCAGTAGACGCTCTACCGTGCGTACTGCTCGCTTGGTCGCTTCATGGCGAGGATGCTTAAAGAGCGGGGTCGTAATGTGCGTCTTGTTGCAATTACGGCAGCGCCAGCGCTGTTGCAATAAGCTACAGCGAATTGGGCGGTTCTCATCAGGGTCATAATCGACCAGATTAGTGCGACAGGTACCATGCTTAATCACATTACGTCGCGTGAGCTTCATACCACACGAGCAGGTTGTGCCTGGTGGCGGCGTGGTGTCCTCTGCGATCAAGTAAATTGCAGGTAAGAGCATCTTACCAGTTGGTGGTCCTTTAAGTTTGGTATGACAACGCTTAGCAAACTCGTCCTCAGAGACCTGTCGGAAGTTAGGGTAAATTCCACGTGATGACATAAAAAGCTCCTTTGCCTCAAAGTGCAGTGGTAAGCGCTAAACCTATGAAGCTTCTTTCGCTTTGTCCCAATAGAAAGAAATTAAGGCCACAGCGCGGCAAAAGAGAGAATCGTTACACTTGCAAAAGCAGGTGCCTACGAACCTGTTCTTTGCGAGCCCTATGAAGTCCTGCAAGGGCAGGACAGCTTTAGATCCCAAACCGAGAAGAGCTCACACGAGCTCCGGTATATTCCAAGTGATAACTCCTAGTAATGTGCTTGCGATTCTGGCTATTTTAGCCTGTTTGGCTCATGGGTGCTGCAATATCGCTGCTCCAGAGGAGTTCCCTCTGATGTGCATTAAGGCTTTGCCGGTTGGCAGCCTATTGGTCTTTGCAGCAGAGTATAGCTTTTTCTTATTAAGCAATAGATCGGTACCAAAGGAAAAACGTTGGTGGCACTTAATACGTTCAAGCCTTAACCCATAGCGTATCAGTACACAAGTACAGCGCTTTTCCTTTGCCCGCTCATCTCCAGATCAAGCTTATTCCTCAGACTTTACACCTCTCCTGACACATCTGCTTTACCTTTCTGTAAGGAAGCGCGCTGTTGCTATTTAGCATCAGCTGTAGATCGTGCCCTATAAGATTGTCCTATCTCTCTATTGCGCCACAAAAAGCACTAAGATGCTAGCTTTTACGCTGTTTTATGCGCAGAAATATGACATAGCAAGAAAAAACAAGCTTAATGAGACTAGATGCACATCGCACAGTGACAGCAAAAAGTGAGTAGCCGTCACTAAAGGCCATGGTACCTGTCTGCATCTTGGCTAGATTTCTTGTAAGAGGAGCAAAGCACTGACGAAAGGATCGTCAGTGGATCTTATTCTGGTTTTGGATCTTTATCATTACTCGTAGTTGCAGCAATTTCGAGGTGAGAGTAGGTAGAGTAGGTGCTGATCGCTTGGTAGAGCAGCAGGGGCAAGTTATCTTAACTTGGCCTTGTTGGCCTAGGCCTAGGCCTAGATTAAGGCCAAGGCCTTAGCCTCGGCTTATCTTTGGTTACACCAAGCAGTGGTTTAACCAAGCAAGGCTTTCACCAAGCAAGCGCACTCTAAAACATTACTCAACGCGCTCATGATCTGCGTTAGTAGAAAAGCCAACTAAGCTCTGCCTCTCTAAGCATCCAAAGCAAAAATGAGAGACAGTGCTCTTGCACGGTTAGCACTGGCGCAAGCCATTACGCCAGTAAGCGCGAGCCGTGGCTGTTGTCAGTTGCTTTCTGACTACCACAGTGATCATAAGAGACGTTAGCGACTTTTAGACTCCTGAGTCTAAATCCACCTGTATAATCGCTACATCCTTGAGCTTATATCCTTTTTAACGGATATGTGAATTAATTGTTGCTTTTTGAGCGCAATAAAAGCAAGTCGTAAAACATGCTATGCCCTGAGATGTTAATTAATGGGGCAGAATTTACGTAATTTAAGGGAAAAGATCACATTGTTTGAGCTATGAAAATAGCTGCCAGAAATTGCGCAAGATTCGCATCTATGGGCTGCAATGTGGCTATTTTAGACGGTTTAAAGACCATCAGCTACCAAGCCTGCGTCAAGACTGAGCCTTGGGTAGCTGAGAGAAGGGCGTCGTTGCATAAAAGCAAGAGCAGGGTACAGGGGCGTAACTGCCTGCTTAGCTGTGTAAAGCTGGCGGTAGCCAGCGCAGAGCAGGGGCTCTGCTGGGGGCTCTGCTGAGCCAGTGTGGCTCTAAGCTTTTTTCTGATGAACCAAAATGGTGCGTTATAGAATCCCTTAAATATGCGCCTGCTGACCCTTGGAGACTCTGTCAGACCTCTGTGTGGGCTAAGATTGCAAAAAAGTGTTTACAAGGACTTAAAAATCCTTATAATGAGCACCGTTCAATCGCGATGCGATTGCGACAAAACATGCTAACAATGCTTGCCCAGGTGGTGGAATTGGTAGACACGCTACTTTGAGGGGGTAGTCTGTAAAAAGGTGCGGGTTCGAGTCCCGCCCTGGGCACCATTCAGTAAAGCATGAGCAGATAGCTTACTTCTGGTTTGAGGACTAGTTGTGAGCTTTTTTTGTTTCTGGGGTATCTATGACGCCTAGATGCGTTATACTGTAAAACTGCCGACTGCTAAAAAGCAGAATAGAGATCAGGATTAAGCCCAGAGACTTGATATTTCCTGTGTTCTGAGCAAGCTAGAGTAAGAACACAGCCCAGAGCAAAAGCACTGCTTGGTGTAAAAGTAGTGCAGGTCAGAGTCTTTCTTTTTACTCTCCTCTCTAAAGTTAGAGGGTTTCGCTTCTTTCCTCTCCCAGATCTGCCATTAGTTTTTGCTGTGTGTGTGTTGCCGCCAGTTTGATCTGAGCGCTTTTTGTGTCCGTGCACGTATTCCCCTATAGAGCAGCTAAGGCTTAATTGGTTGCCTGCTTAGGCTGCTGAGGGAAAGCTGATTTGGTTGGCGGTTTTGTAGGGCTTAGAGCCCAAAGATTTTTTCCTTTTTGCACCTTTTTTCGGTTTAGGTTTAGTTGTAAACGTTTGGCCTGCACCAGTGATGGATATGTCGGTTCATGTTAGATAATGCTGGTGGCAGGATATTCTGGATTACATCGAACCTGACCTCCCATCGTATAGGCATGCAGCCCGCAAGAGCTGCTCTCTAAACTTCCGTTAGTTTAGGTAAAATCCTGTCCCCAGTGCGTAGAGCACTAGAGCTGTGGAACATTATTGTGTCATTGCACTCGCACGCCACTTTTCGTGCCGCGTAATGCTTGGCCTTACAGCCCTGAGATAGAGCTGAGGCTCAGTCGTGCCATATATGAGTAGTGGCGATAGATCTGTCAGTGCCTATTGGTTTACCGTCTTTGTTTTGTCCCCGAGCCCGAGGATGTAGTGCTCGGGTTGTATTGCTCGTATACAGACATAAGTGGATACCAGAGAGCTTGTGCTTCTATTTGGCTGAAAGTGCGTGTGCCAAATGTAGGACGATAGTGTGAATAGGGGCTCTCCAAGGGGCTTGAGGAGTAAGAGAGTAAGGGGTTGTGTTGCGGTTAAATCGGTGGGGGATTAAAAAGATTTCTTTAGAAGCCATGTCCCTGTAGGCTTTATAGGCCTTTGGCCTTAGTTTGCCGCTGCTGCTTAAGCAGCTGAGGCGACAAGCATATGCTTGTTGCTGAGGCGAATGCGTGTGGGTCAGGGGCATCGTGTATTCTAGAGTGATGGTTTTCGAGCAATATATTTTGCAAGGACATAGTTGCCTGTGTTGTGTTTGGTAAGGAGTAGCATGGGTAATGACTCTGAGGAGTTTGGCTATGCCATATGGACGTCATATTAAGCTTTGCCAAGATTGGGCTCACAGTACCACATCTGTGTCTTATGAGTACACCGGTGCCTTGCAGTCCCAAGCTCAGGTTTTGGTGCAAGCTTCAATCGCTCAGTCAATCTGCTCTCAAGGTGCACGCATTGGGTCATGGCTCCTTTTACTACTAGGCATGGCACTGTTTCCTTTATTGCCTATGTGTGCCGCTGAAGCTGAGGCTGTAAGTGTGGATGCAGTGACATCGGCAGCTGTGCTCGAGGAAGATCCTCTCCGTTCAAGCTATGGTCTCCATTTTTCTGCGGATAAGCTGCAAGAAAGGGTGCAAATGCTCGAGTCTATAAGCGATGAGATCCGCTTGGACAACATCCCTCATGACGCCTTAACCACTGAGGACTTGTTAGATTCAGTGCAAGGCACAGAAAACGATGGACTGTTTTTAGGCCGTAATGCCAACGATGTGCGTCAAGACACCAAACAAATGGCCGCTGCCGCTGCTGCGCAAAACACACCGTTAGTAGATCCCGTCACTGGCTATGACTCGGCTAACTATCATGTCTTTAACCCAAAGTTTGCCATTAAGTCGTGGATCACGGATCCTGCATTTTCTGGTTTTGCTGGATACTTCCTGCAACCAGCCGACTACGGCCAGTCTTATATCGGCAAGATCACCTTAGAGGAATACGCCGAGGCATGGCGACACTACATTGCTGACATGCCAGTCAATCGCAAGTGCTACGTCTTTAGCAGCAAGCGTCGCTTTACGGTTTATGGTAAGGATTGCCTTGAGGTGCACAATTTAGAGCGGATCGAGGCTCGGGCTAACAAAGAAGGCATGCTGAGCTCGGTGGTTTTAGTGCAGCACCTTGGTGATCAGATCCCAACAGTAGTGATGTTGGACTTCTTATCGCAGCGTTATAAGCAGATTCAGCCACAGCATAGCCCAGTGCAGAATCTTTCTTCATTGGCAGGCGATCTCTGCACACTCTCTAGCTTGTTATCGCAGGATCGTTACAAGTGCTCGTTAAATTGGTTCACTGCCGCCAGCGATGTCTTTATGCTCTACAAGCAAAGCCGCTATAACGGCTCCAACATCGCCACCATCATGTTTGGTGACGAGCAGTACTTCAACAATGTGCAGTTACCGCTGGTTAAGAAGCGTCTGGCCACCATTAGACAGCGTTTGGGCCAGATTGGTGTGGAGGATCCAACCGAGAGACAGCCTAATCCGTAGGCGCGTGGCATGGCCACGCTGGCTGTGGCCACGCAGGCTTGGCCATGCTGGGCTGGGCCGTGGCGACAGCCATGGCCATGGCCCAGAAAGCACAAAGGCAAGCCGAAGCTTGCCTCTGTGAGTGAGCAAAAGGCCCTTCAAATCGAAGGGCTTTTTTGATCTTAGACCTGCTGGAACATTGCAGAGATCGACTCTTCGTTGCTAATGCGACGAATGGCCTCAGCCAGCATTGGGGCTAAGGTTAAGTAGCGGATCTTAGAAATGCTCTTGGTCTGCTCGGTGGCAGGGATCGAGTCGGATACCACTAACTCATCTAAAGTGGAGTTGGTGATGTTCTCGCAAGCCTTGCCGGAGAGCACTGGGTGGGTAGCATAAGCCATCACATGCAGAGCACCACGCTCCTTTAAGGCGTCAGCGCACTTGCATAAGGTGCCACCAGTGTCGATGATGTCGTCAACGATGATACAGTCACGCTCTTTGACGTCACCGATCAGGTGCATCACCTCAGAGACGTTTGGCTGTGGACGACGCTTGTCGATAATGGCGATATCAGCGTTGTTTAAGAGCTTAGCAATAGCACGAGCACGCACCACACCGCCCATGTCTGGAGAAACCACCACAGGATTGGTCAGGTTCTGCTGCAACATGTCCTCAACGAAGATCTGGCTGCTGAAGCAGTTGTCCACTGGCACATCAAAGAAGCCTTGGATCTGCTCGGCGTGTAAGTCTACGGTTAACACGCGATCCACACCGACGGAGGATAAGAAGTCGGCTACTACCTTAGCGGTAATAGGCACACGAGCCGAGCGCAGACGGCGGTCTTGACGTGCATAGCCGAAGTAAGGCACCACAGCAGTGATACGACCAGCAGAAGCACGACGCATGGCGTCGATCATCACGATCAACTCCATGAGATTATCGTTAGTTGGAGCGCAGGTAGACTGAATAATGAAGATGTCGCATCCGCGCACATTCTCATTAATCTGCACATGGATTTCGCCATCGCTGAAGCGATCGACGGTGGCGTTACCTAAGCGGGTGTAGAGTCGAGCGGCGATCTTTTTTGCTAGCTCAGGGGTGGCATTGCCAGCAAAGAGTTTCATATCTGCCATGGAATTGCGAGTCCTAAAAGAACGATATTGAATGCGACCGGTTGGCCGTAGATTTTGGTTGTCCAGCAAAAGTCGTAAGCTGTTGCCTTAAGACCGTCACAGAGATGTTAGATCTTCTTGCCTGAAACAAACCCTCGCCGAGCGCTCAACTCATTGCTCAGTCTGGATTTGAGTGGCCTTGCTTAACGCTGCTCTTAGTTGCCTCAGTGCTAAAAAACAAAAATCCTAGGTGTAACGTCTCAGTTGTGGAGTCACTTGCCTAATGTGCCTCATGTGCCTAATAGGGGTGCTCTTTTATCAATCTGAGATGCGATACGAACTAGGATTGCTTGTTTGATGCAGACACTGATGAACAATAAGATTTAGCTTAAGCATGGCAATGGTTGTGGGCAGGAAAATCAGACCTCTATCTTCTAGCTTCTATAAGCGTTGTCTAGAGGTTTTATGAGATAGATCCTGTAAACGAAAGCGACAGCCGCTGCCGTTAATTTGCGGACAAAGATGCTCTGATTGCTGCCAGTACTGGGGAAGAGTTGCAGGAGCTAGCGACGAAACTGCTCACGCTCAGATCGGTAAATGCTGCGATCTCACGTTGAGCTTGCTCAGCTGCTTCTCTGCTATCAAAAGCGCAAAAACAAGAAGCTCCCGTTCCTGACATTGCAGGGCTACCGTATTTTAGCAATCTGTCTAGTGTCTGTCCAATTTCTGGGAACTTTTTTCTAACAATAGTCACACAATCGTTAGCAAAAGGAGTTACCAAGAGCTCACTCAGCTCTCTTTTAGGGCTAAAGTACTGTGGTAGCTCTGGATCGGTAAAGACATCTTTGGTGGAGACGTGGCAGTGAGGCGTTACTACTAGATAGTAGCGCTCAGGTAAATCCACATTGTGTAAGTGCTCGCCTCGTCCCTCCACAAAGGCATTATGCCCTTGGATAAAGAAAGGCACATCTGAGCCTAAGCGTGCCCCCAGCTCTAGTAATTGCTCTGGGCTTAAACCTAACTTACACAGAGCGTTGAGCACTAAGAGGGTGGTTGCAGCATTGCTGGAGCCGCCACCTAAACCGCCGCCCATAGGCAGACGCTTAGTGACATTCACGGTCACGCTGGCATCTAATCCGGCCTCTGTTTGTAAGAGCTTAGCTGCTTTGTAGATCAGGTTGTCTTCAAGCGCAAAGCCCATAGTATTAGGGAGGTTAATGGCTTTACCCACATCATGCTCGACCGTAAAGTCCATGGTGTCGCCGTAATTGAGCAAGCAAAAGAGAGACTGCAAGTCATGGAACCCGTCAGGACGCTTGCCGAGCACATAGAGAAAGAGGTTGATTTTGCAAGGTGAGAGCACTTGCAGGGTAGAGGTTTGTGCCATATCGGGCTCCTGTGACTGAGACTGGGATTTGCTATGCCAAGACCATGGCCCTAGCCAAGGAAGACTGCCATGGCCAAGACAGTAATGTTTGGCTGTGCAGGGGACTGCTAGAGCTCTAGCTTTTCGACAGCGCGTGTCTTTACCACTAAGCGCAGGTTTGGACCGAGCACTTCGATCTCTTTTGGCAGCGACAGCTGGGATTCTGGCAGACTTAAGTAGTCGTTATAGGCGACCTGAAAGTCCGGTAAGGTCGTGGTGCGCAGAATACCGTTTGAGGTAAAGGTACTGCTAGGCAGGGCCTTACCAATGATAATGCTCTGGAAGTCATCCAGTGGCAGTGGAATCTTAGTGACTTGGGCAAACAGCTCTTGTGGACTTTGGGCCGTAAAGGTGTGATTGTCAGCAATTAAGACTGCTGCCTCTGGGGTGACTTTTAGATCAGCCAGCTGTGAGCCTAAAGAGCTCACTAAGAGCAGCGAGTAGGTGCCTGGTGCGGTGCTGCGGTACACAAAGTTAGTACTAAAGCGATCGCTTTTGTAGGCAATACTGACGTTACCACGCAATTGCACGCTCTTGATCTGCTGCAAACGCTCTTGCATGCCTTGCCAATAGCTTTGGTCAGTGATGAGCGGGCCGCTTTCTAAGGCAGTTTGGCAGCCATTGAGGCCTAAAGGTAAGAGTAAACCTAAGGATGAAGCAAGGACGTAGCGACGGGCTTTAGTCCAAAGTGTTTTGGTGCTCATAAATCGGGCCTTGTGGGGAAAGAGTAAAGCCGTTTAAGCCTGTGGTGCAGGCTGCGGCACAGGCGGCGCAGGCGGCG
>DXEV01000170.1 GCA_019114785.1 Candidatus Anaerobiospirillum pullistercoris | reverse complement strand
AGTGTGTGCAAGCCATCGAGGCTACTAACCTCAATGCCATCTTCGACTTCATCCACAAGTACAGCGTGCCTCCAGCTTCGGTGCTGATCAGCTATGAAAAGGCTCTGATGCGCACTAACGAGCTGTTGCTGGTGCTCAACATCGTCACTACCCATAAGTAGTGCCCTTGAGCTAAGCAGGCAGGCAAGCATGCTGGCGGCTTTAGGCGAGCCCGCTCAGTAGAGCCAAAGAGCCAAAGGTGGCTAAGGTGGCCAAGGGCCAAGTGGCCTAAAGGAGCCAAGGGGTGATCTCTGGGCCCATGTCCCTTGTGTGCTGCTAGGATGTGCCATGGATACAGCTGTGAAGGTGTGAGCCTATCTTTAGAGCAGAGATCATGGCTGTAATGTTTAGATTGTTGGTCTTCATGAGCTGATATTGGCCGTTTGCACTGTTAGGTCTTCATAGCCTTTGGCACTGCAATTGCACCCGTGCACAAAGTATGGCGCAAACGTCGCTGCGCGGCGTAAATATGCGCTTGTTGCCTCTATAAGCACTTCTTTTGGGAGTGTTGTAGAAAAATTGTTCGCGAAAAACGTATGGCTGTAGCCGCGCGTAAAGAGGCCGCTCTTTAGACGTGGTGCTGAATTTAGCAGAGCCAGAGAGGCATATTCATCTAGGCTTAAATTAAGGAGCCATCGCTTAGAATTAGCATCTGTCGGGCTGCGGTAAAACTAGCTTCGATAGAGGATCCTTGAGGTTTGGGCCATGGAACTATGCCGCTTCATTGGTTGTATTCTTCTCAGGAGAGTGTCTAGCATTAGCTTTGGGCTTTAGGGAAAGCAGATAGGTCAAAGGGTAATATCTAGGTAGAAGCTTACCCTGACGGTTGTTTGTGGTAGGTTGGGTCGTTTTAGATGTGCCTTGGTTCAACGAACAGGGGCACGCGTAAGAGCAGTAGAGTAGATGTCAGCTAATACATCCGTAGCGGTTCCGCAGAGGGCTCAGCCAGCAGGTGCTGCACCTGGTGCAACGGCGCATGCCCAAGCTGCTGCTCGCCCAGGCCAGCCTTTGACGCCACAACAGCAAGCGATCATGGCGCAACGCCGTGCTGCTGCGGTGGCTGCTGCACGTCAAGCTCTAGCAGCTGGACAGCCTCTTACTCCTCAACAAAAAGCACTTCTGGCGCAAGAACAACAGCGTATTGCAGCGCAACGCGCGGCCGCTGCACGTCAAGCTGGAGCCCCAGCTGGCCAAGGTGGTCAAGGCGCGCCTCGTCCTGCTCCAAATGGCCAAGCAGCAGCGGCTGCACCAGCACCAGCTGCGGCAGCTGCTGGTGATCCTGCCGCTAATCGCTGTCATCTGATTGCGCGCACCCCCGTGTTTGATGCTCACCGTGTGGTGCAGATGTATCGTCTGCGTTTTTCGTCGGGCAACAAATTCATCACAGATCGCCTTTTGCCTCAGCATGTAGGGCCGATCATCGACGATTTCTTTTTGAAGCGCTCCATCGTGAACTTTGTGGGCAGTAAGGCTAAAGCCCTGATCATGATGCCGGTTAATCCTGCCTTGATCCCTTTAGTGAAAAAAGGCGGTGGTTCACGTCTAGTGCTGCAGATCCCTTCTTATCAAGAGCCAAGTGTGCAGGTCGTGGGCTTTATGTCCCAGATCAAGCGCTTCGGTATTCGTTTTGCCGTGGATCTGATGGATGTGATGAAGCGTGGCTGGCTTAAGGGTATTTTGCACGTGGAGTATATCTGCGTGAATATGAGCGAGCAGGGGGCATGGCAGTTGGCTGTCTTCCAAAAGCTCAAGATCAAAGCCCCTTGGCTTAAGTTGATTGCTTACGGTACAGATGAAGCCACCTTGCTCAAGATGTCCTTGAGCTATCGTGCTGATCTGGTGATTTCGACGATGAGCACCAGCACCATGACCTTTAAGCAGTCGCCTGCACTGCTGGAGCCATTTCAAGCCGATATTATGTCCTTGGTGCATGAGTTGTTCTTGCCTAAGATCAACTACCAGATCTTTAAGAGATACCTGTCTGAGAATAGAGCCATCTTAAAGATCATCATCTACCATTTGCACCGCTTCAGAAAGGTCGAGCTGCGCTCGCTGGGCAATTTGAGCGATATCTACAACTATCTGCTCAATCACGAGCCGATCCCTTCGTTTACCGTGATCCTGATTCACGGTTTGCTGTCGCACTACACCAAGTGCGTGCAGAGTTCATCGATGCACGTGATCGATGAGCTCTATCGTCGTGTCTTGATGCACGGCTACTTTACGGCTCACGTGGTGATGCGCAATCCTGAGGCCACGGCTGAAGATCGCCATTTCTGCTTCCAGACAGGAGTGTTTTCACTGCTGCCTGAGATCTTGCTTAAGACCCAAGAGCAGTTGGATCAGGATCGTTATCTGTATGCGATCACCAAGCGCATCAATGATACGGAGTCTCTGAACTGCCGCACAGCAAAGTGCCTTGATGATATGGAAAGCAATAACCTTGATGGTGTGTTTGCTTATGCCAAGGCTTTTAAGGTGCCGTCGTCACGTCTGTGGGCAGCTTACGAAGAGGCCATCATCCTCGCCAACGAGTTCATGATCTCCATGCAGGTAGTCCTGAACTCCCGCTAGCTGCTAGACGCAGCTTGCAGCCGCCACTGCAGTTGCATCCGCCACTAGCCGCAGCTGGCACCGTTGCCAGCTGGCAGCTGTGCAGCCCCGCTAGGGGCTGGCTTTAGGCAGCAGGGGCGTTAGCGGCGACCGGTTCTAATTCCTTGGACACGTCGACGTAGCTCTCGGCATGAGAGTATTGGAACAGCTCGTCAGGGGTGAGCTTAATGGCCGAGTTAGCGCTACCGCAAGCAGGGTAGACATACTCAAATTGCTTGATACCCTCGTCGAGGTAGACCTTTACACCTTCTTTAATGGCAAAAGGACAGACGCCACCAATAGCGTGACCCACGAGCTCTTCTACCTCATCACCGTGTAGCATGACAGCCTTGGTGTGGAACACTTGCTTGTACTTCTTGTTGTCGAGCTTGCGATCGCCAGTCATGACAATCAGGATAGGGCCTTCAGGGCCTTTAAAGCTGAGGGTTTTAGCGATCAAGGCAGGAGCACAGTGCAGAGCTTCAGCAGCTAAAGCTACAGTTGCAGATGACACAGGGAATTGCAGGATATCGTTCTCACGGCCGAATTGCTTGAAATATTCGGTCACACGCTCGATGGACATAGACGCCTCTGTTATTAAGAGATTTGCGGGGTGGAGAGCAAGCCTAAATCCAGCTGGTTCAACAGAAAAGACTGAATATGGGCTGGAGTTGAGCTGGCAATGTAGCAGCTTGGATATTCAAGCTGCATGGCACATTGTGAACCAAATGGCTTATTTCTCAACTAGGCACCAAAACAGTGCAAGCAATATTGCTAGCCAAATTGGCTTAAGAACGGGTAGCGCAGATGGCGGCGTTTGCTGGCGATAGTACGAGCCGTCGCGAAATCGAGATAAGTCAAGACGAGAGGGGAAAGCAGAAACAAAAAAGCGCACCGAAGTGCGCTCTTGTCCATCTTTTGCCTTGCGTGGGGGATAAGCCCACAAAGATGGAAGTTCAGAATTTGGTGGAGGTGGTGGGATTTGAACCCACGTCCCAAAAGACTTCACTATCAGTACTACATGTTTAGACATCTCTATGATCTTAGTACCAGCTGCGGAGAGTCACGCCACTGAATACCCAGCTTGTAAAAGAGTTTAATGCTTCCACCACAAGCGGGGCTTCCACACGAGCTAGTGAAGAAACTGACACCGGAATCGTCACGCGACACTAGCAGGGCGTGAACACCGATGGCTTTACGCAGGTTATTAAGCTGCTAAAGCGTAGTTTTGTTCGTCGTTTGCGACTATTTTAATGGACTTTTTACGAGGCTCCCGCCCTCGACATGCACCTCAAGCTAGGTAACTTCCGGTCGAATCCAGAATCACCCCCATAGGCAATGTACCATTTTACAAAAACCATGACCAAAGTCAAGGGGTGCCTATAGGAAACGAGCGGAAGGGCCCCATGGGCTGCGAGTGGTAGTAGCCTCATGGGCAAAGAGTAGCCTTAAGGAGCGAGGACAAGCTTGTAGTGGGCACACATCTTGCGCTTTAGGGGCAGCGCTTAGCCTGAGAGCAGGTGCTATCAGGTGCTGGCAAGAGACATACACTAAGCACCTTTAGCCAATAGAAGCATCATTGAGTTCACGCGAGCATTTCTTTAGGGAGCATTAGGCGCTGCTATCAGGCTGTTAGAGCTTGCTTAGCACCAAAGATAATTGGGCAAATATTTGCTAAGAGAGGACATAGCCAAAACCTTTTGGGTGCTGCTAAAATCGAGATTGTCTTGCGAGGTCGCAAAGCCAAGAGCCGCGCGGGATAACGAACTACAGCTAAGCGTAGCAAAGTGGCCCCTAATTTTCGGGCTGTAAGCTGAGCTTGGTTTTTATGGTTTGTTGCAAACACTGGAGCCCAGCTCAATTGAGCCGGTCAGAGGCAAGAGTAGCAGCATGAGGCTGCGTTGTAATAGCCGGAGGATCAAGGTGAGAGATCAAGAGAATACCGAGGGTTGTGAGATCCTCACAAAAAAGAATGATGGTGTGCTCTCCCATGCTCACGGCATGTGGCAGTGGCGCTTTCCTATGTTAGGCCGTTGGGGGCGTTTAGGAGGAATAGGTGCGTCTCTGGCTTTAGCTTTGAGCTTAAGTGCCTGTTCGATAAATCAAGAGAGCGGTGCCTTTGATCCTCCTTTGAACTCAACCTTTGCGGTAGATGCTGAGGACATTATATTAGCGGCTCCAGATCATGCTGAGCGTGAGCAGTATCAGCTTTTAATCGCTCAGCTGACGCAGATCTTGGCTCAAGAAAAGCTCTCACCAGAGCGTCGGGCGCAGATGCTTTATCAATTGGGCTTACTCTACGATCGTATGGGGATGGATGTGACAGCGCGTACCATGTTTATGGGCTCTCTGATCGCTGTGCCTGACTATGCCCAAGCCTATAACTTCTTAGGAATCTATTTTGCCAGTGCTGAGCGTTTTAGCGAGGCCTATGATGCCTATGATGCCGCTTTAGAGATCGACCCTGAGGAAACCTTTGCTTACTTCAATCGCGGCATTGCTTTGTATTACGGCAACCGTGCCCAGCTCGGCTTACAAGATCTCTTAAAGTTCTATGACTTTGATCATAACGACCCATTCCGTATTGCTTGGTTGTACATCTTAGAGCGCACGGTGCATGGTGAAGACTATGCTCATCAACATTTGTTAGAGCGCCGCGATGCGATTGAGGGTAATGTGCCTTGGGGTTTGGAAGTCTTAGACTTTTTCCTCGGCAAGATCAATTCCCATCAGGTGATCAATGCCATTCGTGAGGCTAACTTAAATCGTGTAGAACTGAACCGCCGTCTGTGTGAGGCCTACTTCTACATGGGCAAGCAAGCAGATTTTGTTGGTGACTATAAGCTTGCTTATGACCTCTTTCAGCTGTGTATAGCTACTAACGTTACAGGGTACTTAGAGTTCCGCTATGCCTTGTTAGAAATCGATCGCTATGAGCGTCAAGAAATGGTAGCCAAAGCCGATCAGATGGCCAATGCGCAGCAAGCTGAGCGTGAGGCTTACTTAAAGAAGCAAGCCGAAGAGGCTCAAAAATACTTTGAGCAGCTGGATCGGCAAGGACAATTTAATGCCCCACTGGCTCACCCAGATCAGGTACAGCCTCAGGAGCAGTTAGCACCATCACCAGACTCAGACTCTGATTCGGCTTCTGAATTGGATGTGCAACAGGAGCCATCCGATAGACCTGCATCTAAAGCAGAAGAACCAAGCGAGATGGAGGCAAATCCAAGTGATCTCAATGAGGACATGTCTCCTGTCTTGAATCTGTTGCAAGGCTTGGATGAGCCACTGCCACCACCAACAGTGGAGCCATCTGAGGAAGGAAATGGAACCGATTAGGGAGTAGTAGCTGCGATAGCAGCAGACTAACTCCGATTGGTAAGAGCTTGAGCGGGCACAGCGCCCGCCCCCAGTGAGCTTTACTTAACTTAGCGCTAGTTCTCTGCAGGATGTAAAACAGGGCGCAAGAGTCGAGCCTCGACATTAGAGATGTAGCGCCCTTCGATTCTATCCAATAGACGCTCCATTGCTTGCTGTGCAGCTTGCTCTAGTGGATTGGTTAGCGAGGCTATTTTCTGCGGTAGTACTTGCAACCAATCAGGATGATCAAAGGTGAGCAGCTTGATGTTTTGATTCAGAGGCTGCTTGTGATCAAAGAAGCCTTGGACTACACCAGTGGCCAGACTATGGTTGGTGCAGATGATGCCATCCAGCGGTGGTAGTGAGCTGAGATCTAGGTTAGAGCTGGATGGAAGCAAGATATTTTGGGTAGCTGCTAAATTGTCAGCAGTTGGGCGTAACAACGCATGGGTCAGGGTACGAGCGCTGGCAGCAATCTCGTGAGCACTGATTGCTTGGGTGAAAAAATGGCTGTAGTGCGCTTGAGGGGCACAGGACTGTAAGGCCTGAAAACGTGAGCGGAAAGAGGTCACTAAGTCCACATTACCAAAAAGCACAGCAATATGCTGGCAGCCTAGACTCACTAAGTGGCTACAGGCCATTTGCATGGCTGCCTGATCGTCCATGCGGAACTCATCGTAGCAGTTGCAGCCGGAGCAACGATCTAATTCCACGATAGGAATGTTCAGCGAGTTTAAAGTTGCAGCACTCTGGCAGGTAGGCATGATCACTAGCCCACAGCTGTTAATGATCTTGAGTTGGGCAAGGGCTTCTTTTTCCTTTTGTGGATCATCCCTTGTTGCTAAGAGCACAGGAAAAAATCCTCTCTCAAAGGCGAGATCCTGCATGATACTCGCTGACTGCGCGATCAGACTGTCACTGAGATCATTGACGACAATGCCTACAAGGTTAGTGCGTTTACGACGCAGGCTACGAGCAGCAAGGTTAGGCTGGTAGCCGATCTCCTGTACGTAGTTGAGGATTTTTTCACGGGTTTTAGGGGCTACGAGCTCGGGGTTGGAGAGAGCTCGAGAGATCGTGGATGGAGCCACGTTTAGTTTGCGGGCTATAGCCGCCAGAGATTCAGCCACGGTCTAGTCCTTTTAGAGAGATCAGAGGAATAGGAGGGAATGGCGTGAGGCCATGTTGCCTCTTTGTTGCCAAAGAGCTGCAGAAAGATTGGCTGTTAAGAGCCTTGTTTTAGCCATTTTATCGCAACAGAACAGGGGGCAGAGGGCTAAATCTTTAGAGAGCAGTGAGTGCAGGGGCACTAAAGCCAGCAAAGGGGCAAAAGGTAGCAAAGGTAACGAAGGTGGAAAAAGGCCCATTGCCATCTTGTCAGTGAGCGACAGACTCAGGCAGTTGGTTGTTGGTGAGCAGTTGGCTTGTGCCCCTATAAGTTAGTTTGGCGTTAGACGTGGCGTGGTGTTCATGAGCCTGCACTAAGGCCGGATAAGTTTGCTGCGCCTACTTCAAGGCCTTTCAGATAGCGATATGTACCTGCGTTGTCTCAAACACATTGAGTCGTGCACACTGCTTCAGTTTTCTCGTTGCAACTCCACGAGATCTGACTTTTATTGCAAACGATTGCAAACAATTGCTTGTGATAAAAATCACTGTTTTTTAGAAAAATTGACAGCAGAAAAGTAGATTTGGATTAAAATTCTTGCAAAGGATTGCAGAGAGCCGTTGGTACTAAAAGAACCCACAGAGCTAAGCGTGCTGGTAAGCTAAAACAAAAGCTTTATCAGCTGCTTGCTCAAGGCTGCTGCAGCTGAACTGTTTTTGAGGAAAGTGCCGTGAAGAGATCGTTCATTAACAAGATTGTAGAAGAGGCCATGGCTTTTGCCCGTGAGCAGAACATGACTCTGCCAAAGTTTGCCTACATGACCGCTGATGATTGGCGTAATGCCGATCAGGCCTCTTGGGAAGAGGTCTTTGATCTGGAGTTAGGTTGGGACGTGACCGACTATGGCACGAATGACTTCTACAAGACCGGCACCTGCCTCTTTACTTTACGCAATGGCTCCGTTTCTAATCCAAAGTATCCAAAGCCATACGCTGAGAAGATGATGCTGATCGAGGATGGTCAGGTTCTGCCTTATCACTTCCACACCTATAAGATGGAAGACATCTTAAACCGTGGTGGTGGCACTCTGTGCATTAAGTGCTATTGGGCTACTGAGGATAACAAGCTGGATGAGCAACGTCCTGTTGAGATCAGCTTTGATGCTCAAAAGCGCATTTTTGCTCCAGGTGAGGTGATCCGTATTCCAGTGGGCTCTGGTGTGACTTTACCTCCACGTATGTACCACTCTATCTGGGCTGAGGAAGGCAAGGTGATGAGCTGGGAAGTATCCAAGGTCAATGATGACCACACGGACAATACCTATTTAGAGGGCTGCCCACGTTTCTCCGAGATCGAAGAAGATGAGCCTATGCGCTGGTGCCTGTGCAATGAGTACGCAAAGGTGCGCAAGTAATAGATTTTTCTCGCTAAGAAGGCACGATCAGCCTTATGCCTATGCCCATTAGTTTAGGGGCTAATGGTGAGGCTGTATCGGAGCCAAAAAATCAAAAGCCAATCCGTCGTTTGCCGATAGATTGGCTTTTTTGCGCTTAGAGCTGGATGATTTCGCTCAATGTGAGGTGGGGGCTCTCAATTAGATGGTGGCATAGAGGATGAACTCATTATGCACGTTATTTTTGCGGCAATAGAAGCGATACTCTGGCACCATTTCGTGAATTAGCAGTGGAAGCCTCCACATGTCGCTGATCTGGTGATAGAGGCACACAGTGAGTTTTGGTTTGAGCTCAGTGATGGTCTTACGGCAGCCTTTTAGAGCACCATACTCAGCACCCTCGATATCGAATTTGAGGAAGGTTGGTTTGATGTTGTGTTCGGCAAAGAAATCATCCAGCACCACACAGTCCACTTGGATGTTGCCGTGAGCGTCAGCGTGGCTGGCTCCTGCCATGCCTGGAGCGGCGGCAAAGGAGAGTTTGCCTTTGGCTTCACCCACAGCCAAGTTAAAGCACTTGCTCTTATCGTGGTTGTTAGCCTCGATATTGCGCTCTAACACGGCAAAGTTGTAAGGGCTTGGCTCGAAGCTGTAGACTTCAGCTGCACCTTGCTGATAGGCCCAGAGAGCAGTGTCACCAAAACAAGCACCGCAATCGACGAAGATCTCGTCTTTTGCCACCTTAACTTCATCGTTATAGCGATATTGGCCAGCAATAAAGGTGGTCATGAGCATGTTGGCCATGTAGCCTTGCTCGCCTTGAGTACAAACCATTTTTGGGCACTCAGGGCTTTTCACGAATCCTTGCCAGCGCTCAACCACATGCTGCCAATCAGCCTCAGTGAAAGGGCTGATCTGTGCTGCTAAAGGCTTATTGATGTCGCGCAGCATGAGGTAGGAGATTTCGGACTGGTAGTTAACTCTGCTGAGCTCATCGCTCATCAGGGCAATACATTGGGCGATCTTGTGCTGGTTTACGATGAATGGTGAGGCTTGTTGGGCTAAAGCTGTAGACAGCGTTTGCTGGGCGGCTTGCAGCGATTCGACAAAGGACATGATTGCTGTAGGTGTAATGACAGGGTGAACGATAGTCGAGCCTTGGAAAAATCTTGAGTTGGCGTATTTTGTCCGAGATCTGCTGGGCTTAAGGCAACAGTCACCTCGAAGTAGTGAGCAGTCTCCTAGCTCTTGGGACATTGGCCACTAGGTCTAAGACTGATTGCATTGCTCCTGTCTCATAGATGGTCATTATCCTGCAACTAGCCTGTCCATTAGATTTTTCCAAACCCTACTTGTCAGGAGGAAAGAGGGCTGAAAAATAGGGATTAGAGTAGCGTTCAGAATACGATTTAGCCTCAGTTAATACAACTATAAAGTATTTATATCGAAAGAATAAATGTATGCTGCGATATATATATATATATATACTATATCTATTACTATAAGTCAATACATTTATTAGGCAAATTTAGTCATGCATGCGTCACAAGTGCGTTTGGGGTTACGCCGAAAAGAGAGGGAAATTGGAGAAGGGTAGAGTTTCCGCCTGTGTGGACGGTAGCGTCACATTGGACATTGGGAAGGTGCAATGGATGGTTCTTGCAAAAATTCTGAGTCTCTGCAAGAACCAGAACCATTTTAGGGGCAAGAAGAGAGGTGTTGTTACTTGTCTTCTTTTTGCTCGGTGTTGCTGTTGGCCTTAGAGTCAGCCTCAGTGTTTGGAGCAGCATTTTCTGCTGTCTGAGCAGCTGGTTTCTGCTGATCAGCAGCTTGACTTTGATTGGCTGTGTTTTGGTTAGGCATAGCTACAGGAAGACGACCAAAGAGCAGACCGCTTTGGGCAAAGTAGGTTGGGAAATGGCTTTCAGTGGCTGCCAGCTTGCGGATAACTTGAGTATCTTGAGCCAAGAGACCAAAACCACGTGAAGCTAATTTCTCAATCCAGTAGCTGGAAGGCTGCTCGTTTACATGGAAGTCACCATGTTGGCTTGGAATGGCGTGAGTCATGAGCAGCAGTTTGCCACGGGTGAGAGTGTCCAGCAGGTTATCCATGTACTGTGGCTCAATGTGCTCGACTACTTCCACACAGCTCACAAGATCTACTGGCCCACAGACAAATGGGCCTTTGGTAAGGTCGTGATGCACCAGAGGGTAATAGGCGTTGGCAACATTAAATGGTAAGCCTTCAATGCCAATAACAGAAATATGGTAGTTGTGGCTGATATGATAAGCGAGGTGGCCGAGACCAGAGCCGACGTCAAGCATGCTTTGCACGCAAAAGCGCTTAATCACGTAGTCATAGACTTGAGGCGAGAAGGAGCCTGCATCTCCGTAGAATAGATTGCCGCCTAAATTGCTCTCTTGCTGATGAGGCGCTCCAACAAAGAGAGTGTTAAAGTTGTTGATGTTATTCAGAGAAAACTGCATGTTACTTCGCCCCGTGGGCCGGTATGATTGGTCATGCTGCTTGGCAGCAATATGCCCGAAAATAGGGATTAGATAAGAGTTCTCAGAATACGATTTAGCGTCAGTTGATACAACTATAAAGTATTTATATTGAAAGTATAAATATACGATTTAATATAAATAAATCTGTTTATTAGATAAAATTAACAACTAGATATAGTTGTTCCCTAAACAACGGTCTGACTGTGTAAAAACCGCTAAAATACGGGATTTTTTGGGGTTAGAGGTAGTCCCTGACTTTAGGGGCATCGATTATCTCGACTGCTAATCACAAGATATTTGTCCAACAATTTAAGCAAAGGAGAGGTGAAATGGCTAAGAATAAGGCTAGTCAAAAACCTAAAGCACCTAACTCACGTCTAAATAATAATGCTTGGGGGGGGGGGTAAATCGAATAGTGGTCAAATTGATTTAAAAAATCAGCGTGGACGTGATATTGCCATTGCTTCTCAGCGCGAGAAATTGCGCTTTAAGCCACAAATGCGCACTGCTGACGGTCGCGATGTTCCGCTGACTGCCGAGCAGTTCGGAGATTTTGTTTTAGATCACTACAATTTCTGCCACTTCCAATGGGTGGAGGATTTTGCGAAATATCGCGAGGCCCATGCCATGGGGCCAGTATTAGCCAAGCTTAAGGCAGGCATGGACGAGGTTTCTTGCGACTATGTGGATCGCAGTGAGCGTTTGCACGATATAGCTCGCGTGGGTGGCTCTTGCTTGGTCAGTGATGATCTGCTGTGGTCACCAACCGATAAGATGCTGCTGGAGCGTAATCTCAACCAAGTGGCAGCTGGTAATCCGCCATTTTTGCAGCAGGTGAATTTGGATTGGAGCTCGTCCTACACCAACTGGTACGGTCTTTATGATATGCCTGCAGAGGTGCTCAAAGCAGTTAACGGAAAAGCTGTCTTTGATGTAGGCGGTTATATTGGTGACACTTTGCCGATTTTGCGCGCTTTGTTCCCGCAATCCCAATTATTAAGCTTTGAGCCAGATGAGCAGAATTTCCAGCAGTTGGTGAAGCTAATGCCTGATGAGGTTGCGGCGGGAACGATTGTGCCTTTCCAACAAGGACTGGCTGACAAGCAAGGAACTATTACCTTAACCCAACATAGCAATGGCCCAGAGGCAGTGGCTACGATGCTGCCAGGTAGCAAGGGTTTGCGCACTACTGAGGTTGAGATCAACACTGTGGATGCTGTGGTGAAAGAGCGCAATTTAGAGGTGGGCCTGATCAAGGTGGACGTCGAGGGCTTTGAGCCTCAGGTGATCCAAGGCGCGTTGGAAACCATTAAGAGCCAAAAGCCAGTGCTGGTATTGGCCACATACCACCAGCCAGAAGAGTATTATGAGCTCAAGCCATATCTTGAGAGTCTAAACTTGGGGTACAAGTTCAGACTGCGCCGCTCCTGTTTCTGCTTCCCTCTTTGCGATGTGGTGTTGATCGCATACGCAGAATAACCTTTGAGTTGCTTAGAGTTAGTGCAAGTCTCATCGCACTTCTCAGCTCAATATGGAAGTGCGAGGCAGATATGATGTGGTGTCGCTGACTTGAGCAGGACTACGTGCCAGAATGCTGTTTCTGGCGCGTTTGAGGCTCTATCTGTCGCATCTTTTGTTACAAGCAAACTGCTTATATCCTGTGCTTATCTTTTGGCCTTTCCTCTGGGGCTAGGACAAGATAGCGTGCTTGCTATCTAATTCCAAGATGAGTCTTTGAGTAGCTCTGCTGGATAGTCATGCCCCATATCAAAGTTTTCCCCTACAGGGATCACCTGTACTTGGGATGTATTTTGCGGCACGATGTAATGCCATTGCTGATTGGTTCGTGGCCAGTAAGCAGTGTCTGCATTGCGCATAAAGGCGATAAAGGCTTTTGGATCTTCAAAAGGAATGCGATAAGACGTGTCTTGGAGTGAGGCCATTAATCTTGGCAGATCAAATTCCCACCACTTAAGATCCAATAGGTCTGAGATCACCTCATCACTAAAACGGTAGCGTTTAATGATGCCTTTGCTGTTTTCTCCACCATCTCGGCCACCCACAATGGCATAAGGTGGTACGTCGTTGCAAATATAGCTGCCCGTACCAATAATGGCTCCGCTACCGATATTAACCCCACCTTGGATATATACGCCAGCGCCCACCCAAACATCATTGCCGATAGTGATGCGGGCAACCTCGTCGCCTTGTGCTCGAGCAAATGGATCTAAGCGCTTAATGGAGCCAGTGCGCTCTTTAAAGTCACTATTGAGCGTGAACACATTCGAGGCACTAAGGCAGCTAAAATTCTGTTGCGGAATGCCGATCTCAACGCTATGACCAATGGAACAGTACTTACCGATCGAGGTGTTGCGCACTACGCTCTTTGGCATAACGTAGCTATAGGAGTCGATTTTTACCCGTGAAAGTAAGGTAGCAAACAGATTGTTAGGGCTGCGACACAGTAAATTATTGCTGATGGCTGTGGCAGGGCTGAGGTTGAGCCCAAGAGCTTGTAGTTTGGTACAAACTTGTGGGGAGAGCTGTACGTTTTGCAGCAAAGGAATCTGAATTTGTTTTTGCGGAGTCATGGCTAGGATCAACTAAACAAAAGCTAAAGGTCGAGTCGTGTGCGTTGCTTTGAGACTGGCTAATTGGAGTTACAGCTTTGGCTATAGCCAATTTGGATCATTACGATAGGACTCTGGAACAAGATGCCCCATGTCAAAATCAGCAGAAGCAGGGATCATCTGCACTTGTTGGCTGCTCAAAGGCATCAGATATAGCCATTGGTCTTCGAGTTTTGGCCAAGTTGAGAGGTCGCTATCGTGCATCAGGCTTAAAAAGTCCTTTACCTTCTCAAAAGGTATTTTGTGTGATGCGTTTTGTTGTTCTGCCATGAGCTTGGGAATGTCGTATTCCCACCATTTGAGCTCCAAAAGATCAGAGATCTCCTCATCACTGAAGCGATAGCCTTTAATGATGCCGTGGCTGTTGGTGCCACCGCCTGCTCCTGAAACAATGGCATATGGAGGAACATCGTGAGTGATCACACTGCCAGTTTCGATCACTGCTCCGGTGCCGATCGTGACATCACCAACGATGTAGCTGTGAGGGCCGATCCAGACATCATGGCCAATGGTGGCCTCATTGGTTTCTTCCAGTTTTCTACGCTGATTAAAAGATAATTTGCGCAGTGTAGGGTAGTCATGGATAAAGCTGGCATTAAACTGGAAGGCCCCAGAAGAGGTCAGCGTGTAGACATCATGCTGTCCTAACCCCATTTCCACGGCATGACCAATGGTGCAGTAACGGCCAATGGAGCTGGTGATCACCGAGACATTCTCGTGGATCACGGTATAGGCATCGATCCGCGCACGGATCAGCGTGGTTTGAGGGTAGATCTTGATTGGGCCGCTGAACAGCAGATTGCGGCCAATTACGGTGGAGGTGGTGATGTTGAGACCATGCTCTTTTAGCTTGTCACAGACATCATCACAGATGGTTGTGGAGGGGCAGATTGGAAGTTGAGTTGGCATGGCAATGCGGAGGCTCACAATGCTTTAGCGTCAATAGCCTCAGACAGTGCCAATAGTAGGAATGAAGATCAGTGAAACTATGCATCACATGACATAGGGCATAGCTAGAGGCTGCTAAAACCAAGAAAAATCAGCCCTCAGCATACGATGTAGTCATGTTGCAAACAATCATAAATTATTCATGCTAAACAATAGTTCGATAGAAAAGTATATATATATATATATTATTCGTATATTACAAGTCAAGTATAATATATTAAATTCGTGATAAACTTCGGCTTGCTAGAGGTGGTTTTGATTGGGTGTGGTTTTGATTTGTTGCTGAAGTAACGTAGAGAAATAAGCGTTACTGCTTTCAGGGCAGTAGATGCCTTGGGACAAAGAGAGAGCAGCCATTCCTTGCGTGACTTCGTAAGGGAATACGCTGCGCAGTGCATAGCGCTTGCAGAGCGTAGTGCATGCAGTGCGCAGCGCGCGGGCGCTTAGGCTCCACGTAAGGCGGTGATGGCCTTAGCGATAATGTCTAGACTGCGAGTAACGTCTTCCTCGGTATTGAAGCGACCGATAGAAAGACGGAGTGAGGCTCGTGCAAGCTCATCGGGATAGCCTAAGGCTGTCAGAATGTAATTAGGCTTGAGCTCCTTTGAGGAGCAGGCTGATCCGCTAGAGCAAGCTAAGCCGCGCAAACTTGGCAGTAATAAAGCACCGTTAATGTCTCTAAAGCTCACTGATACCACGCCTGGTAAGTGAGCTGTTTGTTGCTCTAAAGTGTCAACCGGTGTGGTTGCAGTGAGGTGGGGACGGGCGCTGTTATGTGGATCCGAGAGCAAGTAGCCATTGAGCACACATCCGTCGATCTGTTGTAGCCCCTGCAATAACTTGAGACGCAGATTGTTTTGTAGCTGTTGTACTTGCTTACGCTCTTTGGCAATGAGCGCAAAAGCAGTTCCCATAGCTACGATCTGGTGGGTTGCAAGGGTACCACCGCGTAGACCTTTTTCATGGCCACCTCCGACAATCATAGGGTGGATTGGGAGTTTGAGGTCGCGCTTTAAATAGAGTGCACCTATACCTTTAGGGCCATAGATTTTTTCTGGAGTAAGAGTCACCATTGAGACCTTGCTGTGGTCTAACTTCAGAGGGAAAAGGCCATTGCTCTGCGCACAATCTGAGTGGAAATAAGCCCCATGCTTTTCTGCAACAGTGGCTAAAGCATCCATATCGTTCATTGAACCTAAGACACTATTAGCCTGAGAGATCGAGACCAAGAATGTATCAGGATGAGCTTGCAGCTCTGCCTCTAGCATCTCTGGGGTGACAGTGCCATCTAAGCGTGGGGTAATGTAGCTGACGCTAAAACCTTCGGTACTGAGTTGGGTACAGCACTCTAAGACGGCTTTGTGCTCGATCGGGGTGGTAATGATGTGACGACGTTGATCCCCTTGCTCTTTGAGTCCGTAAGCAAGACCTCGTAGAGCTAAGTTGTTACTTTCGGTGGCTCCTGAGGTAAAGATCAGCTCAAGTGGACTACAGCCAATAGCAGTGGCGATCTCATCACGAGCCTTTTCTACAGCTTCAGCTGCCTGCCAGCCGTAAACGTGGTCTTTGGAGGCACTGTTGCCAAAGATTCCGTCTTGCTTTAGGCATTCGATCATAGCCTGTAATACGCGCTCATCCGTTGGGGTGGCAGCAGCATTATCAAGGTAGATAGGAAGTGATGCTGCATTGTTTGCAGGAGCGGCTGGCATGAAAACCTCCATGAGTTAAGAAAAAGCTACAAGGCTGCAATTGCGTCTGACTTGCCTGCAGAGACATGTGCAGTGACACGTGCAGTGGCTCGTGCAGAAACAGAATACGTGGTGAAGACTTAATCTTCGTGAATGTGCTCTATTGCCATCTCAATGACTTTGGACACATGGTCATCGCAGAGCCCATAGAAGTTTTTGACGCCATCACGCTTGACCGTAACGAGCTTGCGCATGCGTAAAATGGCCAGCTGGTGAGATACAGCTGAGATCGACATTTTGGTCTTCTCTGCAATATCACCAACCGAGAGTTGCTTGTACTTAAGTAAGACAAAGACAATGTTTAAGCGGCTTGGGTCAGCTAGAGCTTTAAAGAAAGCCGAGAGGATTTCAGTATCATCGCTAGACATCAGCTCACCTGAGAGCTCAGAGTCTTGCGGTGTTAAATCTAAGGCTGTTTTTGGCTCTTGCTCTGTGGTTGTGAGCTCTACCGGAGCTTTTGCCTTGGCGGTTTTTCTGGCCTTGGTGGTGGTTTTGGCTTTAGTTTTATCAGGGTCTGAAGCTTTAGCAGGCATGAAATCACCTTTAGGAAAAAGACCTCAGAGACCTGAGGTTTAGGACGGCACCATTAGAGGCGGCTCTTGGTATCAGCCTGTCACAAACAAGGTGGCAGGCTTAGTGATCGAGATCTGCTCGTTGTGACTGTGGTGAACTGTGGTGAACTGAGGAGATCAGAGCTTATCTGGCAGGCTGTCTTTTTGGAGCAGATATTCTACAAACTGAGGCAGAGTAGTTCCTGCTTTGCCATAATAGCCACGGGTAAAACTGCTGTTAACTGCACTTGGCTCTAAATTAAATTCTAAGCAAGGCTTGTGCATTTTACGGCAGAGGCCGACAAAACCAGCAGCAGGGTAGACCACACCCGAGGTACCAACAGCGATAAAAAGATCGCATTTAAACAGAGCTTGCTCAATTTCGTCGAGATGGTAAGGGATCTCGCCAAACCACACAATATCAGGACGCAGAGCTTTTTGTTTGCAGTGAGGGCACACTGATTCGACTGAAGTATCCTCAAAGTACGGAAAGCGTTTGCCACAGTGTTCGCAGAGCACGGAGTTGAGCTCGCCGTGCATGTGGATCACGTCGTGTGATTGAGCCTGCTCGTGCAAGTTATCAATGTTCTGGGTGATGATGGTGACGCTACCGCCGCGTTTTGCCATCTCTTCTTGGAGGTGGGTAATAGCGATGTGTCCAGCATTAGGTTTGCGCTCTTTAAGCTCGCGGCGCATCTTGTTGTAGAAGTTGTGCACCAGCGTTTTATCGCGCATAAAGCCTTCGTAGGTGGCAACATCTTCGACCTTGTGCTGTTCCCAGAGTCCGTCTTCAGAGCGAAAAACGGGGATGCCAGACTCAGCGGAGATCCCCGCGCCAGTTAAGATGGCAATATGACTAAAAAGCATAGACTACCGCGCTATGCGCGCCTCCCAATAAGGTGATTAAGGTGCGTTGCTATGTCATGGCTATGACGTTGTGCGGACGCACCTTGGAACTTGGTTCACTGAGTGAGGCTCTGGTAGGAGTAGCTCTTAATACTGAGAGCCTACTAACCAGTGAGCAATGGCAAGAATGGTGGAGCCAGTGGAGCCTGTGCCTAAGTAAGGGCTGCTTTCCTTGTTGTAGGCATTAGACAGATCAATGTGTGTCCACTTGATGTTTGGATCCACAAAGTAAGATAGGAAAGCGGCGGCTGTCGATGCGCCAGGGGCTCCATCTCCATGCGAAGTGTTGGCAATAGTGGCACGCTTGGCTTTGATATAGCGCTTATGGTACTCACGCAGTGGTAAGAGCCAGTACTCTTCTTTAGTGTAGTTAAAGGCTTGCTCAAGCTGTGGATCCATTTTGTTGCTGCGGCTCAGGACAGCACACATATCGCGACCAACAGCGATCTTAGCTGCACCAGTGAGGGTAGCAGAGTCTAGGATGAACTTAGGTTGATCTTTGCTGGCGAGGATCAGGGCGTCAGCTAAGATCAAACGACCTTCAGCATCTGTATTACCGATTTCGACCTTCACACCATTTGGATAGGTGATGATGTCACCTGTCACCATGGAGTTGGCAGAGATCCTGTTTTCTGCACAAGGCATGTAGCAACGTACATGCTTACCTGCCCCCATAGCACCGGCTAAGATGGTAGCTGCAGCCATATAGATCATACCTGACTTATCAGTGTGCATGGTCTGCATATAGTTGCTTGGCTTTAAATCATAGCCACCGGTATCAAAAGCAATACCTTTACCGACTAAAGCTATATCTACCTTGTTCTCGTCAGCACCTGGGCCGATGTAATCTACTACACCTAAGCAAGGTTCATAGGCCGAGCTTTGACCGACAGTCTTGAGACCAACACAGTTGTCATCAAAGAGAGCATCGCCTGCCTTGTAGATCTTAAAGCTAAGCTGGCCTTGGCCTTTGTTTTGAGTGAAGGCTTGCTCTAAGGCTTTAAAGTAGACCTCTAAAAGCTCAGTGGTGTGATAGATATTGTTAGGGCTATTGGCAAAGACTCGTCCTAAGGTAATGATGCTGACATTACGACGTACTGCTTCGAGATTTGGCACGTCCAGCTCTAAAGCTACGCTGAAGCCACTGTTTTCTAAGGCATCAGAGTACATGGCAAGCACAAATTGAGTGGCAGTGATGACATCAAAGCGCAGATCGTTTTCAGAGGTTGTGACTTTGACCTTGTTGAGACCGGCAGCAGCGATGGTACGACCGGCGGCTTGTAGAGCGCGCTCATCACTGAGATCGACATGCACATTGAAGCCACCATGCTCGTTAGGCCACATGGAGGTTCCTTCGACAAAGCAATCTGGGGCGGCTTTAGTGGTCAAATGTACGGCCATAAAGCTGGCATCGCAGGAGTGATAGGAAATGATGTCAATCTTCGGCCCAAAAGAGCATGTTGCATTGGCAGCAAGCTGATCATTTGTGGTTGTCATAAATCACCCTTAGGAAAAGAAAACTTGGCGGCACAGGGCATTGCTTTATGTCAGGGCTTGCTTCTAAAGAGCAGAGCTCTGGAAACAGAGCAGAGAGCAGGGCAATGATCGTGGCGCTTCCCTTTTTGCTGTATTTTAAGGCCGGAGGGCGTAGTCTGCACTGTTAATTTGGCGACTGGCTATAAAACGTAGGTTTTTGCCCAAGAGCTGCTGGTGCCCGTCAGCGACCTTTACGCTTGAGAATTTGCGGTGCTGGTTTCTTAGCTCTGGGCTGCTGTAAGCAACTCAGTGGTGTATACTTTTTTCGTGTTTTGGAACACAAATTATGGGATCTGGTTTGGTCGGATCCTTGGCCCAAAGAGGGCGTTATTTGTAGCTGCCAAGGCTATGTGCAGGCAGTTGAGAATGTATGTGGCTGTAGCCTCTTTTTGAGCTCAGAGCTCATATCACAGAGAGAAAGGTTGTTGGGATTATATCCTCAGAATTTCTTAAGCGCTTTTAGTACCTGTAGCTTAAGAAAGCTGTAGAAAGCCCAAGTTTGCAGTCTTAGAGCAAGCGCAGCACCTTTTGGTCATTAACCGAAATCAGAACCATGGAGGACGGCAATTCTTCCTCTGCTAGCCTGAATAGAAGCAGAGAGCTCCTTGCCGTAAATTGATGAAAGTTGCAATTATAGGAACTGGTTATGTGGGCTTGCCTACTGGCGTGGGTTTAGCTGAGCTGGGGCACGAGGTTGTGTGCATCGACCGTGAGGTCTACAAGATTGAAAAGCTGCAAGCCGGTCAGGTGACTTTATACGAAGATGGCTTGGACTCTTTGTTACAAAAGAACTTTAAGTCCGGTCATATTAAGTTCACTACCTCTATGTCTGAGGGCGTCAAAGGTGCTCAGGTCGTAGTGATTGCGGTGGGTACTCCGCCACATCCTGTTACCCATGAGGCAGATATGCGTTACGTGTATGAGGCTGCCACGGAGTTAGCATCCTGCCTGCACAATAACGAATATACCGTTGTTGCCAATAAGTCCACAGTTCCTGTAGGCACTGGTGATAACGTGGAAAGCTTGATCGCTAAGAACAATCCTGATGTGAACTTTGATGTGGTGTCATTACCTGAGTTCTTGCGTGAAGGCTATGCGGTGCACGATTTCTTCCACCCAGATCGCATTGTCGTCGGTGCTAATACCGATCGTGCTCGTGAAGTGATCCGTGAAATGTATAAGCCACTGTTGACTCTTAATCCTCAGTGCACGCTGCTATGTGTAAAGCGCCGCTCAAGCGAAACTATCAAGTACGCAGCTAACTCCTTCCTTGCCACCAAGATCCACTTCATCAATGAGATGGCTGATTTTTGTGAGTGTACTGGTGCCGATATCTACGAAGTGGCTCAAGGTATGGGCTTAGATAAGCGTATCGGTAAGAGCTTCTTACAGCCTGGCCCTGGCTTTGGTGGTTCCTGCTTCCCTAAGGACACCATGGCCATCGACTTTATGGCTCGTCAGAACAATGTAAACCTCTCCATTGTGCGCGCCACTATTGATGGTAATAACAAGCGCATTAAGGATATGGCCACACGTATCTTGGAAGTAGTGGAGCATGAAGAGGCAGAGCCTTGCTTTGGCATTTTAGGTCTGGCTTTTAAGAACGGTACAGATGATTGCCGTGTCTCTCCTGCCATGCAGATCTTGCAAGAGATCCTGCATCGTAAGCCAAAGAGCTCCGTGCGTGTTTTTGACCCAGAGGCTATGGAAAACGCTCGCTCTATCTTGCAGCCTTATATGGCTCGTGTCACTTTCTGTGATTCAGCTTTAGAGGTCTGCACTGGTGCCGATGTGTTGGCTGTGTTGACTGAGTGGCCAGAGTTTAGCGAGCTCGATCTGGCGCAAGCTGCTCCAATGATGCGCCACCAGCACATCATCGACTGCCGTAATATGCTGTCGCCACAGAAGGCATTAAATCTGGGCTTTACCTACCGTGGTATTGGCTTAGGTCGCAGTTAATGTTCTGCAGAGGCCAATCTGACAAATACGCACTAATTGACGGTTGGGGGTGTTAGAATGGCCTCGGCATTTTGTAGCCTGTAAGTGCAGGTTGCAATAGTGCGAAGCATTAGTCCCCTCTCTTCAGTTCAGAGGAAGGCTGGTTGGTAAATTAGTCAATGAGGCGGAGCGCCGTCTCTCAAGGGTTTTGAGGAAAGGAGCGCCGATTTTAAGTCAATAACCCCCGCCTAAAGAGGCGGGGGCTTGAAAGTCTCTGATTTTCAAGCCCAAGTTGACTAGCCTAAGTCCGTCATGGGACGGACTACGTTGGTTGAGAATATATAGGCACCGCCGGATGTTAATC
>DXEV01000012.1 GCA_019114785.1 Candidatus Anaerobiospirillum pullistercoris | reverse complement strand
TTTTTGGTTGGCGCTAAAAGTTCTTGGTCAAATTTAGGTCACAACCAAGGATATCAACAAAATAATGTGAGGAATGTCACGTTTTAGTCTAGATGCGCCCCATAGATATAGGGTTTTTACAAGGTTTTGGCTAAAACACGAAGGTTGCTGGTCGAAAAGACGTTTAATTTGATGTTTTTTCTCACCATGAATTAATCATATTAATGATTAATGGTTTTGTTCTTGCTGACGCATGATCTAAGGATTAGCCAGCAGTGAGATGCTGTTACTGAATTGGCGGTTGTTGAGTAGAGAGCTCTCAATGGCGCTATAGGCTCCCCAAAATATAGTCAAAGTATGTGGCATGGTGAGCCTCTGCTTTATCGGCTATTTGGGCAAGAGAGCCTATGGTTGTGTTAGCTGATAGGAGAGAGGCAAAAATGAGTTGGAAGAACAAGATCATTGCAGCTCTGGTAGCTGTGGGACTAATGACATGCTCGTCGCTTAGTTATGCCTTTGGCGAGATGGAACACGTCAACTTGGACGTCTATGTCTATCCGTCTGGTGCTCCTTTAGGTTACATCGAGGCAGATGTCACTAAGCCTCAGGGTTTTGATGTAGATATTGTTTATGAGCTGCAGCGGCGTCTCTTTTTCACTTTGGAGGAGAACCGTATTTTCCCTTTGCAGTTTGATGCTGCTTTTCAGCGTCTGGAAGAAGGTTCAGCTGATTTAGTTATAGGTGGCATTTCCTTCACCCAAGCTCGTGCGGAGAAGTACGACTTCACGCCGATCTATTTCCGTTCCTGCCTTGCTGTGGTGTATTCCAAGCGACATCATCCTGAGATCAAAAGTGCGCAGGATCTCAAGGGTCTAAAAGTGGGCTACCAACGTGGTACTACAGCTACTGATTTCATCGATGCGACGGGTGGTCAAGGTGTACCTTTTGATAACACGATTTTGGCACTGTTCCAAGTTGCCGAAGGAAAGCTGGATGCCTTGATTTATGACCGGCCGCCAATGGCTGAGTTCGTTCGCACTATGCCGAACTTAGATCTGGCTGTAACTAACGATGTTTTTGGTGAGGCAGCCTGTGAGTTTGCCTTTGCGATGCCAAAAGACTACAAATACACCAGAATTATCAACCAAACCATGCAGTCTATGATGGATGACGGCACCATCGATGCGCTCTTAAAGAAGTGGCATTTAGAGAAGCTTGATGATCTGCGTGCATCCCAAGCCCAAGACTAAGTCCAAGCCTAAGCCAAGGGTAAGGGTGAACCCATTAGAGCTATGGCCATCGTTGTGGCCATAGCCATGGTCATCATTATGGCCATGGCCATGGCATGGCCATGTTGCTAGCAGGAACTAGCTCTCTGCGTTCTATGCCAGTGTGCTTTGCGAGCCAAATGTGTTTGTTGAGTTAAGTGCACATTTGGCAATTGTTTAGCTAGAGTGGTGCTGCTTTAGCTTATAGCTGTGACTGCTCCATTTTGCTCTCAAGGTGTCAGAAAAAGCGTGCATTTTGTGCTTACTTTGTGCTAACTTGAGTGTGCCATTTAATGCGCAGCTGTCCCCACTTGCCCATTTCTGGGCCCTATGGGCAAAAGTCAGTTGCACATAGGGAGTTCGGCTGTGCGGCGTTGTTTTGTCTTAATTATGTGCTCTGCCAGTAGTCTCCTCTCATGACTGCTGACTTCAGAGAGAACAGTGTAGAGTGCAGACAGCTTGTGCTTTGGAGCAGAAAAATGGGTTGGAAAAACAAGATTATTGCTACCTTGGTGGCTGCAAGTCTAATGGCTTTTTCTTCTCTCAGTCATGCCAATGGCGAGCTCGAAAATGTGACCATGCGGGTGTACATGAACCCTGTAGGTGCTCCGTTAAGCTTCATTGAAGAGGATGTGACGCGTCCACAGGGCATCGATGTCGATATCGTTTATGAGCTGCAACGTCGTCTGCTTTTCACCTTGTACGAGAACCGTATTTTTCCGCTCGCACGTGATGAAGCTTTGTATCGTCTAGAAAAAGAGAATGCAGATCTAGTGATCGGTGGTATTTCTTACACCAAAGAGCGTGCCGAAAAGTTCGACTTTACCCCAATCTATTTCCGCTCCTGCCTTTCTGTTGTTTATTCCAAGCGCCATCACCCTGAAATCAAGTCTCTAGACGATCTGCGTGGCTTAAAAGTCGGTATCAAGCGCCACTCCACTACTGAGGCTTACGTTAAACAGGTGGGTGCTCAGAGCGTGCCTTTTGATAATAACTTCAATGCTTTGTTTGCTGTTTCCGATGGCAGATTAGATGCCCTGATCTATGACCGCCCTGCCATGGCTGATTTCGTGCGCGTGATGAAGACTTTAGATCTGGCCGTCACCAACGATATTTTTGGCGAAGATGTCTGTCAGTTCGCTTTTGCCATGCCTAAGAACTCGCGTCGCGCTTTCCTCATCAATGAGACCTTAGAGCAAATGCTGAAGGATGGCACGGTCGACGCCATCTTAAAGAGATGGCATGCAGAAAAGATCGAAGATCTGCGTAAAGCCCAGCAATAAGTCACAAATGCAGCCCTTTCCCAGCTTTGAGCTACTCGAGTGCCATGTAAAAGTTTACGCGTAATCCTTTTGCATTTTGCGCGTAAATAGATGTGAGCTATTACTCTTTATTAGGCTTTGTTTATGCCTTTTTTATCAGCTTTGTGCTAGTTTGTACTCTATGAGACATAGATGTTGAGCAGCCAGTAAATTTTGGAGTTCGCTGCAATGCCGCATAGGGAGTAATGAGTGGAAAGCTAGCAATTTGTGCTGTCACCTTCTTTGTCTCGATATTTTTGCACTAAGAGGCTAGAGGTGAAAAATATGGGCATTGTCTTAAGGTTTTGGATTGATCCAACTCATGTTGTGCACGCCTCAGTCTCTTAATGAGAGCCCTGAATATAGGGTATAGGGGTGATCGATATGGGCTGGAAAGATTGGAAGAATAGGGTGGCGGCAGCTGTAATGGCTGTGGGCTTACTGGCGTGCTCTTCTGTAAGCCATGCTATGGGTGAGCTGGAGAATGTCACGCTGGATGTGTTTGTTAACCCAGTTGGTGCCCCAATGGGCTTCATAGAGGATAGCGTTAATCGCCCTCAAGGCATCGATGTTGATATTGTTTTTGAGTTGCAGCGGCGTTTGCTTTTCACCTTGCGGGAAAATCGTATTTTCCCGTTGTCTCGTGATGCTGCTTTTCAGCGTCTGGAGAACGGCACAGCTGATTTGGTGGTCGGTGGTATTTCCTATACCAAAGAGCGTGCGAAAAAGTACGATTTTACGCCGATCTACTTTCGCTCTTGCTTAGTCGTGGTTTACTCCAAGCGCCATCATCCTGAGATCAATAACATGTTTGATCTCAAGGGACTTAAGGTGGGTTATAAGCGTGGCTCGCCAACCTTAAACTTTGTGGAGCAGACAGGCGGTAAAGGTGTGCCTTTTGATGACAACCTAATGGCCTTGTTCCAAGTTTCAGATGGCCAGCTGGACGCTCTGATTTACGATCGACCTCCAATGGTGGATTTTGTCAGAACCATGGACAGCTTAGATCTTGCTGTGACTAATGATGTCTTTGGTGAAGAGGCCAGTGCTTTTGCCTTTGCTCTGCCAAAGGATTCGCGTTATGGCTTTTTGATCAGCGAGACCTTAGAAACCATGTTAGCTGATGGCACGATCGACGCCATCTTAAAGAAGTGGCATGCAGAAAAGGTCGAAGACCTGCGCAAAAACCAACAGCAAATTACAGGGCTCTAAAAGCAGAGCTCTTTGTCTTAAGAGCTTTTTGCTGAGCTTTAAGGCAGGTTGTGCAGCCTGAGGTGCACTGCCTGAGCTGCACAGTCTGAGCAGTACAGCAAGAGCTGTACAGCCTAGGCTGTACGGCTTTAGCCACTTGGCCGTGTAGATACGGCCAAGGCTGTAAGGTCGTGTTGGCACAGTAGTGTCATACGGCCAAGGCTCACAACAGAGCCTGTAATTAATGAGATTCTTAATGTCTGGAGGAGACAAGGCGAAACTGTGCGCGTTTTCTTGCGTTTTTACGCGCGATCTCTCGCTGATATTGTTTTGTTGATGGCTCCAAAGCCATATTTAGCAGCATTGAGGTGTGCTTGGTGTCTCATTCTTGCCCCGCTGTTGTGAACTGTCACGTTTTTTGTGTTGGTCACGTGTTTTTAGGTCGTGCTTTGTGCTAAGTTGAGCGTGCGGATTATGCTCTGCTGTTGGCTCAAGACGCTTGTTGCTATCAAGGCCTTTGGTGCTAATATTGCTAGTTAATGCGTAGCAAGCATACAGTTAGAGCTGTTGTAGCAGCTGGTTTCTGCTGAAGATCAGCCTTTAGAGGCGGTTAAAGGGGCAGTAGCCAATGTTTCTGTCTGTATCGTTATTGTTGGCGATGCGTGTTTTATAAGCTCAAAAAAGAGTCGCAGTGCAGCTGTGATGCTATTCACTTGTATAGATGTATAGCAGTGCAGCTTGAGCTCATATGGCGACTGTGTAGCAGTATGGTTGCTGACGCAAAAATGCAGAGCGCTTGAGGCTTTGGAGAAGATCAAGATGGGGTGGAAAAACAAAATTGTTGCTGCCGTGGTCGCTGCTGGCCTAACGGCTTTTTCATCTCTCACTCATGCCATGGGAGAGCTGGAAAATGTTACCTTAGACGTTTTCATCTATCCAGCTGGTGCTCCTTTGGGGTTTATCGAGGAAAATGTGTCTAGACCTCAGGGTGTGGATGTTGATATCGTCTACGAGCTACAACGCCGTCTACTTTTCACTTTACGTGATAACCGCATTTTTCCGTTGCAACGTGATGTTGCCTTTGCTCGCTTAGAAAACGATACGGCTGATCTGGTGATCGGTAGTATTTCCTACACTAAAGAGCGAGCCCAAAAATACGATTTTACCCCAGTTTACTATCGCTCTTGTCTTGCAGTGGTGTACTCAACTCGTAATCACCCTGAAATCAAGTCTATACAAGATTTAAAAGGCCTTAAAGTAGGCTATGAGCGTGGATCCACGGCCGCTGACTTTATCCATGAGACTGGTGGTCAGGGCGTGCCTTTTGAGAACAATATTATGGCTTTGTTCCAAGTGGCAGATGGTCAGCTGGATGCCTTGATTTACGATCGTCCACCAATGCTTGATTTCGTCAACACGATGAAGACCCTTGGTCTGTCAGTGACTAATGATGTTTTTGGTGAGGCAGCCTGTGAATTTGCTTTTGCAATGCCAAAAGATTCACGCTATACCTTCCTCATCAATGAAACAATGAATACTATGCTGCAAGACGGTACCATCGATGCCATCTTAAAGAAGTGGCATGTAGAAAAGCTTGAAGATCTCAAGCAGAAGCAGTAAGTCAATTAGACTGCCTGCTCTGGCGGTGAGCAGAGATTGCCAGCGTTCTCTTCGTGCTCGTGCTTGAGGCCTTGTAAGGTCAGTTAGCTTGCAGGCCAGCAAGCTTGCAGGCCAGTTTGCTTGCAAGGTGCGAGACTAGAGGTACAGGTTTGTAATTTTGAGGTTGCCTCCAGCTCTTTAGAAGCAGCCTCGTGAGGAGCCCTTTCTGAGATGTCTTAAGGGGCCTCGCAAAGACGCCTTGATTTGAAGGAGAGGAGTAGTCGTCATGTCCTTTTGGAGCAAACTCAAAATCAAGAGTAAGCTCATGCTGGTTTTCAGCTTGATCTTGCTTTTGACCTGCATTATTTCGTTCATAGCAGTGCGTGCACTGTTCTCTAGTACCGAAGTTGCTACTTCTGTGCGCGATATGGTTGAGACCCGCTTTAATCAGGTTTTAACCATTAACACCAATATTGTGTCTGCTAATAACCACTTAGCTGAGTACTTAACCCCTGGCAATGTGACTCCGCAGTTCCGTCAGGTGTTCGAGAATGCTGTTACTGTGGTCAACGGCGATTTAGCTGAGATGCAGAACATGGCTGCTGTTTATGGTAAGAACTTTGAGGAACTCAAAGCCTTAAATGAGCGTTACCAGCAGCTGTACAACATGGTGATTGTGCCTCTGGTGGATGCAGGTAAGCCATACGATGCTCTGTCTTTCTTCCTATCTGAGATCCACCCTCTGTCTACGCAGATGTCTGATCTGACCGCATCCATGAGCCGTGGAGTGGTGAATGACATCAATACCGCCGTAAGCGAGCTCGAAGATACCACCATGGCATATATCGTGATCGCCTTAGCTGCCGGTGCTGTGTTCTTAGGTTTCTTAATTTCCTCCCTCATGGCTCGTTACATCACCAATAGCTTAAAAGTGGCAGTGGATACAGCCAAACAAATTGCGCAAAACAATTTGGATGTGGATATCAATGCCCACAACAGCTACGATGAGTTTGGTGATTTAGCTATGGCCATGCGTGTGATGCGTAATGACTTAAGCGAGTCTATCGCCATGATTCGTAACATGGCTGATGCTTTAAATCATCAATTGGACGACACCAAGGTTTCGGCCGATGCCATCATGAACTCTTCGCGTGAGGCTGAGCAACAGGCTATTACTGTGGCCGCTGCTGCCAATGAGATGGTGTCCACCACCCAAGAGATCGCCAGCAACTGTGAGCGTGCAGCTACCTTATCTGATCAGTCCAGCGGTGTTACCCAAGACAGTGTGAAGCTTATTCGTGCCACGATTGAAGATATTCGCAATCAGTCTACTTACACCCAAAACGATGCTAGCAAGGTACAAGCTCTGGCCGAGCAAACTCAGAAGATTGGTTCTATTGTGGGTACCATTGATGAGATTGCCGCTCAAACTAACCTCTTAGCCTTAAACGCTGCTATTGAGGCTGCTCGTGCCGGTGAGGCAGGTCGTGGCTTCGCTGTGGTGGCCGATGAGGTGCGTGCTTTAGCCAGCCGTACTTCTAAGTCCACCCAAGAGATCTCGGCCATGGTGCATCAGGTGCAAAAGGATGCCTCTGAAGCTACCAGCTCTATGAATACTTCGGTGGAGAACATCAATGCCGTAGCCGATCGTGCTTCGACCATTGAGGGTACCTTAAATTCGATTCTGGATTATGTGGGTCAAGTCAATGACCAGATCCGTATGATCGCTACAGCCGCTGAAGAGCAGACTACTGCTACTTCAGAGATCTCGGCCAATATGCAGAAGATCTCTTCTGACACCGAAGAGATTGTGCAGTCTGCTGAGCAAGCCATTGGTCACTGCGATAGCTCCGTGGATTCGATCCGCAACTTAGTGCAGAACCTCTCGCGCTTTAAGCTCAGTCACTTCCAACACAGCCACTTAGATCATGCTTTTGGTAACACTACTCCAGCCAAAAAGTAATAGTTAAGTCGCTGCTTGTTGCAGCCTGACGTAGGCTTGCGCCCCCGTCTGTACAGACTGTGCAGACTGTGCAGACGGGTATCCGCCTGTGCGGACAAGCGTTGAGCGCTGTCGGTGCTTACGTTCAGAGCAGAAAACCCTCTGTTCCCGCCTTTGAGGCTCAGGAGCAGGGGGTTTTTGTGTTTTTAGTGCTTGTCTTAAGAGTCGGGAGAAAAGTCCGAAAATAGGCGAAAAATCGCTTTTTTCTGTGATAGAATGATGTGCCATTTGAAGCCTGCTTGCTGCAAGTACTGTTGAGGTGACTTGTAAAAGCCGTTTCAGATAGCATGTTTCATTCGGTTAGGCCTAGAAGTTTTTCTTGTCCTGAGCCGAAACCTTTTTGTTTTTTGTAAAAACACACACTGTTCGCTGACCCTGACTCAGGGTGCTAAACGAATAACCAAGAAAAGTGAGGTTAGCAGGTGGATTCCTGCAACAAACTCCTGTCACAAGTGCCTTTGCTCTTGCTGCTGTAGCTGTCTTGAGCTTAGTGTCGTGACCTATAGAGCGCAGACTGTGAGCATAGCCTAGCTCTGCGACTATACGAGAGACCTCCTTAGACTATAAAGCCAGTTATCGAGTGTAAGACCGTTGCATGTGGCATTAAGCCGGAGGGCTATGCCGTTAGACGGCGGAGGGATAACAGCAGAGCTTTGCGATCTTAGTCAGCTTTAGCCTTGAGGGCACTGACCGTGAGACCCAAAGTGATGTACGGCTTTAAAACTCGGCTGCTTACGTTGACTAAGAGCTCTGAGTAAATTTGATAAGCCTCAAGCAATGACCTCACCGCATGTTTGCTGGGAGTGATTGGATGCAAATTGAGGCTGCGTTTAGTTTGAGCAGGGGAACAGTGGAGGCATAACCCAACCTTTTTAAGGAATTTTTTCCATGTCTAATATTTCGATGCGCGACATGTTACAGGCTGGTGTCCACTTCGGTCACCAAACCCGCTACTGGAACCCAAAGATGAAGCAATACATCTTTGGTGCCCGTAATGGCGTGCACATCATCAACCTCGAGAAGACTGTCAAGTGCTACGAGGATGCCTTAAACTTCTTAAGCTCCACCGTCGCTCACAAGGGCAAGATCTTATTCGTGGGTACCAAGCGCGCTGCTGCCGATAAGATCGGCCCAGCTGCCAAGGCTTGCGATCAGTTCTACGTCGATCACCGCTGGTTAGGTGGCATGCTCACCAACTGGAAGACCGTTCGTCAGTCCATCAAGCGCTTAAAGGAGCTTGAGATCCAGGCCACCGACGGCACCTTTGACAAGCTCACCAAGAAAGAAGCTTTAATGCGCACCCGCGAGCTCGAGAAGCTCAATCGCTCTTTAGGCGGTATCAAGGATATGGGCGGTCTTCCAGATGCCTTATTCGTGATCGACGCTGAGGTTGAGCACATTGCCATCAAGGAAGCCAATAACTTAGGTATTGACGTGGTGGCTGTGGTTGATACCAACTCTTCTCCTGATGGCGTGCAGTACGTGATCCCAGGCAACGACGATGCTATTCGTGCTATCGACCTCTACTTAAAGGGTGCTGTCGAGGCCATTAACGCCGCTCGTGCTGAGATGACCCGTGCTGAGGCTGAGCAGCCAGTTGAGGCTGAGGTTGCTGCTGAGGAGCAGGCTGAGGCTGCCGCTGAGGCTCCAGCTGAGGCTCAGGCCTAATAGCCAAAGCCAACGCTAGAGCAGAGCACAGCTTAAGCCACAGAGCTTAGGCTTAAGCCCTGAGGCTTAGGCCTCAGGGCTGAGACAGCATCTGCTCTAGTCTGGAGCTTAATGCTCCCTTTCCATCAGGCAAGTACTCTCTTGCCGCCTAGCTTCCCTTAAAGGCAAAACTTTGAGGGAATGCTGTGGTTATTTGAGTGTTCAAAAGGCAGGTTTTACCTGCCTTTTACGGATTTATTTGGGAAAAAACATTAACATGGCTACCGTTGACGCTAAGTTAGTTAAAGAGTTACGCGACATCACCGGCGCTGGCTTCATGGACTGCAAGAAGGCTTTAGTTGCTACCGATGGTAACATCGAGGCCGCTATCGAAGAGATGCGCAAGTCCGGCGCTTTAAAGGCTGCTAAGAAGGCTACCCGTGTGGCTGCTGAGGGTATCATCGCTTGCGCTCACGAGGGCAATGATGTGGTGTTACTCGAGGTCAACTCCGAGACCGACTTCGCTGCTAAGAATGCTGAGTTCGTCGAGTTCGCTAACAAGGCTGCCAAGATCGCTTTAGACAACAAGTGCGCTGACGTTGAGGCCTTAAAGGCTTGCGCCTATGCCGATGGCCAGACTGTGGCTGAGGCTTTAACTGCTTTAATCGCTAAGATCGGCGAGAACTTAGCTCTGCGTCGTTTATCTTGCATGAGCGGTGATAACTTAGGCGTTTACGTCCACTCCAACAAGCACATCGGTGTGGTTGTCTCCTTAAAGGGCGGCGACGCTGAGGTGGCTAAGAATGTGGCTATGCACGTCTGCGCTTCCAAGCCTGACTTCGTCCACCCAGAGGACGTCTCTGCTGAGGTGGTGGAGAAAGAGCGCGCTATTCAGATCGAGATCGCTGTTAACTCCGGCAAGCCACACGACATCGCTGAGAAGATGGTTGCTGGCCGTATGAAGAAGTTCACCGGTGAGGTTTCCTTAACTGGTCAGCCATTCGTGATGGATCCTTCCAAGACCGTGGGCGAGATGTTAAAGGAACACGGTGCTGATGCCATCGCCTTTGTGCGTTTAGAGGTGGGTGAGGGCATCGAGAAGAAGGCTGATGACTTCGCTGCCGAGGTTCAGGCTCAGATCGCTGCTGCTTCCAAATAATTAAGAGGAGCAGCTCATGACTTCGTCTGTAAAATCTGCACGTCGTATTCTGCTAAAACTCTCTGGAGAGGCCTTAGGCGGCTCTACCCAATTTGGTATTGAGCCTGAGATCTTAAAAGAGATGGCGCAAAATGTGATCGCCATTAAGAACCAAGGTGTTCAAGTGGCTTTAGTGATCGGCGGTGGTAATATCTTCCGTGGCGCTGCTTTACAAAAAGCAGGCATGGATCGTACTATCGGTGATCAAATGGGCATGTTAGCTACCGTGATCAACGGTCTGGCTATGCGTGATGAATTAATCCGTCAGGGTACACATTGTGTGTTGATGTCAGCTTATGGCATTCCTTCGATCACCACGCAGTACTCTGCCCAGCAGGGACGTGAGGTTTTAGAGCAAGGCTCAGTGTTGATTGTGGCAGGTGGCACCGGCTCACCATTTTTCACCACTGACACCGCTGCTGTCTTACGTGCGGTAGAATTGCACTGCGACGAAGTCTTAAAGGGCACCAAGGTTGATGGTGTGTACAGCGCTGATCCTTTCAAGGATCCAAATGCTGAGCTGTACAAGACCTTAACCTATCAAGAGGTGATCTCTCGTGAGCTTCAGGTTATGGATCTCACGGCTTTTGCCTTATCTCGTGATCATCACATGAAGATCCGTGTGTTTTCGATGGTCAAAGAGGGTGCTCTTTTAAAAGCAGCTACAGGCGGCGATGAAGGTACCTTGATCGCCGATTAAGGAGAATGTTTATGCTTAATGACGTTAAAAACGATGCCCAAGCACGCATGAAGAAAGCCGTGGAATCTTTAGGCAGTCGCTTAAATAAGATCCGTACTGGTCGTGCCCAGCCTGGTATTTTAGATGGCATTATGGTTGACTACTACGGTTCCCCAACGCCATTACGCCAAGTGGCTCAAGTTAACGTGGAAGATGCCCGCACCTTAAAGCTGACGGTGTTTGACCGTAATGCTATCAAGGACGTGGAGAAGGCCATTCAGAAGTCTGAGTTAGGCTTAAATCCAGTGGTTGCAGGTGTTGATATCCGTGTGCCACTTCCTCCTTTAACTGAAGAGCGCCGCAAGGACTTAGTGAAGGTGGTGCGTGGTGAGGTTGAGCAGACTCGTGTGGAGATCCGTAATGTCCGTCGTGATGCCAACCAAGAGTTAAAGGCTCTGCAAAAAGAGAAGAGCATCTCTGAAGATGAGCTCAAGTCCGGTGAGGAGCAGATCCAGAAGCTGACCGATAGCGCCATCAAGCAGTGTGAAGAAGTCTTAGCTGCTAAAGAAAAAGAGTTAATGGAAGTCTAATAGAGGCTTCAGCCTAGTGGACACCAGCTCTGCGTAGGCAGATCCCAGCGAGAGCTCAGTTCTCGCTGAGCCCAGCTAGGCCCATCTTTTTCGTGTGTTGGCAGCTTTCTGAGGGAAGAGCACCTCAGAGGGCAGCCTTTTGAGCCCTGCCCTGCTTTGCAGCGCGGGGCTTATGTGTTTTTTGCTCTAAAGTTTTTTCTCTCCTGAATACCCATTAATGGCCGCCTATGCTCAAATTGACTGCTAATGCTAAAAGCGCTCAAGACTCGCCTGATACGCTGGTTATTCCTCGCCATGTCGCCATTATTATGGATGGTAATGGTCGCTGGGCTAAAAAGCGCGGCATGATCCGTTTAATGGGACATAGACAGGGTGCTCAGGCAGTCACACGCACAGTAGAAGCAGCAGCGCGTATAGGGGTTAAGACTCTGACTTTATTTGCCTTTTCCTCAGAGAATTGGCGTCGTCCTGTGGATGAAGTCACTGGTCTTATGGATCTCTTTGCCAAAGTGCTCAAGTCGGAGCGCGAGAAGCTGCATCAAAACAATATTAAAGTCCGTTTTGTAGGCGATCTCTCCCGTTTTTCAGATAAGTTGCTCCGCGCCATTGGTGAACTTGAGGCACTGACCGTAAACAATACGGCCATGGTCTTAAATATTGCCATCAACTATGGTGGTCGCTGGGATATTGCGCAAGCTGCACGTCATTTAGCCATACAGGTACAGCAGGGCACTTTAGACCCACATGCCATCGATGAAAAGCTGATGCAGCAAGAGCTGGCTGTCACAGAGGATGTAGATCTCTTAATTCGTACAGGTGGCGAGCAGCGTATTAGTAATTTCCTGCTCTTCCAGTGTGCTTACAGTGAATTTTATGTGACCGATGTTCTGTGGCCTGATTTTGGCGCAGCGGAGCTTGAGCAAGCTCTGTGTTATTTTTCGGGTCGTGAGCGTCGTTTTGGTCGCACCTCCGAGCAGGTCGCCGCTTTGAGTGGCGCAGCGTCTCAAGCAGCAGGGGCAGCTGGCACTGCAAAGAGCGCTGAAAGCTAAGGCCGCTCCCTGCGTCAGAAGCCTGTTATTTAACTTACAGTGCGCAGCACTGCCTTTTTCCTTCCTCATTTCAGTGGTCGGTGCCTAAAGTTCCGCCACTGCCTATCTTTTTTCTCTTTACTTTTCTTTAGCTCACATTCCTTAAGTTTGCCACTTGAGACCCTCGGTCTGATCCCTTAAGATTTAGGCGCGCTTAGTGTTTATAACGCTCTCTACATTGTCGCGAATTAAGATGTAATAGGCTGAGTAGGGTGTTTTGTCGCCAATGCGGCTGTGGTGCACTAAAGCTTTAGGTTTGGTTTGTTTGAAAGATAGGGGAAGCCGAAGATGGGCGTAAGAATAGCCACCGGCATAGTGTTGATTGCCCTCGTAGTGTTGTGGCTCTTTTTTGCTGATTATGCCGTGTTTACCATGGGAGCTCTCTTGATCTACATGGTAGGCGCTTACGAAATGGGCCCTCTGCTCAAGTTTAAGAGCCGTATTCCTTTCTTAATTGTGGCCGCTGTGGCTGCTACCTTGATGTTTATGGTGGCCCCTCCAGGCGAATATGTGACTTCTGCACCTCCTGTGTATATGCAGTATTTGGTGCTCTTGGCTCTGCCTTTCTGGTGTGTGGCTGTGATGCTGGTTAAGGCCTACCCTCATATGGTCAAGTGGCATGACCAAAAGTGGCTCAATTGCATCGTCGCCTTGCTCATGCTCCTGCCTTTCTTACAAGGCTTGCTGATGATGCGCGCCGTCAACTTCAGTAGCAATTACTACGAGGGCGCATACTTGGTGATCTCGGTTATGGCCTTAGTCTGGGCCGCCGATTCCGGTGCTTACTTTACAGGTCGTATGGTAGGTAAGACTCCGCTGATGCCTGAGGTTAGCCCTAAAAAGACTCGTGAGGGTGCTTTAGGTGGAGTGGTCTTTGCCATTGTGGTGATGTACTTGGCCAAGTACTACGGTTTCTATTCGATTTACGGTACTGATGAGCTGGCCTTCTTAGTAGCTGCTTTTGGTGCCATTATCTTCTCTATCTTTGGTGATTTAATGGAGAGCGTGTTAAAGCGTCTTACAGGCATCAAAGATTCGGGCAAGATCTTCCCTGGTCACGGGGGCATGCTGGATCGAATTGATTCGCAATTAGCCGCTATTCCTGTTTTCTTAAGCCTGTATTGGCTTGTTAGTGGGGAGCTTTTCCATGCCGCAGCAGCCTAATGATCACGGTCATACAGGGGATCCACAATTAGACAAATTGCGAGATCGTCTGCAAAACATCCTGTCGCAAGCAGATAGTTCTGCCTCAAGCACCCATGGCAGCTACGGCCCGCAAAGCGGCCGTGGCCCGCAAGGCAGCCAAGGCTACGGTAGTTATGGCCAAAGTGGCTATGGCAGTGGCCGAGGCCAAGGCCAAAGCCAAGGTTCTTCTCTAGGCTCTGCGCTGCTCGATGAAGTCTTGGATTTAGCCACCGGTGGCTTGGATAGCATTGCTCGTAATGTCGCAAGCTCTTTGGGTATTAACGATGAGCCTCATGGACAAGGTGGCCACAGCGGCCAAGGTGGCCACAGCGGCCAAGGCGGCGGTCGAGGCAGCCATGGTGGTCGTGGTCAGGGCCGTGGACGACAGTCTTTAGGTCAGAGCCTCGAAGAGTGGGCCGATAACTTTGGGCCAGATGAGGCTATGGTCGAAGACCCTCTTATGGCCATGGGCAAAAGTGAGTTTGGCTCCCTCAAAAAAGATCTGATGCGCGGCTTATATGAGGGCTTAGTGCCTGCGGAGATCCGTGAGCGTATTACCGAGGATCTGCACCGTGGTTTGGGCACCGAGACCAGACGCAATGGTGTACCACCATATGAGAGTCATGCCTCTAGCAGTGCCCATCAGCATCATAGCGGTCATCCTAGCCATGGTGGTCATTCCAGCCATGCAGGTCAAGGCAGATCCGGCTCTATGAGGCGGGAAGTTGGCGGCGGTCAAAGCCTATGCCCAATCCATGGCAACAATGTAGAGCGCCCACGCTCAGCTGCGGCTACAGCCACAGCGGCTGCACCACGTGCTGCTGCACCACGTGCCTCAATGAGTGCACAGCAAGTGCATACTAGTTCTTCTGTTCATTCCCTCGATCGTGAGCAAGGCCCAAAAATGTTAATGACTTCCCCAGAAGTGATGCGCGCTCGCTTGAAGGCTGAGCAAGCCGAAGAGCATTTAGCTGAGCTCATGTCACTGTGTAATTCCGATGAATATTACCAGCTGCCACATGCTATACGTGTGGGCGTGATCCAGCAGATCCGTAAGGCTCGTAGTCTCCTTGAGCAAGCACAAGCTGCGGTGGCCGAAGCCGAAAGACGCTTCCCTCCAATTGAGGTGGTACGCAAGCCACAGCCAGAGCCGGTAGTGGAGCCAGAGCCAGAGGCACATTCCGAAGCAACTGCTGATACTGCCGCAACTGCTGAGCAGCAGCCTACAGAACAGGCCCAGCCTGAGCAGCAGGTGCAGCCAGAGCCTCCAAAGCCTTGGGAAGAGGGCGCTTTGCTGTGGTGGCAGCGCTTTAAGGCTTTACCTCTTGAGGAGCAACATGCTCAGGGCCAGCCTATTGCCCTGCAAATGGTGTTACAGCTTCAGCAGGATCTTGGAGCTCTCGAGGCTATGCACTTAAGTGCCGATGATTGCCGTGAATATATTGCACATCTGCCACAGCCAGAGGAAATTGCAGCCATTTATTGTGACGATCAGATGCGTTTGGCTTTGTTACAGCTGTGCAATTCCATACGTGAAGAACTGGCGGTGATGCTGGCCCAAGCTCCTCAGGCAGAGCAGAGCGCAAGTGCTACTGACGAGAACGAGGCCGCTACTGCCACTACTGTGGCCACTACGGAGACCGCTGCCTCTGAGGCCGATACGGTCGAGTCCGCTGATGAGACCGGTGCAACTGACACCAGCAGTAACGCAGATGAGGCTAATTTTGCCGAGGATGATGACCAGCCTTGGATGGAAGGCCCATGGGGCTGGTGGACTCAGTGTAAGTGTTTGCCTACTTGGATAGAGATGTGTCAAAAGTTTGATGACCAGCACGTAATAGAGCTAATGGTGCAGTTATCTGAGAAGTTGCAATCAATCGTGGTCGAAGAAATGACTGTCGATGAGCGTCGTGAGGCCGCAGCGCATTTACCTCGTACTAAAGAGATCGCGGGACTATGGTGTGCCGATAATATCAAGATACCATTAGATGATATATGCCAGAATTTGCGCGATAAGCTCTTAGCAGGCTTATATGTCGAAGACGACGATCTGCCTTGGGAAAAAGGCCCTTGGGGATGGTGGACACATTTTAAGCACTTTCCTACTATGATACAGATGATCATGGGTTTTGATGAATCGTGCGTGAGAAAGTTATTGGTGCAGTTACAGAAGGAATTGCAATCCAGCGTGGTCGAGGAAATGAGTGTAGATGAGCGTCGCGCTGCCGCAGATCATTTACCTCGTACCGAGGATATCGAAAAATTAAATTGTGCTGATCATCTTAAGGCCGCATTAGATGATGTGTGCCAGAATTTGCGTGCTGAGCTCTTAGCTGGTTTAGAGGAGTCTAAGACTGAACCTACTGCCCAAGAACCAGAGTCCCCAAAGGTAGCTGTTGACGCACAACAAGCTGCTGAGAAGCAGCCAGCTACTGAGGCACAGCCAGCTGCTGAGGCAGCAACGGCCGCTGAGGCGTCTGCCACAGCTTCAGCTGGGGCTGCCTCTTCAGCAGGGGCGGCGACTTCGACCGAGGACACAGCGCGCGCTGAGTCTAGTGCGGCACGTATGTGCATGGATGCCGAGGTGCGGCAGAGTGATTTTGGGCCACAGCGCGTAACGCTATTAGGTGCTACTGGTTCTATCGGTGATTCCACTTGCGAGGTGTTACGGCAGCATCCTGAGCGCTATGTGGTGCATGCCTTAGCTGCTAACAGCAATGTAGAAAAGATGCTGGCGCTGATTGCTGAGTTTAAGCCAGAGCGCGTGGCTATGAGCAATGAGCATGCAGCTACTGCTTTACGTGAGCGTTTGGCTGAAGATCCTGCTTTAGCCGCTCTGCACATCGAAGTGCTGGAGGGATCTCGTGGTGTGGTCGAGGTGGCCGGAGACGGTGCCGCTGAAATCGTGGTGGGTGCCATTGTCGGCTCCAGCGGTTTGCCTCCGGTACTAGCCGCTTTAAAGACAGGTTGCCGCGTATGTCTTGCTAACAAAGAAGCTTTGGTGATGTCCGGTAAGCTCTTCTTTGATGTAGCGCAGCAATTTGGTAGCACTGTGGTTCCGGTGGACAGTGAGCATTCAGCTATTTTCCAATGCTTACCACCACAAGAGCAGCGTCGTTTAGGTAGCTGTCATTTAGCTGAGGTGGGCGTCAAAGAGATCCTGCTGACAGGCTCTGGTGGCCCATTCCGTGATTGCGATCTGGAAGTACTCAAAACCGTGACCCCTAAGATGGCGATCAATCACCCAGTGTGGTCTATGGGCCCTAAGATCTCGGTGGATTCGGCCACCATGATGAATAAGGCTTTAGAGTTTATCGAGGCTCGCTATCTCTTTAATGCCCGTGCCGATCAGATCAAGGTCATCATTCACCCACAATCGGTGATCCACTCAATGGTCTCCTATGTGGATGGTGCGGTGTTAGCGCAAATGGGCCAGCCGGATATGAAGACTCCGATCTCCCATGCCTTAGCCTATCCGGAGCGCATTAGTGCACCTGTGCAGAGCTTAGACTTTACGCAGATCTCTGCCTTGACCTTTAAGGAGCCGGATCCACAGCGTTATCCATGTCTGTTTATGGGTATCGAAGCCAGCAATCAAGGACAGGCCTGTACTACGGCTTTAAATGCTGCCAATGAAGTGGCCGTGTCTGCATTCTTGCATGAGCAGCTGAGCTTCTTAGGTATTGCTGATGTGGTCAAGCATGTGCTCGACAAGCTCAGTGCTACCCAAGCTTACACCCTCGAAGAGATCATGGACGTAGATCGTCAGGCACGTGAGCTGGCTACGGCCTTTGTTCGCAGCCGTCAGGCTTAGGCTTGGTAAAGCCAAGCCAGCCTAGGCCTGCGTAGGCTGATGCAGGCCGTTGTAGGCCAATGCGGAGACTGGGGAATTGTACTGGCAGCAGGGTGCTGCCAGAGCACCAGTCTCCGTTTGTTTGCTGCTTTCTGTGTTTTGCTATTTGCCTTGTTTGCCTCACCAAGCCTTAGCTTTCTTGGTGCGTAGCGCTAGGTGGTTTGGTCGCCTTGGTGTTTTGCCGTAAAATGGGCATGTTTATGCCCGCTCTCAGCTTTGCTGTGGTTGTAAATAGCTGAGTGGGCGCTCTCAGGGCTTAAGCCTTAAGCCTTAGGTTGGATGGTAAGATGCAGACTGCGCTCTGGAATATTTTGTTCTTCTTTGTGGTGATCGCCATTTTGATCACCATCCATGAGTTTGGCCATTTTTATGTGGCACGACGTTGCGGCGTTAAAGTGCTGCGCTTCTCCATTGGCTTTGGGCCGGTGGTATGGCGACGCATTGGTCGCGATGGTACTGAGTACGCTATATCGCTGATCCCTTTGGGTGGCTACGTCAAAATGAAGGGCGAAAGTGCTGATGAGCCTGAAGCCGATTCGAGAGACGCCCGTGCCAATGGTAGTAGTAACAGCTTTGAGACGGATTTTGCTGAGATCCGCACTGGTGAGTACAGCGATAGCGATAGCTCTAGCGCTAACGTTAGCGCCAACTTTAGCTCTACTGAGAGCTCGTCTGCAGGTAGCGCCGAGGATCCTGATAGCTTTGCCGCGCAAAGTGTAGGTAAGCGTGCCTTAATTGTAGCGGCTGGCCCTTTAGCTAACCTTTTCTTAACCGTCATTCTCTTCTTTATTTGCCATTTGGTAGGCATTCGTACAATTTTGCCTGCTGTAGGCCATGTCTATCCTGATACCGCTGCCGCCACAGCTCAGCTGCAAGAATACGATCTCATTAAAAGTGTCGATGGCTCCCCAGTAGAGAACTGGAGCGATGTGCTCAGTAAGTTCATGCTCGACTTGGGCGAGAGCACTACTCTGGAAGTGCGCGGGGATTTGGGTACCGGTGCCACTCGTGAGCTGCAACTGAGTCTGCACGGCGTAGAAGTAGCCCCTGATCGCGATGTGTTCGTGCAACTGGGTATTGAGCCTTGTGTAGGGCGGGTGACTAACTTCATTTCGGCAGTACTTGATAATTCCCCAGCCCAACGTGTTGGTTTACAAGCCGACGATCAGATCGTTGCGGTCAACGGGAATCCTGTCTCTGACTGGTACGACGTGACCTCTGCCATGAAAGCCGTAAATGATCCTGAGATGGTAGTGGCAGGGAACGTTGCGGTGCAGAGTGTGTCTTTATCGATTCTGCGTGCAGGCTCTCCGCTGGAGATGTCAGTGACTCCGGAGTTGATCTCTGTGGGCTCAGATAGCAGTGAAAAGCGCTTAATGGTAGGTATGGTCGCTAAGGTCGAGCCGATCCCTGAACTTGAGCATACAGTGCAGTATGGCCCTGTGGATGCCATGATTAAGTCTTTAGCGCTGACTGGTGAGACCAGCTTAGTGCTGCTTAATGCCTTTAAAGATATGATTATTGGCGCTTTAAGCGTGAAAAACTTAAGTGGCCCGATAGCTATCGCTGAGGTCGCTGGTGCATCCGCCAGTTGGGGCGTGATCCCTTTCTTATGGTTCTTAGCCACGATCTCCATCAACTTAGCAGTGTTTAACTTGATTCCAATTCCTGTCTTGGATGGTGGTCAATTACTGTATTGCTTGTATGAGAAGCTTGCTGGTCATAAACCAAGCGCACGGGTACAGTTTTACCTCACGGCTTTTGGCCTCAGTATTCTCTTGAGTCTGACTTTTCTCGCGATTTTCAACGACTTGATGCGTGTTTTATCAATTATTGCCGCAGAATACCACCACCTCTAAGCGCGAAGCGCGTAGGTGGTGGATGAATGCGGGAGCCCTGAATGTAGATCGCAACGTCTCTTTTTTTGCTAGTATTTGTAGTAAAGTGGGCTTACTCATAGTGAGTAAGACTCTTGCTCAAAGGGAGGGCTAATGTCGGATACTAATGACGATGACTACCGAGTAGCGACGACATTCATCAAGCCAGGGCATGAGAATTATGATGCATGTCGACGATTGTGTTTCCAATCCCGCGTGCTACACAATGTGGTAGTCTATAAGCTCAGGCACGACTACTTTGCCT
>DXEV01000169.1 GCA_019114785.1 Candidatus Anaerobiospirillum pullistercoris | reverse complement strand
GCCTTGACTGATGGGACATTATACAAAAGGAAACTCAACTTCTCTTGCGCTAGGAGGGTGAGACCTCATCCACCGCCTCAAGCAACGCAAATAGCCTCCACCGCAGTTATCCTCCCCTCCCCCAACTCTCTACTCGCTACTGGCATTTGGCACCTGCTATACCCTGCCATGCCCTGCCAATACTCCAATAACTTGCGTAATCTTGCTCTGCTGCTCTTATTTTTCAGCTCACTCTTTGCTGTATTGCTAACGAGCACCCGCAGTTGCTTTTTCTTGCTGTAAATAGCAACACCATAAGCACGCTCTAAAAGCAGGAGCTATTCAGGCCACAACATAACTTATGTTGATGGAGCAAACTTGGCTCTACCGCCTCAACAAAACACAACAGTGATTTGCTGGCGCGCTCCCCTCTCCCGAGCTCTATGAGCCTTCCCCAAGCTCCACAACCCCACTTTGCGATTGTTGCCCTAATCCCCTGACACTAGCCCTTGCTCAAGCATTCGCAAACGTTTGCAACCACAAAACAAACTGGCTTCATGCCAAGTATGCACTATTTCTGCGCAAAATCAGATCTCGATCACAATTACGCGTAAAACTCTGGCTGTCATGTATGACAAGCAATTGTACAAACTTTTAAAAGTTGCATTGAAAGTTCCACATTTCTAGTTACAACAAAGCAAGAAAACGCAAATCCTGTTAAGCGTTACTACATCACCGTTTGCAACACGATGGCACAAAAACCATATTGGTCAAACTAGATGGAACATTCCCCACTCACGAGCAAAAAATTTGCGTTTTTTGTGGCCTAGATAAGCGTCAATTTTTTGCCAAATACCATGCAAAAAGGCGTATCATAAGGCTTATATCAATAAGCCACGCGTCGTAGCCCGTTTTGGTTTTGGCGAAATTTGCGTGCTGGCAAGGATGAAATCTTTCCTTTTTCTAGCAGAAAAAACGCAATCGCTTTCGGAAGAGATCTGCTGAGGAGAGCGATAGTTATTTGGAGAGACTTTATAAATTAACTAGTGGCCTAAAATCCAACGAGTATGGCTCGTACCATAGCTATGGCTCTGTGAGCTTATGGCCCACGATGTGATTTATAGCAGCACTCTATGCGCTGTATACCTGCACTGTCTACAAAGCTTGGCCCTCATGATATCTATCTATTAATGTGGGCAAAGAATATAGATAACTCGTGCTCTCTCAAGCGCGAAGATATAGCACGTATACTGTCTAACTACAGCTAGAATCTCAACACCGTCTAGCTCCGTCTAGTAGTTGAGCCAGCCCCTATCCCACTCTTGCACGAGCTCACCTCGTCGCTTCTTTGGTATGACAAGCAATCGGATAAATTTGAGAAACTAAACGCTAGTGGCTATGGCTCGCCAACATGTGCAACATGGCATCATGTGTAGCATGGCTCCATGATGAGCCGCTTTAGCTGCGTTAAGTAAGATCTCTGGTTTAGACGATCGCGCTCTTATTGCACCTAATTTATTGCGCTTTATGCTAAGCAATAGCCCTAAGTCCACCACGGTTTCTGTTGTACTTAACCCCTACAAACCCAAGGAGTAATCCACCTCGCAGTCTTAGGTAACAGTCTGACTGACTTAAACTAAGCTTTGCCTTAGATTAAGGTCTGAGATCTGCCTATCCTCTCAACTGCCTTACAGCAGTTGCTACAGGTTGTTCTGGTTACAGCTTAAACACGCTCTGTGTATCCTTGTCTTGTAGGTAGGCCCTTCCTGATACCGTAAATGAACTTTTAGTTATTGCCTATCAAGCTACTCAGGAGAGAGTAGAGCTTAAGTCCAAACTAGCTGAGCTACAACTAGCAGCTATGACTTAAGTAATATATAGGCCTTTTGACACTAAACAGCCAAATTCGTGCAAAAGCATGAAAAAGCATGCAAAAGAATGTCGCCTGATACTGCATGGCTCATGCCGCTTTGGTTAGTTTTAGTTGAACAAGCTGTTTGTACAGCAAAGAATTTCACGACAATGAGGATGAGCACTAATCTGCCCATAAAGCCATAGTTCGAGCCTAATGTGTTTAGGCTAGACTTTGGATCCCCAAGAGCTCAGAAGACCTCAGAATATGTTTACCCCAGGCAAGATCGTCGCCGAGCTTGCCCACTCTATACTGAGCGCAACTGTCCGTGAAATCTCTGCCTTACAATCGCTACAAGGCCCATCCTCCTTCTCCTCTTAGCTGATCTAAGAGCCTGATCTCTATACAACTGCATCTTCACTTAAGTCAGACTAAAGCTCCCTGCATTGCTGTAAGTAGCATTGCCATGCTGCTCTGTTAAGCAGCTTTGTCTTGCTTCCCTTAAGGACAGACCAAACTTGCGTTAACGTTTTAGCTTTTCTGCTCTGATTACTTTGCTTTGGTTGCCACTTTATTTAGGTCTTAACTGCGCCATGGATTCCTCAAGACCCCATAGCGTGTCTGACCTGATGCCGAGACTTTAATATTTGCTTTGTTTGTCGCGTGGTAACTTCTCCCTCTTAGGGACAAAGCACTCGGCATTATTAAAGATCATTGCTTTGTAAGCCCCACCACTTCATCAAGGGACTTACCCCTCACTAATTGGGTGAAGTGCATCACTATCTACAGGCTAATCACCGTATGACAGTGGATGCGCAAAAAATGAGGGTTCAATGATCTGTTCCCATACAAAGGCGGAATTATGCAGTTTTCAGGAAACGTTCTGATCATTGAAAATGATCAAGATAAACGTCAAGCTCTTGAGACAATCTTCTCTTTTCTCGGAGCAGCGACGCAAACCGGAGAAGTCGAGGACTGTTTGTCCTATCTGGACTCTTCATCCGAGCAAATTGATGCCTGCATTTTAGGCGAGCTCACAGGCAAGTTAACCATTGCCAAGCTCTTACCTAAATATCAGCGCACTGCATTTATTATCTGTGACCCTGAGTTCATCCCTTCAGGCAAAGAGGACGCCAACTATATTGGCCGTTTAAGCTCTGAGCCAACCTACGATGAATTAGTCCAGCTGTTGCACTATTGCCAGTCATTCCGCACCATGAGCCGCTTCTCTGGCCGCTCCGACGGTAAGCGTGGAGCCTTAATTAAGCGCTTAGTGGGTCGCGGTGACGCTATTTGCCTCGTCCGCCGATTAATTGAGCAAGTTGCGCCAACTGATGCAAATGTCCTGATCTTAGGTGAATCTGGTACGGGTAAAGAAGTGGTTGCCCGTGCTATTCACGACCTGTCGTCACGCTCCAAAAAGCCTTTCGTGCCAGTCAACTGCGGTGCTATCCCAGGTGAGCTCTTAGAGTCCGAGCTCTTTGGTCACGAAAAGGGTGCTTTTACCGGTGCTTTTGCTACCCGTGAAGGCCGTTTTGAAATGGCCGAGGGCGGTACCCTCTTCCTCGATGAGATTGGCGATATGCCTTTCCAAATGCAGGTTAAGCTGCTGCGTGTGCTGCAAGAGCGCAAGTTTAACCGTGTGGGCTCAAATAAGGTCATCAATGCCAATGTGCGCGTGATCGCCGCCACCCACCAAAACCTCGAGAAGATGGTAGCTGAAAACAAGTTCCGTGAAGACCTGTACTACCGTCTTAACGTGTTTCCAATTGAGACGCCACCTCTGCGTGAGCGTATCGATGATCTGCCTATTCTTGTCCAAGAGTTGGTCAATCGTCATGGCAAAGAGCAAAACATTACTATCCGCTTTACCCAGCGTGCCATGCAGACCCTGATGCAAAATGAGTGGAAAGGTAATGTCCGTGAGCTCTCTAATCTCATCGAGCGCTTACTGATTTTGCATCCTAACGAGGTGGTAGATGCCAGCGACCTACCAGCGAAGTATCGCGGCATTCCAGTCGACACAGATCCAATGGCAGAGCGTGAAGCCCTCTTAGAGGCCTTTGCCTCCACTGATGACTTCTCGGCCAACATCGACGATCTCAACATCAATTTGGATGAACCTATAGGTGCAGTGGTGCCACCAGTGTCCACAGCTCCAGTTGCCCCTGCTGCTCCAACGGTGCCAGCTGCATCCGCAGCTTCAGCTTCTGCTACCGCGCCTGCCGCGCCAGCTGCAACTGCAGCCCCAACCAATCCGGCTGCGCCTGTGATTCCTGTGGTGCCTACGGTTCCAGTTAGCGCTGCTAATGCTGCACCGGCTCCGGCTGCCCCTGTTGCCCCAGCAGACGCAACTTCTGCTGCACCTGCTGCTGCACCTGCTGCTAATGCAGACAGCACTGCCAACACCGCAAATGCAGTAGAAGCAAGCGAAGTAGAGGCAAGCGCCGTTGCTGCAGCTACAGCTGCACAGGGCAGCACCAAGAATAAAAGCAAAAAAGACACAGATCTTCCTGTCATCCAAAATGAGGAAGAAATGGCCCAAGCTTTTTTGCCTCGACTCTCCCCTGATGGCGTCAACTTAAAAGACATGATCACGGAAATTGAGATCTCCATGATCAAACAGGCCCTTGAGCAAACCAGTGGCGTGGTGGCTAAAGCTGCTGAAACCTTAGGTTTACGCCGTACTACCTTGATCGAAAAGATGAAGAAGTATGGTCTTTCAGCTACAGGGCAAGCCCAATAGCAGCTCAGGCTCTGTCGTTCTCTGGCTGCTTTTCAGGCCGCGATTACAGCGGCTTTTGCTAGACTGCTTTAACAACTGCAGCCAATCAAACAAACGCTGAGACCTGCTTCCTCAATGCCCACACCCTGCACAAAGTATAATGTGGGCTAGATCTTGCACCACGAAGAAAAAATTAGACGTTGTCTTGCTGCTGACGCCTCTTTTGCGTTGGCTTTGTTTTTGTTTTCAGGGCAAAGAGCCTCCGTTTGCTCTTGTGCGTCTGCGCCACCCACAATCAAGCTGGACTCTTGTTTCGCCAATTTTGGTGGTCAGATCTTCATCTTTCCCTCTGCCCATACGTCTCTTAAGGAGAGCTATTAAAGCTCGTACTTACTGTTTGGGCTTAGTCAGGGATGCCTGACCTTAGGCTTTAGAGCTAGAGGCGACCAGCCTTAGGCTATAGCCTACTTTTTCGTTTGAGAGCACTCATGTTAGATATCAAATCGAGCATTGCCGAATATCTTAAAGATAAGACCATTCTCATCACTGGTGGTACAGGCTCTTTTGGTAAGAAATTCACCAAGACCGTCCTCGACAACTACCCTGTTAAAAAAGTAATCATCTACTCCCGTGATGAGCTCAAGCAATTTGAGATGCAGCAGATGTATCGCAATGAGAAACGTCTGCGCTTCTTCATCGGTGATGTGCGTGATAAAGAGCGCTTGTATTTAGCTCTCCGTGGCGTTGATATCATTGTCCACGCTGCTGCTATCAAGCAAGTACCAGCCGCTGAATACAACCCAATGGAGTGCATCAAGACCAACATCAATGGCGCTGAGAATGTCATTGAGGCTGCTTTACACTCCAATGTCCAGAAAGTAATTGCTCTGTCCACTGACAAGGCTGCCAACCCTATCAACCTCTACGGTGCCACCAAGCTGTGCTCGGATAAGCTCTTTGTGGCTGCAAACAACTTAACCGGTGAGCGCGACTTACGCTTCTCCGTGGTGCGCTATGGTAACGTAGCTGGCTCCCGTGGTTCGGTGGTTCCTTTCTTCCGTAACCTGATTGCCAATGGCGCTACAGAGTTACCAATCACTGATCCTGCTATGACCCGTTTCTGGATCACCTTAGAGCAGGGCGTGAACTTCGTGCTGGAAAACTTAGTCCGTATGCACGGTGGTGAGACCTTTGTGCCAAAGATCCCTTCCATCAAGATCACCGATCTGGCAACTGCCTTAGCTCCAAACTTAAAGCAAAAAGTGATCGGCATTCGTCCAGGTGAGAAGATCCACGAAGTTATGTGCCCACGTGACGACTTCTTGCACACCATTGAGTTTGAGAAGTTCTTCATTATCAAGCCAGCTATCGACTTCACCTCGCGCAACACTGACTTTACCAAAACCTGCTTTAATGAAATTGGTAAGCCAGTACCTGCCAACTTCGAGTACAACTCTTTAAACAACCCTCACTACCTCACGGTTGAAGAGTTAGTCGAGCTGAACAAGCACGTCTAAACCCTAGCTCAGGCGCAGCGCCATGTGGCGCAGTGCTCTTCGCGCTGTACCACAGCGCCCGCCCCACCACGGCCGCAGCTCTCTTGCTCATCTTGCAACAGAGGACTGCGGCCGTTGGCTTTTTTCACCCCACTATTGCGGTGGAGTTTTTGGAGCTCTCAGTCATGATCCCTTACAGCACTCAATACATTGATGAAGACGATATCCAAGCGGTAGAGCGCACCTTACGCTCCGACTTCCTGACCTGCGGCCCGCGTGTGACTGACTTTGAAGAGTGCTTGTGCAACTACACAGATGCGCAATACGCCATTGCCACCTCCAATGCTACCTCCGCCTTACATCTCTGCATGATGGCTATGGATGTTGGCCCAGAGGACGAAGTGTGGGTCAGCGCTATTAGTTTTGTCGCTTCTGCCAACTGCGCTCGCTACTGTGGTGCTACCGTGCGCTTCATCGATGTGGATAAGCACACCGGCAACCTTGATGTGCATAAGCTCCACGCCATGCTTAAAGATGCCGAGGCTAACCACAAGCCTCTACCTAAAGCTGTGGTTGCCGTACACCTCTCTGGCCGTCCATGTGAACTGCGCTTCTTACAAAACTTAAAAGAGCGTTATGGCTTCTATCTGGTCGAAGATGCCTCTCATGCTGTGGGTGCTACCTACGAGGGTATGCGTATCGGTAAAACTACCTTTTCTGATGTAGTGGTGTTCTCCTTCCACCCTGTGAAGATCATTACTACCGCTGAAGGTGGTGCTTGCCTGACCGATAACGAAGAGCTGGCTCATAGAATCCGCCTGCTGCACGCTCATGGCATTACCCATGACCCATTAGAGATGCAAGCCCCTGATGCCTTAAGCAAACCTGCTTATTACTATGAGCAATTAGAGCTGGGCTATAACTACCGCATGTCTGATATCCAAGCCGCTTTAGGCCTATCCCAGATGGCTAAAGTTGATGACTTCTTACAAAAGCGCCGTAAACTGGCTCGCGACTATGTAGAGCTCTTAGACCACAATCTGATGACTCTACCGGTGCCAGATACCGAAGGCTTTGAAAGCTCTTGGCACCTCTATCAGATCCAAGTGGAGCACCGTGATGAGATCTATCAGATCCTGCGTCGTAAGGGTGTAGGCGCTCAGATCCATTACATCCCAATCTACAAGCAGCCTTACTATCAGAAGCTCAAGTATCATGAGCCTTTAGAGGGTGCCGAGTATTTCTACGAGCATACTCTGACTATTCCGCTGCACTATAAGATCAACCGTGTGGATCAGAGCATGGTGGCTGCGATCTTAGCTTCGGCTTTAGAGAAGTTGCATGCCTTGGCTCCAAACCCTGAGGATAAGCTCAGCACCCAAGAGCTGCATCAGGTGGCTGATTCCATCCAATAACAGCACCAGCGTGCGTTGCAGCGCTGTCCAGCGTGTGTTGCAGCACTGCCCAGCGTGCGTTGCAGCACTGTCCAGCGTGCGCTGCAGCGCTGTCCAGCGTGCGCTTTAGCTGTTCACTGTTTTCTGCATTTAGACGCTGCACTTAAGCCCAAGGCCAGAACTACCTAAATAAGGCTCAGAAGTGCAGCTGTGCTTGCAAGCTTAAGAGCTTGAGAGAGACAAACAAATGAGCCCACAACTCTTAGCCGTGATCCCTGCACGTGGCGGCTCTAAACGTATTCCACGTAAGAACATTAAGGACTTCTTAGGCAAACCACTGATCGCCTACTCTATTGATACGGCTCTACAAAGTGGCCTGTTTGCTGATGTGATCGTCTCTACTGATGATCAAGAGATCGCAGATGTCGCGCAAAAGTGCGGGGCAAAGGTGCCTTTTATGCGCTCTGCGGAGCTGGCCAATGACTTTGCAGGTACTGGCGCTGTAGGTGCTGATGCTTTTAAGCGTATGGAAGCTCTAGGTCATAAGTACGATGGTCTGTGCATTCTCTACGCTACTGCTCCTTTACTTACAGTAGAGCACTTAAGAAAGGCCTATAACAGCTTTGCCCAAGATAAGGCCGACTACCTCTTCTCGTGCTGTGAGTTCCCTTTTCCAATCCAGCGTGGTTTCTACCATGATGCCGATGGTACACCTATACCAGTCATGCCACAGTATCAAATGGCCCGCTCACAGGATTTAGCAAAAGCCTACCAAGATGCAGGTCAGTTCTACTTTAAGAGCCCACGCTTCATTGACTTTGAGCTCCAAAACCCAGACATCTACAACACGCCGCAGATCAAGGACTTTACCTTGCGATGCTATGAGATGCCACGCTATCGGGTGATCGACATCGACACACCAGAAGACTGGGAATATGCCTTAGTGCTGGCCAATGCCATTAAGACCATGCAGCTGGCCTAACAGCGCCCATTGACCTAATGGCCAATTGGCCATGTGGCCAATGACCCCATGGTCAGCTCCGGTGAGCCAACAGCCTAACTTAGCCCCAAGCCCCGAGCCACACTCGGGGCCTTTGTTCTTTCTTTTGCGCAATAGCGCCGCTTGCAGCCGCTTGCAGCGCTTTCAGCCGCTTGCCCTCATCCTATGCTCAGTTCTGCTACCTCCTCCCCATCATCGCTTAACGCCAAGACAGTGGCCTCTGACTCCGAAGCTCAGAGCCGATATCGCCCTTGTATTGCTATGGTGCTTCGCGCCAATCACAGTATTGGTACTGGCCACCTCATGCGCCTGCGCAGCTTGATCCCTTACCTAAAGCAACAAGCCACAGTTAGGCTCTATGTCTATGCTTTTGCAGAACAGCTGCGCCCTCTCTGTAGCGACTATGACGAGGTCTTTACCTTTAAGACCAAAGAAGACATCTTAAAGCACCTACTCGCACTACCTCTGGCACCAGACTGCACACAACAAGGTGAGGCTATAGCAGCTCAAGCCACCGAGTATCTGCCGCAAGTGCTGGTAATCGACGACTATGCGATTGATAAGAGCTTTGAGGAGCAGCTTTACCCGCGCTGCAAGATCTTTGTAGTAGACGATCTCTTTGACCGGCAACATCAATGCCATATGCTGCTGGATCAAACTCTTAAGACCCATGAGGCAGAATATCGCGCCCTATGTAACCCTGAGTGTCAGCTGCTCTTAGGCTCCCAATACTCGCTGACCTTAGAGTGCTTTTACCCACAACAGCGTCAGCTTAACTACCAGAGCAACTGCCAGTGCGCGGCCCATCATTTACCCCTCTGCGAGCGGGTACAACAGGCTCTGCAAGAACCTGTACAAACAGCTACACAGACAGAAGCATCTGCAGCGCCCGCCCCAGAGGCCACATCCCCTGTGGCCACAGCGGAGGCTACAAAGGCTAACAGTCAGTCCTTACCTCGGGTCTTTGTCAATTTTGGCGGTGCAGATCCCGTCAGTGCCTGCCTCAAAGTAACGCAGAGCATAGTGACAGCACATATGTATGAGCGCTACGCTTTTACACTGCTTGCAGGTGCAGCTAATCCTGACTATGAGGCTTTACAAAGCCTAGTACAGGCTATTCCCGCTGAGTGGCAAGCAAACTTTACTCTGATCCACCATTGCACCGATGTCGCCGATCTCTTTATGCGCCATGATATTGCTCTGGGTGCCTATGGCGGTATGTTCCGCGAGCGCATTGCTGCAGGTCTGCCTACTGTAGGCGTAATCATTGCGGACAATCAAAAAGGAGCCGACGAAATCGTAGACCACTACCAGCTAGGTTTGAACCTTAAGCTGGAGCAACTGTCCGATCCGCAAGCTGTAGAGTACGCTTTATCCCAGCTCTATCAACACCGAGCCCAGTACACACAAAACTGCCTTAAGGTTTACGACGGTCAGGGCCTGAAGCGCATCGTTAAGGCTATCTTTAGCCTCTTGAACTAAGGGCAGCGAGCGGCAAGCTGAGATAGTGGTGAGGGGATGAAGCTGAGAGGAGGAAGAGATAGCGCCCTATCTTTTCCTTACTCCCTGCCTTTACCCTGCACCCTTCCTCGTCTCTAATGTCCTATGCCCCTAGCCACAGCTGCTAAAAATTGAGCTCGCTAGGATCCACCTGCATAGGCAAACGCCAATCAATAGGAGTCTTACCATAGGACTCTAGATAGGCATTAGCCTGTGAAAACTGATGATTTCCAAAGAAACCACGGCTAGCAGACAATGGGCTTGGGTGCGGACTGGTCAGGATTAAATTACGGCTCCGATCTACGTTTTTACACTTATCGCGAGCTTTTGCACCCCACAGAATATAGACCACATGCTCAGTATGGGCATTGATCTGGGTGATCACGTCGCTAGTAAATTGCTCCCAACCATGGTTAGCATGGGAGTTAGCCTGCCCCTCGCGTACCGACAACACGGTGTTTAAGAGCAATACGCCCTGACGAGCCCACGAAACTAAACAACCATGAGGAGGTGGCACAAAGCCAGGGATATCAGTAGAGAGCTCTTTGTAGATGTTAACTAAGGAAGGTGGCACCCGTACCCCAGGTCGCACTGAGAATGACAAGCCCATAGCCTGACCCTCTTCGTGATAAGGATCCTGACCTAAGATAATGACCTTTAAGTCCTGTAAAGAGGTCAAACGAAAGGCATTAAAGATCTCGTGGCGTGGAGGATAACAACGGTAGCCTTGAGCAACCTCAGAATCGTAGAAGTTTAAGGCATTCTGGAAATAAGGCTGGGACTTTAAGGGATCTAAGATATCGTGCCACGTTAAGACTTGAGCCATCGCAACCTCCAAGTTAATACAAGCCAAAACAAACTCACGGGACTACCTAAGGATACAACACATTGGCTTGCTAAAGAATAGTCCCTGAAAAATGCAAAGCCCCAAGACCACGACAGCCTTGGGGCCAAATGGGCGGCACAACTACAATGTGCCGCAGGGGCAGCACAGCTGCACTGGGCCACCGGAAAAAGATGCTAGCTTGGGCAGCTAGACCAACGGCAACTAGGCCTTTGGACGCTGACGGACGTGGAAACCAAAGCCACCAATCTCTTCCTCTAAGAAGACATTGATGAGGTTGCCCTTGTCGTCATAACGGCAGTTCTTTTCTAAGATCTGCACACCCTTACGCTTTAACATAGCCACGGCACGCTTGATGTCGCGGGTATCAACGCAGATGTGGCCATTGGTACCAATGAATGGAACCTTCATTACCTCAACTAAGTTGCCACCGAAGTAAGCAATCTCAATCTCAGTAGTGGCAGTCGAGAATAAAGAAGTGATACGGTTGGTAACATCAGCTGCATTCTCTGGGGTACCTGCATTAATGCCCACGTGGCCTACGCTGAAGTCATAGACCTTAGCCATGATCTCTTGGCACAGCTTAGTAATACCGTCCCAATCCTTGGCCTTCACTAACTTAGCAGGAGGCACAAAGCTACCGCCCACAGCAGCGACATTAGGCAGGTCTAAGTACTCGGTTAAGTTGTTTAAGCCCACGCCGCCAGTTGGCACGAACTTCATGGCACCGAATGGGCCAGCTAAAGCCTTTAAGGTGTTAGTGCCGCCATAGGCACCTGCTGGGAAGAACTTAACCAGCTTTAAGCCGAAGTTCATGGCTTCTTCGATATCAGAAGGAACCACAGTACCAGGGCACACAGGAACGTTGTTGTTCACGCACCACTCAACCACCTTGGCGTTGAAGCCTGGGGTGATCACAAACTTACCGCCGTTATCCACGGTCTCCTTGGCGTGATCAATATCGTGCACAGTGCCGGAACCAACGATGATATCAGGCACTTCTTTAGCCATACGCTTGATGACTTCGCCACCGGCTGCGGTACGGAAAGTAACCTCAGCGATAGGAATACCACCAGCGACCAGAGCGCGAGCTAAAGGCACGGCATCATTAGGGTCATCCAGAGTTACGAGAGGGACAATACCGTACTCGCTAATTTGGTCAAACACGTTAGACATTTTTAGTCCTCGATGGATGGATATTGAGCCCCTACTCTAGGCAACAGCCTAGGCAAATGCAGCAGCCGCAAAGGCAGCCGCAAAGGCAGCCGCAAAGGCAGCAGCCTAGGCAAGGGCTCGGTTTTTCCGCTCTGCCCAACCTTGTCTCAATGGTCGACTCTGGCAGAAAGCACCCTAAAGTCTACTTAGAGCCAATCCCTACTAAGATTTAGGACTTAGCACTAAGACCTCTATCCGTGGTGAGGATTGAGTTGCCTATTACAGCCAAACTTTAGGATGGCGGAGAAATCTGAGGTAGTACAGCAAAGAGCACTACCAAAAATCGTTACAGCCTACAGCTTATAACTTACAGCTTGCAGCTTATAGCCTGCAGCTTGCAGCTTACAGCTGTACACGCTGGTGGCTGTCGATAAAGGCTTGCAGCAGCTCTGGGGTTGGTAAACCCTCGTTGTCGCCAACAAAGGTGCACTGAATAGCACCAATAGCGCAGCCGCGCTCTACGGCCTTATCAAGGCTTAAACCTTCCATTAAACCGGTGATCACACCACAAGCAAAACCATCGCCAGCACCCACGGTATCCACGACCTTATCGATAATAAAGCCTGGGATAGTGAACTCATTGCTGCCGTCACGCACAAATGCGCCCTTAGGGCCTAACTTGGTAACGACGGTCTTAGCACCTAACTTCTGATAGAAGTCGCTGATCACTTTTGGATCTTCACTGTTGCACAGGATCTTGCCTTCACCGCAGCCTGGGAGCACGAGATCAGCGTAAGTGGCCAGCTCATTTAAGGTCTTAACCATCACTTCCTGTGATGGCCACAGTTGTGGACGTAAATTTGGATCGAAAGAAATAAAGAGGTTGGCTTCACGTGCTTTCTTGATCAGAGTCATCATGGCAGCACGGGTAGAGTCGGTTAAGGCAGGGAAGATACCAGTCAGGTGGATATGGCTGAACTTAGAGAAATCGATATGCTCCACATCCTCTGGGCTTAAGGTCGAGGCAGCAGAGCCTTTACGGAAGTAGAAGATCTCAGGATCGCCCTTGCTCACTTTGCTCTTGAGCATGAAGCCGGTGGTACGCTCTTTAGTGAAGATCACGTTGGCATCATCAATCTTATTGTTGCGCAGGGTACGGGTGATCAGCTTACCGAAAGGATCGTCACCCAGCTTAGTTAAGTAGGAAACGTAATGACCTAAGCGAGCGGCACCAGTAGCCACGTTAAACTCGGCTCCAGCCACAGCCAGCGAATAGCCCGACACGCTATCTAATGGGCCTTCGCTTTGGGCAATTAATAAGCCCATTGGCTCACCGGCCAGTAATAAGCCTTTTGCTGCCATCCTCAAAAACTCCTTTTTTGCCGCACAAAGCTGCAAACACAAGCAAAAGCAGGAATAGTGCGCAGTGTTAGCCGACGCGTCAGCCTAAAGAAAGCAAAAGAAGCGAACACGCGAGCACACACCAAAATCAGATCCACAAACAAGTTTAGCCTGAGACAGCACTACAAAACCCTGCATCACCTCAAAAAACAGAAAAAAATCTTTGTACCATCACCTGCACCTGCGCAGTGCCTAGGCACTGCGCTGCACTGCACTGCGCTGCGCTGCACTGCGCTGCGCTGCAGTCCCAATCGCAGCTATAGCCGCAACCTCTTGCTGAGGTGCTTGTGGTGGCACCAGCCCCTCTCGGTTGACCTTATGGTCAAAACAACCAAACAAGAGCCATGTATACCCTATACAAAGGCCATCCTAAGGCAAATTTAAAGCACTTGTAAACTAGTATGTAAGATAAAAGAAACACAGCTCACAAAATTAATTACCAAGACTCAATTTGCACGGTTTTGGATACAGCCAAACGTGCCACTCTGCCCTGTAATAAGAGCTTTTGTGCACGTATAACGAGTTTGTCGCCAGTGTGTGTGTGTTAGATTCTAAACGGGAAGTCGCTATATGGTAGGTCTTGAAGCAGCCACATCCTTGTGTGCACATCTAAATGAGCGCCTATTTAGAGCCGAAAACAACAAACACATTCAGACGGGCATAAACAACATTTTAATCATAAACACAGATTGGCAGATCAAGGCAAATATTGCCTATTTCTATATCGTCACCCTCTATCCTCTTGCACCTATCATAGATTATAACATGGGTATATTTTTATTACTTGTTGTATCTAGACACACTGCAAAAACCTGATAAATATCAAGTTGGCATAAACCTTGAAAAAAAAAAAAAATGCCAATCGATCGCGGTTAACCAAGGTGAATGAAGTCTTTTCTTATTGACTGTTTCTATTCACCCGCTAATCTCGATATGCATCATCTGCCTTAGCTACCACTCATCAACGCGCTAGGCTCCTAAAACTAGGAGATTACGGGGATCCTTGTTCAAGGAATGTGCATCATGGCTATTTATGTAAATACCAACGTCTCCTCTTTAACCGGTCGCAACGCCCTCAACAATGTTCAGAACTCTCTGACCACCACCTACCAGCG
>DXEV01000168.1 GCA_019114785.1 Candidatus Anaerobiospirillum pullistercoris | reverse complement strand
GTTCAGAACTCTCTGACCACCACCTACCAGCGCCTCTCCACTGGCATGCGCATCAACTCTGCTAAGGATGATGCTGCTGGTCTCCAAATCGCTGACCGTCTCACCACTCAAATCAATGGCCTTAACCAAGGCAATCGTAACGCTTCTGACGGTATCGCTTTTGCCCAAACCGCTGAAGGCGCAATGGACGAGATCTCCGGCATGCTGCAGAAGATCCGTACCTTAGCTGTTCAGGCTGCCACCGGTACTAATACTGCTGATGACCGCGCTGCTATTGATAAAGAAGCCACCTCGCTGATGAACGAAATCACTCGTATCGCTCAGCAAACCACTTATGGTGGCAAAACCATTCTCGATGGTGCTGACAAGGGCACCAAGTCCATGTACATCAACAACAAAGGCAGTGTTGGTCAGTTAGTACTGCAAGTTGGTGCTAACAGTGGCGACAAGATCAACTTTGATGTTGCCAACTTCAAGTTTGACAAATTAGCTTCTGCAGCTGGTGTGACTAAAGGTGCTTTTGAAGGCGGTAATTTAAAGCTTGAAACAGCAAGTGGTGCAAGTGCTGTGATTGCCGCTATGGACGCAATGATCAAGCAAGTTGACTCCCAACGTGCTGACTTAGGTGCCATCCAGAACCGCTTAGAGAGCTCCATCCGCAACCAGAGCAACATCGCTACTAACGAGTCTGACGCTCGCTCCCGTATCCGCGACGCTGACTTCGCCGAGGAGTCCGCTAACCTGTCTCAACAGAGCATCATCCAGCAGGCTGCTGCTTCTATGCTTATGCAGGCTAACACCCGTCCACAGCTGGCTCTGTCCTTATTAGGCTAATCCCTAATCCGCAAAATTAAGAGCTAAGAGCTTTGTGCTCTAACAAGTTTTTGCTTAACTTAGTCCGCGCCAATCTTGTACTGGTGCGGATTTTAGTTTGTAAGCACTACGAAATTAGCATTAGCTAATGGTCTGAAACCGACCTCACGGTTTCCTACCGTAGATAGGTAGTATGCACATATTCTTTCGGGCAGTTCTGACAAGGACTGCCTTTCTGGCTTTATAGCCACAATGGCTTTAGCCTCTCGCTAGCTCTTATCTCCATAAGCCCGTCAAACCTCTAATGCTGAGCTACAGCTTTCCTCCATTGAGCTCAGTTAAGGCTTACCATGACCGTCCATTACCAATACAACATTGACGACTACCTACGATGCAGCGCTCAACAGTGGCCAAATAAAGTTGCAGTCGTCGATCATAACGGTACCCGCACCACAACCTTCGCTCAGCTCAACGAATTTGCCGAGCGTTTAGGCTCACACCTGATCACTTTAGGCTTAGAGCGTGAACCGATCCTCGTATTGATGCCTCGCAGCATGGAAGTCGCAGGATGTTTTGCTGGAATCACCAAGAGCAACAACTTTTACGCGCATTTCGATGAAGATGTTCCTCAAGAACGCCTAGTTAAGACCTTACACACCTTTGATCCCAAGGTGATCATTGTCCGTAAAGACAGCTCACTGCTAGCCTCTATTAGCGAGCACTATTCGACCACAGGTACTTCCCTGCCAATACTACTCAACGTCGAAGATATCCCAACCTACTCTGTGGATCAGAAGCTTTTATCCTTACGACGTGAGAGTCATATCGACACAGATCTGCTTTACGTGCTCTTTACCAGCGGCAGTACTGGAGAGCCTAAAGGTGTAACTATCTGCCATAAGAGTGTCATCGACTACACTGAGTGGCTCAGTTCTGAATTTGGCTTTTCCGAGAAAACGGTTTTCCTCAACCAAGCACCGTTTTACTTCGACAATTCCATTACTGACATCTATTCCACCTTTAAGGCTGGATCTACCCTGCACCTCATCGACTCACTGTGGTATGCCATGCCAGCCAAGGTCATGAAATACATGAGTGAGCATCATGTTACTACCATCTTCTGGGTACCGTCGGTGCTGTGCTTCTTTGCCAATACTAATGCTGTAGAGCGCTTTGCTGCGCAGCTACAAGATCTCAAGCAGATCATTTTCTGTGGTGAGCCTATGCCAAACAAGCAGCTCAATGTTTGGCGTAAACACCTGCCACAGTGCACCTGCACTAATCTTTACGGCCCAACCGAGATCACGGATGTCTGTGCTTACTACCACGCTGAGCGTGAGTTTGCAGACGATGAGATCCTGCCTATCGGCTTTGCCTGTGCCAACACCCAACTGCTGTTATTTGCTCCAGAAGAAAATTCAGCATCAGGCAAGACGCAGTATCGATTTATTACACCTGAGCAAGTCGGTGCAAAAGGTCTGCTCTTTGTACGCGGCACCTCCCTGTCTTTAGGCTATTACGCTAATCAAGCCAAGACTGATGCCGTCTTCATCCAAAATCCATTGCATCACAACTACCTTGATCGCCTCTACAACACTGGCGACATCGTGGCTTACAACGAGCATGGCGAATTGGTGTGCTATGGACGCGCCGACAGCCAGATCAAATACCAAGGACACCGTATTGAGCTGGGCGAGATAGAAGCCATCGTTAGTGGTCACAGTGAAGTGAAGGGCTGCGCCTGTGTCTTTGATAAGCAAATTGGACTGTTCTATACCGCTGACCACGACTTAGACCTTAAGGCTTACCTTAAGGACAAACTGCCTTCTTACATGATCCCTCGCCACATCACTCGCTTAGATCAATTTGGCTCCACTGCCAATGGCAAAATCGATCGTTTTGCACTTAAGACCAAGCTAAAAGAGCTGGGATCTGGGACATAACCAGAAAACATAACAGCGCTTTGCAACACCTTACATCTCAGATCTTCATTTGGTAAAAGTTATGATACACAGCTTTACATCTGGCCTTAAAATCCGTGCCCTGCAAGGCGTATTGCCAGCATTTAGAGCCCCTGCTAGGGAGCAACTCAAAGCTGAGGGCGTAGATCCTAATCACATTGAGCAAACACTTAAGACTTTGGGCAATCAGTACTGCCGTCAGCTGCCTCCTCCTGCAACCCTTGTCGACATGATGTTGCCTGCAATACAAGATTTGCTGCAACAAGAGCAGATATCTTCTCAAGAAATCGACGGGGTAATTAGTGTCACGCAAACCCCAGACTACATGTCTCCAGGCAATAGCTTTGTCTTCCACCACAAATTAGGCTTAATGCCAAGCTGTGTCTGCTTAGATCTGTATGGCACCTGCTCAGGCTTTTTTAACGCTCTACTCTCGGGAGCTTCGCTCATCACCAGCGGCGCTTGTCAACGGCTCCTGATTGTCATAGGTGATGCCTTTCGTTTTAGCCTGCTCTACAACTACAACGATATGATTCACCTGTTAAGTGACGGTGGTGGCATTCTACTTTTAGAAGCAGCAGATGCTGAGCACTCTCAGTCGCTCACCTTAGACTTTGCCACTTTTAGCGCTTCTTTTGATTGTTTCACCAACAAGATCTTATCCATGCGTGAACCTAGCGCAGAGCTCGTGCACCACACCTATCCACGTATTGCCGATAGTGAATACCGTCGAACCTTCAAGCCTCTACCAGAGCAACAAAACACCAGTAAGCAACAAATTGAGATGTTTAAGGCCGCTCGCCATGCTCAACAACAAATGTTGTCCAGCCTGCAAAGGCTGCTAAAGCATACCAACCTGAAACTATCTGATTTGGGAAGTAGCGTCATACACCAAAGCGTCAAGGGCACTTTCGATCAGCTCAATGTGATGCTCAACCAAGCAGTACGTTCTCATCTCAAACATACCCAAGATCCACAAAACACCGAACAGACTCCGGATCCATGGTCATGCTTTGACACTGAGCGAGATAACTTTTTCCCTTTTGTTGCTGAGGATGTGGGGCACCTATCGGCTGCTTCTCCACTTGTCTCGCTAAGCATGGCAGCAGAACGTATTCCTGACTGCACCACTAAACCTATTTTCCTCTCGGCCTGTGGTGCAGGCACGACCATTACCTCTGCGCTAATCAATTTTGCTCCAACCCATATTTATCCGCTTTTCATCTACCAATAAGCTCTACCTGTCTTAGATAGGCCTTGAGCTCACGATGACACAGCACACGCTGTGACAGCACATGCCTTAACGCTGGTAACAACAATTAAGGAGCCACGCATGACAACGGATGTGACAACTAAGCCGCTCATCAATTACCAAGGACAAGACTTTGATTTTGCCTCAATCTGTCAGTCCTTAGAGCAAATGGGCATCAAAGCTGGAGATGATATCTGCGTACATTCTAGCCTCATGCGCTTAGGCAAGATCTTGGTTCCTCATAAGCAACTACTCGACACCCTCATAGCTGCTTTTCGTGAAGTGATAGGCGCTCAAGGCACGCTACTGATGCCAACCTTCACCTACAGCTACTGTCGGGAGCAGACCTATGACGTGCTCCATACTCCTAGCACTGTGGGCATTCTCACCGAGTACTATCGCCAATTACCAGAATGCCAACGCACTATTGATCCAATTTTTTCCTTTGCCGTCAGCGGGGCAAACGCCGATTACTACATCAATGCCAAAACCTCATATTGCTTCGGCGTCAATAGCGTTTATGACCTTCTAAACAGACGCAACGGCAAAATCGTGTTATTCGGCGAAAAAGACAAAGGCTACACCTTTGTACACCATGTCGAAGAAGAGGCGCAAATCAGTTACCGCTACTACAAAACCTTTGCTGGAACCATGATTGATGCGCAAGGCCACGAGCAGCAAACGAGCATCCATTACTTTGTCCGCTACCTAGATCGCCGCAGTATTGTGAGCGTCATTAAGATGCGCCATTTCTTAAAACAGCAAGGGCTTTTCTCCGAACAGCCAGTGGGAGGCGGCTACATCTGTACGTTTTCTTGCCAACCAAGTAAACAAGCTCTACTCCAACTAATTCGTGAAGATGAGCAGTGCTTGCTCTTCGATTAAACCCACATCACAAAGCTCGCGAACACTCCATGAGCATCATGCAGGCTAAAGCAGTTACGAGGCGTTAAGAGCGGCATTCTCTTAGACAGATGTCAATGCTCTTATCCACAACATAGTCGATACCGCCACCTGCTGGCGCGTTACTGATCGCGTAACTCGGCTTTAGCCTGTGGCAAGCGAGCTCAGCCTTGGTATTTCGTAATAATTTCATTTTAGGAGGAAACATCATGGTCACTGCCAATGATGCCTTAGCTCTTTTACAGCAGATCGGACGCTCCGACATCACCATCACAGATCAATCGCTGATGAGCGAAGGCAAGCTCAACAGCATCGACATCATGGATCTCGTTGGAGCCATTGAATCCAAATACAACTGCATCATCGATGCAGAGCTGATTGATGTTGAGTGCTTTGAAAGCTGTGACGCTATAGCTAAGTTCATCGACAAAGTCTTGGCTTAAAGCCCATAGGGGCTGTTTTGAATTAAGTTTTGCGCATTTCCACAACGAACAGCGGCACTAGTAATGTCCCAACAAAGCCCAAGGTTAATTCATAACAGCCCCGTCCAGCCAGCTTTCCCTCATCTAAGTTCAGTTAAGGCTCATCATGACATCCAATTACCAGTACAACATTGACGACTACCTGCGACACAGTGCCCAATACCGGCCTGATAAAACCGCCATTGTCGATCACAATGGTGAACGCCCCACTACATTCGCCCAGATCAATAACTTTGCTGAGCGCTTAGGCAGCCATTTGATCGCTCAAGGCTTAGAGCGTCAACCAATCCTCCTGATCCTGCCAAAAAACATGGAGGCTATAGGCTGCTTTGCCGGTGTTACTAAGAGCAATAACTTCTACACCATTTTTGACGAAAGTGCCCCACTGGAGCGCTTGCTTAAGGTCATTAGCGTCTTCGCACCAAAGCTCATCATTACCCGTCAGGAGTACAAGCTCTTACCTGAGCTCCAAGCACACCTACAAAACGACGCAAAGCAAGAACTTATTCCGTTTCTTCAAGTTGAGGCTATTCCATCGCTACCTATCGATGAATCAGCCTTAGCGCAGCGCCGTTGTACTCATATCGATACCGATCTGCTCTACGTGCTCTTTACTAGCGGCAGTACTGGTGAGCCAAAGGGTGTCACCATCTGCCATAAGAGTGTCATCGACTACATCGAGTGGGTCAGCTCTGAATTTGGCTTTTCTGAAGAAACAGTGTTCCTCAATCAATCACCGCTCTACTTCGACAACTCTATTACCGACATTTACTCCACCTTTAAGGCAGGCTCCACCCTGCACCTCATCAATTCGATGTGGTTTGCTTTCCCAGCCAAGGTGCTCAAATACATGAATGATCATCACGTAACCACCATCTTCTGGGTGCCATCTGTGCTGTGCTTCTTTGTCAATTCCAGTGCCGTAGAGCACTTTGCTGACCAGCTACATGATCTCAAGCAGATCCTCTTTAGTGCTGAACCTATGCCTAACAAACAGCTCAATGTTTGGCGCAAATACTTGCCACAATGCACTTTCAGCAATCTCTTCGGCCCAACAGAAATCACAGATATTTGTGCTTGCTACCATGTCAATCGTGAGTTTAAGGACGATGAGATCCTGCCTATCGGTTTTGCCTGTGCCAACACTCAGCTGCTGGTTTTTGCCCCAGAAGAGTCCCCCGCTAAAGATGCAGCTCCACAATACCGTCTGATTACTCCCGATCAGGTCGGTGAAAAAGGCTTGCTCTTTGTGCGCGGATCCTCATTGTCCCTAGGCTATTACGCCAATCAAGCCAAGACCGATGCCGTTTTCATTCAAAATCCACTGCACCACAACTATCTTGATCGCCTCTACAACACCGGCGACATCGTGGCTTACAACGAGCACGGTGAGTTAGTGTGCTATGGCCGTGCCGATAGCCAGATCAAATTCCAAGGACATCGTATCGAGCTCGGGGAAATCGAAGCCATAGTTAGTGGTCACAGTGAAGTTAAGGGCTGTGCCTGTGTCTTTGACCAACAAATTGGCCTGTTCTATACCGCTGACCACGATTTAGATCTGAGATCCTATCTGCGTGACAAATTACCGAGCTATATGATCCCAACCCAGATCGTGCGCGAAGAGCAATTCAAGCTCAACGTTAACGGCAAGATCGATCGCTTGGCACTTAAGGCTAAGCTCAAAACACTGGTGCATAGTGGCAAGCATTAATGCCATCAATGCCAAGCCCCAACCACCTGCTTCTTTAGCTTTTAGCAAGCAAGCTTAACCTCGGTATTTCTTATAACTTAATTTGAGGAGAAAACACCATGATCACTGCCAATGATGCCTTAGCCCTTCTACAGCAGATCGGACACGCCGATATAGACATCGATAACCAAGCCCTGATGAGTGATGGCATACTCAGCAGCATTGACATCATGTTGCTTATTGGGGCCATCGAAGAGCAATATAACTGCCACATCGACGAAGATATGCTAGATATGGACTGCTTTGAAAGCTGCCAAGCCATAGCTGATCTCGTTAACAAGGCCACAGCATTGGCTTAAGTACTGGCCTCCCCAGCAGAGCAAAGAGCAAGCTATCTCTGAGCTAAGACTGAGGGTGTATGCTGGTTGGATAAGATGAAATTCTGCTTCTGGGCTGTACCGAGACTCTTAAGTAGGCGGTGTCAATGTCTGGCACAAGCACGAAAGCGCGAAGCCGCAAAATCGCGAAATCCTATCAGATTAAGGTCACATTTAGCCCCTAAGATGTTGGTGTGGTGCCACGCATTTTTGTTAGAATTTCTTTTGTATCCGCGTATTTTTGATCGCTGCGGACATGTATTTTTTAGAGGAGCAAAAATGGCTTTATCTAATCCAGCCATGGGTGTGCTCAACCGTGCTGCTGAGGGAGAATTTAACTTCGGTGGCTTAGGTCAAGTCGCCACCATCTCAGGTGCTACCACCAAATCTATCTTATTAGTTGCCCTAACCTTTGTGGTGGGCTATTTCAGCATGATGTACAGCTTTGGTTACATCTACGAGAACCAAAGCATGCCATCCTTCTTGCTGTATGGCTCATTGATCGGCGCTGTAGTGGTGGCCATGATCACCATCTTTAAGCCAAATGTGTCACCTTTTACAGCTCCAGCTTATGCTGTATTAGAAGGTGCAGCTTTAGGCTGTCTTTCTGCCACCTTTGAACTGCGTTATCCAGGCATTGTTTCCACCGCTGTGATGTCAACCTTTGTGGTGGTGTTAGCCATGTTAGCCCTGTGGAAGTTCAAGCTGATCGTGCCAACCGCTCGTTTCCGTAGCGTGGTGATGGGTGCCACCTTAGGTGTAGCTGTTTTATACCTGCTCAACATGGTCGGCAGCCTCTTTGACTTCCCACTGCTGCCTCGCACTGGAGCTCTCTCGATCGCCGTATCCTTAATTGTCTGCACCATCGCTGCCTTAAACTTAGTGATGGACTTTGACATGATGGAGCAATCGGTCAACGAAGGTCTGCCAAAGTACTTCGAGTACTACTGCGCCTTCTCTTTATTAGTCACCATTTGCTGGCTGTACATCGAGATCCTCAATCTCTTAAGCAAGCGCGAATAAGACGCTACAGCACAAGCCCCAGCGCCTGCGGCGCATGGCAGCGCCTGTGGCGCTTACAGCGCTGATGCGCTGTTAGCACTAAGTGGTGCGTAGCTTTGCATTCTGTGCAAAATTATCTAAGATCAGGCGAGAGCAGCACATGCTCTCGCCTTTTCTTTTCCATGTTTGTTCAGAGGAATGCCTTATGCGCGATTTACTTGCTTGTCGCGACGCCATTGATAGCATTGATAGCCAGATCATTGAACTTTTACAGCAACGTCAGGAAGTTGCTCGTGATGTGGCCATCTACAAGCTCGCCCATGATCAGGGAATTGTGGACAAGCAGCGTGAAAGCCAAAAGATCTCCACCCTCATGAACAAAGCCGTGACCGCAGGGATCTCGCCACAAATGGTGCGAGAGATCTATGAGAAAATCATGGCCCACACCGTGTCCTTTGAGCAAAGCTATATCGTCTCTGAAGTTAACAATAAGGACTTTTACCGCTCGACCTCTGTGGCCTATTTAGGCACCAAGGGCACCTATTCCCACCTTGCTACCCATCGCTATTTTGACCACTACGAAAATCGTCTCACTGAGTGCTCCTGCAACTCCTTTAGTGAGATCGTCGAGCAAGTAGAAACAGGCAAATGTGAGTATGGCGTCCTGCCTATTGAGAACTCAAACTCGGGCTCTATCAATGATTCTGTAGACACCATGCAGAACATGGATGCCTCAATCGTAGGCGAGATCTTTTACCCTATCGACCACTCCATCCTCTCTACCCAAGAGGCCCGTAACGCTGATCAAGAGCAACTCAACTGGCAAGAGATCACTACTATCTATTCCCACCCACAGCCAGTGGCTCAATGCTCCAAATTCATTAAAGAGCACCTTTCCCACGCCAAAATCATCTACACCAACGCTTCCTCTGAGGCTATGGCCAAGGTCAAAGAGCTCAACGATCCACATGCTATCGCTTTAGGCTCCATGCACGCTGCACGTTACTACGGCCTGCATCCACTTGTCAGCGATATTGCCAATAACAAGAACAACTACACCCGCTTCATTATCTTAAGTAAGACCCCAATCATGGTGCCAACCACCATGAACGCTAAGACCTCGTTGCTCTTTAGCACCAAAAAGTACACCCCAGGCTCGCTGGTCAGCGTGCTCAACGAGTTCACTAAGAACAATATCAACTTAGTGAAGCTATACTCTCGCCCATCAGAGGTCAAATCCCGTGACACTTGGGAGGAGATCTTCTTTGCTGATGTTGAGGCCAACCTCAATACACCAGTGATGCAGAATATCGTGGAAAAACTCAAAGAGCACACCACCAACCTTAAGATCTTAGGCTGCTATCTCTCTGACGAGCGCCACAAGTAAGCTCTTCTCACCACCCAACCTAAAACCTTAGCCCCAGCGGTGTCATGCTGCTAAAGCAGCACCCAGCTCACCGCTGGCCCCGCCCAGCTTACAGCTGGCCCTCCAGCTTCGCTGACCCTGCCACGCTGGCTCAGCCACCGCCGCCGTCCGCTAGCCCAGCCCGCGTCCACTAGGACGCTGCCTGCCAACATGCTAGCGCTCAATGCCATTGGCAACAGCTTTAGGAGCAGCGACTGCTGCAGAATCCGACACAGGGCTGGTTGCGCCCACAGCTCCAGCAGTATTAGCATTGGCTTCCACCGGTGCAGTAGCCTCGCTTTTTTTCGTCACAGCGCGATAGCCTAAATTGCGCAGATAATCATGCGAAGTCAGGTAGGTGTAAAGCTTTTTGAGCACACGACGAGCCAGCTTGGCGTCTTCTTTTTCAATGGCCTGAATCAGGGTGCGATGTAGCGTCAAGATCACTTGCGAGGACATGGTTGGTTGCAAAGCAGCCAAAGCACTTTGCAGGCGCTTAATGGCCTCCAGTACCGAGTCCTTAACGAACTCGTTCATGATGGCACTGAAGATCAAGGTGTGGAAATTAAAGCAGGCTTTCATGAACTGAGCTTGATCTTGGTAGGCCAATTGACGCTGAGCCTCAAGATCAGCATGCAGCTGACGCTCTAAGCCCTTAAAGCACTTATTAAACTTACGCATTTCCACATAGATCGCAGTTGGGGCCACGATCTTGAGGAACTCGAGCAATTGCACGATCTCTTTTTTGGCTGCCATGTTCTTACCAGCCTCTTCAAAGATCGCTTCATCGTGCATGGGGGCAATAACGAAAGTACCAATGCCTTGCTTGGCCTTTAAGATATTTAAGGCAGCAAGCTGCATAATGGCACTGCGCAATGAGGTACGCGAGACATTGAGAGTAGAGCGCAGTTGATTTTCAGAAGGGATCTTAGAGCCCACTGGCCATTGACCAGAGCTGATCATGCCCCGCATATATTGGACTATTTCATCGGTCACTGCATCTTGACGTTGACGCTCACCATCTGACATGGCGTTTTCTCCTTGCTCCCGCGCTCCAAGTCATTCAGAACAATACGATATGGTAAGTGAACTCGGGCAGACAAATGCCCAGACAAACAGAAAAGGAATTTAGCCGCAGACCCACCTCTAAATTAGAGACAAACACCCCTAGCTGACTCTGCCCATGGGTAGCTATACCCCAGCAGAGCAACGCTTGCAACGCAACGCTTACAGCGCAACGCCTGCAACGCACTGCCAAGCATAAACTGTTGTGGTATTAGGTGCACAACTTAGGGGAAATGAAAAAAGAGAGACTAAGACTACACGAACATATAAAGTATAGAAAGCCTAGCGGCTCAGTACTGTGATTTTTGCAGCAAAGTTTGTGATCTTTTTTCACTTCTGCCCAAAAATGGGTAATGAGTCACGAATTGAGAGGACGAGGCAGTTAGCTCGCCCCAATCCAATGCAACAGACTGAGACAGCCTGCTGTCAGCTGCCTCACTGGCACTTAGGCCGCCTTGTGGCGGCTGAGAGCCATGCAGGCCAGCCCGCCCTGCTGGTAAGCCTGTTATGCAGGCTGACTGGTAAGCCTGTCAGCAGACAGGCAGACAGTCCTGTCATGACGCGACGCGTCGCGACGCGTCGCGATAAAAAGCCGCTATACGTGATATAATGGCGGTTTGCTTGAGTTTTTCTTTCTTAGGAGGCGGCGCGTCCTCATCAACAATGAGAGTCCTCATCAATGAGACTAGAGGTTGGAGCGCCGAAACATTTCATGCCTTTTGATGCCAAGACCTCTAACCGCCTAAAGCGCTCCTCTTTTAGCGCTAAGAATCGTGCTAGTAATTTCTCTGGCCCTCACCAAAACAACAACAAGAGCGGCCGCGTTTTTAACCCTCATCACCCTGAAGGTGCCAACTTAGGTGGCTCCGTCTATTCTGGTGATCATGGTCATGGTCATGGTCACAGCCATGCTCACGATCCAGTGCACCTGCATGAGCACAAAAGCTCAAGCTCACGTGGTGCACGCAATGGCCGTGCAGATTCAGCAGTATCAACTGCCAGCAATCGTAATGCACAATCGCGCTTTAGTCAGCGCCGTGAAGGCCACTTTAGCGAGAGCGCTGGTGCTCGTAAGCTGCGTGCAGGTATGCCAAAACGCAAGGAGATCGTTGCGGAGCGTGCTCCTCACAAGCCTGGCTTTACCACTTTCCAACTGCGCTTGGTCAGCAGCATCTTAAACAGCGTCTTGGTGGAAAAGAAGTCGCTTGATAAGGCCTATGCCTACTGGTTTGCTAAGGTCAAGATCCCAGCTGTCGAGCAAGGCTTTGTCATCCGTCACATCAACGCCATGTTCCGCCGTCTCTCGCTCTTTGCAGAGATCGCCAACTTAAAGCGTCCTTCGGACTTTGAGCGTCACATCAATCGCCTGATCCTTGCCTACTACACTGTAGAGCGCTGGCCATGGCCAGAGATGGATCCTGATGGTATGGAGCGCTCCGGCCTCGACAAAAAAGTTACTGCCGCTTTAGAGCACACCTTATTCCGTGAGGGTTGCCCATATTGGCTGGAAGAGCTGGGCTCGCGTGAGCTCAAAGAGGCTTGGCCTGCTGAGCGTAAGGCCTTAGGTGAGGCTGCTCCACGCTTCATTCGCGTTAACACCTTAAAGTGCACCCGCGATGAACTGGCTTCAGCTTTAAGTGAGGAAGGCGTGGTCACTAAGTCAGTCAAGGGCGTCAACACTGCTTTAGAAGTGACCTCTAATGCCGCCTTATTCCGCACTGTGGCCTTTAAGAATGGCTTGTTTGAGCAACAAGATGCGGGCTCTCAGGAGATCGCTCCTTTTGTTGAGGCCGCCCCTGGCATGCGCGTCATTGATGCCTGCGCAGGCTCCGGTGGTAAAACCTTACACCTTGCAGCTTTAATGGAAGGTAAGGGTACTCTGATTGCGCTGGATATCGAGGGCTGGAAGTTAGAGGACTTAAAGAAGCGCGCCAAGCGTGCCGGTGCCTTTAACATCGACACCCGTCTCATTGATTCCACCAAGGTGATCAAGCGTCTTCATGAGCACGCCGATCGTGTGCTGATCGATGCCCCTTGCTCGGGCTTAGGAGTGTTACGCCGCAATCCTGATGGTAAGTGGTCAGACCCACAGCCTCGTATGATCGAGCTGAAGAAGACTCAAGCCGACATCTTAGAGCGATACAGTCTCATGGCTAAGGTGGGTGGTAAGGTGATCTATTCGACCTGCTCCTTCCTGCCAAGCGAAAACCACGCTCAGGTGCAGGCTTTCCTTGAGAAGCACGGCTATCAATTTGAGCTTGAAGAGGAGAAGTCCATTCTCCCATCGAGCGGCTTTGATGGCTTCTACATGGCCCGCCTCAAGCGCATCGCCTAGGCTAGGCCAAGCTAGGCCAGACCAAGCCGCCTGCCAGCTTAAGCAGACTTAAGCTGGTTCAAGCAAGCATGCCCCAGCTGGCATGCTTGTCACTCCCGCCACTACCTCAAGGGTTTAGCCCTGCCAACAGGCAGCTAAGCCGTACCCATTTTGGCTTAACAGCTTGGCCTAACTAAAGGTCAACAGGTCGCTGTCTTCACCAGAAAAGCCGATCTGATCGCGATCCAGTGAGAGCAAGAGCTCCATATCGCTAGACTCCAGCTCAAAATCAAAGATCTGCAAGTTATCTCGCATGTGATTCATATTGGTAGCCTTTGGTAAAGGCACTACCCCTAATTGCAGAGCAAAGCGAAGGCAGATCTGCGTTGGTGCGCGCTGGTACTTTTGAGCCAGTTGCTGCAAGAGCTCATGCTGAAGAATGCGTGCTCTGCCAAATGGGCTCCACCCCTCAACCACGATCCCCATCATGCGACAGAACTGACGCAATGACTGCTGAGAAAAACCAGGATGCACCTCAAGCTGATTGACCATTGGAGGGACGCGGGTATCGAGCAGCGAGCGTAAGTGATGCTCTTTAAAATTAGAGACACCGATCGAGCGCACATAGCCCTCTTCGTACAGCTGCACCATGGCTTTCCATGTAGAGAGGTTAAGCTCATTCCAATTTTCGTGGCTACGAGCATTAGCAGGCCAATGGATCAGGTACAGATCCATATAGTCCACATCGAGATCGTTTAAGCTCTTAAAAAAGGCGTCCATGGTCTTTTGGTAGCCAAGCTGTGTTGGCCAAACCTTAGAGGTGACAAAGAAATCCTCACGCTTAAGCTCAGCTTTGCTGGCTCCTAAGCGCAGGCCACGACCAACCAAAGACTCGTTACCGTAAAAAGCAGCGCAATCAAAAGAGCGATAACCACAGAGCACTGCTTGCGCTACAGCTTTAACCGCATCAGTACCATCGGGTAAAGCATAGGTGCCAAAACCAATTGCAGGTAAGACATCACCACTGGCTAACTTACGGCCATGCTCTCGAGTTAATTGAGCTAACTCCTTGGCATCTGTTGTCAATTTGCTCTCCTTAGACACACTCTCTCGATTTGTTGCAGCTAGGCTTTAGCTCACCTACAGCTTTGCGGCTCCATTTCTTTTTAACCTAAAAAGTGCTCTACTTTATCCTGACACTTGCAGGAAATTATCCTCAAACTAAGAGCGGCACAAAGGCCACGCTCTCAGCAAAAATGTATATCTAGTATACAAGGAGCAAAAGTAATGCCTAAAGCCACACTACCTTTAGCAATTGCCTTGATTCTTGGGGCTTGCAGCTAGCGTCAAGAAACAAAATTTGGAAGATCTTGCATTCCCTCACATTTGTCTTTAGCATTGCGCTGCACAAAACAACACAGCTCTGACCAGTAACTCCCAGATGCATGAAACGTTTCTTTTGGCAGTCGAGGGAGTAACAGCAAAGACCACCATCTGAGGAAAATATGCAGACACTTGGAGCCAAGAAAAAAGGCTCAATCACCACCTATATCGCCATGTGCTTGCTTATTGCGGCTTCAAGCTCACTCTTCAACCCTGTGCTTTCGTATTACCTCAATACAGAGCTAGGATTATCGCCGCTGCACATTTCGGCCTTTTTCATCATGCTGCCAATCGCCACCATTATTGTGGTGCAAACTGTAGCCCGTTTTTCTGACATGGGCTTGCAGCGCCCAGCTATTATCTGCATTGCCTCAACCTTTGGTATCGCCAGCTCCTTTATCCTGCTCATGCGCCCTAGCTTTTTAGTGCTGTGCACCATTGGCCTGCTGTGCCTTGCTTCATACCCAGTGTCGTTCCCTCAGATCTTTGCTTCAGCTCGTGAATACGCCGTCAAATATGTGCACGGCTCCATTATGTTCACGACCTTTTTGCGCTCTCTGGCCTCACTGTCATGGGTGATCGGCCCTCCTATGGCCTACGCCATTGCCTTAGGTGTGAGCTTTAACATGCTGTTCATCACTACAGCTGTCATGTTTTGCTTGGTGGGTGTGACCAGCTTCTTCTTTCTGCCTAATGTGATGGAGAAGAGCAAGGCAAGTACCGACGCGCACATTAAGTGGTGGACTAATCGCTCGGTGATGTTGCTGTGCATCTCTATTGCCTGTCTCTTCACTGCTTTTTCCTCGTACATCACTACCATGCCACTGTTAGTGACCCAAGAGCTCAAATTAGCCACCGAGTTACCAGGCTATATGTTAGGCTTAGCTGCCTTTTTAGAGATCCCACTCATGTTCCTCGCTGCGCGCTTGGCCAAGAGCATTGGTCTCAAGGCCGTGGTGATCATTGGTGCTGTATCACTGTGCATTTTCTTGGTGCTGCTCTATCATGCAAAGACTTTTGAGCATATGCTATTCATACAGTTCTTCTCAGCTCTCTTCATTGCATTTGTAGCCAGCATGGGCATGGTGTTTTTCCAAGAGCTGCTTCCTTCGATCCCTGGACAGGCGACCTCTCTATATATCAATTCATCAACCGCAGGTCAGATCATCGGTGGTGCACTGATCTCCTTAGCCTCAGGCGGTTCCTACCTCATCATTTACGTAGTCGGTGGAGCCGTAGCCATTGCAGGTTCCTTGCTTTTATTCCTAGTCAGCAAGCCACCAAAAATTAATTAAGACCAAGTCCCATCAGGCCTAGCCTGCTATTACCAGCAGGCTCTGGCCTGACCACAGCCCCTGCTGGCCTAGCGGCCCTACTGGCCTGACCACAGCCCCAGCCCAGCTCTGCTGGGCCTGCTGGCCCAGCTGGCCAAGCGGCCCTGCTGGCAGCAGGGTAAGCTGCACCGCAGTCAGAGCAAAGTGTCGAAATTGCAGTTAGAGAACAGCTGAGAACGGCACAATGTGAGGCATATACCTCGCTTTTAGGCGGAGAATGTCATGCAAACTTTTGGAGCTAATAAGAAAGGCTCAGTCTTTGTATATATCTCGATGAGCCTGCTCATTGCGGCCTCAGGCTCGCTTTTTAACCCAGTGCTCTCTTACTTCTTTAACACTGAGCTGGGGCTATCCCCTATCTATATCTCGATCTTATTTATCCTGCTGCCAATCGGCACCATCTTAGTGGTGCAGACTGTAGCGCGTTTTTCCGACATGGGCTTGCAGCGACCGACCATTATCTGCATATCGGCCCTCTTTGGTATCGCCAGCTCCATTATTCTGATCTTACGCCCGAGCTTTTTAGTGCTGTGCACTATTGGTCTGATCTGCTTGTCCTCTTATCCAGTGTCCTTTCCGCAGATCTTTGCTTCGGCTCGTGAGTACGCAGAAAAGCATCTCAATGGTGCCATCATGTTCACTACCGTCATGCGTGCCATGACCTCGCTCTCATGGGTAGTGGGCCCACCATTGGCTTTCGGCATTGCCTTTGGTGCTAGCTTTAACACACTCTTCATCACCTCGGCTACCATGTTCATCTTGGTTGGTCTCACCAGCTTCTTCTTTCTGCCTAATGTAATGGAAAGAAAAAAGACGGCAGAAGAAGCACGCATTAAGTGGTGGACTAATCGCTCTGTGATGTTGTTGTGTGTGGCCAATGCCATGATCTCAACCGCATTCTCCTCGTACATCACAACCATGCCACTCTTCTTAACCCAAGAGCTACACATGGCCAAGGAGCTGCCAAGCTATATCATGGGCTTAGCTGCTTTCTTAGAGATCCCACTGATGTTTGTGGCCGCGCGTCTGGCTAAGTACATCGGTTTAAAAGCAGTGGTGATCTTAGGTTCAGCCGCGCTGTGTATTTTCTTAATCCTGTTTTACTTTGTACGCAGTTTTGAGCTAATCATGTGCATTCAGCTCTTCTCTGCCACCTTTATTGCCTTTGTCGGCACCATGGGCATGGTGTTTTTCCAAGAGCTACTGCCTACCATTCCTGGGCAATCCACTTCGCTCTTCATTAACTCTTCGACCGCAGGCCAGATCGCAGGTGGTGCCATGATCTCCTTAGCCGCTGGAGGTACTTACCTGCTCATCTACGAGGTCGGTTTGGGCATTGCCGTGGTGGGTACCATCTTGCTGTTCTTTGTAAGCAAACCACCAAAGATCAGTTAGCCCTAAGCTCAGCTCAGATGAGCAGAGCTCCGCCCAGCCACAGCCGCAGCTGAGCTACCCGCCCAGCAGCGGCAGTCACGAAAAAGGGGAGCAATAACGCTCCCCTTTTTCTATCGCAGGCGCAACACCTGCACTGTCAAAACTAAGCTCTAACGGAAACGTGGAGCACGTGGACGGCGTGAACCACTTGGGGCACGCATGCTGCGCTCATGACGGCTTAAATCAAAGCTTGGGCGGCGACGTGGCTTTGGCGGCTTAGAGCTCTTAGGGCCATTGCCCATACCACCACCAAAGCCCATATCATAGCCATAGCCTACACCCACAGCGTACTCATCTGCGGACTTGTGGCGTGGCTGATAGTTGATGCTATTGCCGTTTACATCACCCTTTTCATGACGATACTCTCCATCGTCCATGTAAGAGAAGAGATCATCTTCACCGCCACGTCCCTCAAATCCACGGCCACGATATGAACGTGGGCCGCGCTCATCACCACGACGGCGCTCTGGACGACCTGCGCGCTCACGCTCCGGACGCTCTGGGCGTTCTGGACGCTCACCACGCTCTGGACGCTCAGCACGTGGACGACGTGGTGGTGGATCTTGAGTGTACTCACGCAGCTCTAAGGCACGACCACATACACGGGCACGAGCCAACACGTTCATGGTCTCGTGAGGCATACCCTCAGGTAAGTCCACGGTCGAGAAGCTATCGTAAATCGAGATCTCGCCAATATACTTGCTTTCAATATTGGCCTCGTTAGCGATAGCACCCACAATCTGACCTGGCTTGACCGAATCGCGGCGACCAACAGCTAAGCGATAACGCACCATCTTGATGTCTGGGAAAGAGCGCAGTGGCACAGGCTCGGCCGAAGGGCCACCATGGCGACGCTCAGGACGATCCCCACGCTCATCAAAGGAGCGCATCTTAGGCTCTGGGACTGACTCTTCTAAGAGCAACGAACCGTCACGCTGTGCCATCTTAGCTAAAGCAGCGGCTAATAACTCTGGCTCAATGCTGTCATCGGACAGGATGTCAGACACAACCTCCAAGTACTCGCCTAAACCACCAGCATCAATGGTCTCAATAATCTGATTACGGAAGTTCTCTAAGCGGCGCTTGTTGACGTCAGCAATGGTTGGCATGCGCATTGGCTCAATATGTTGACGGGTAACGCGCTCAATTTGACGCAGAGCACGACGCTCACGTGGCGACACAAAGAGAATGGCCTCACCAGTACGACCGGCACGGCCAGTACGACCGATACGGTGCACGTAAGACTCTGCATCGTATGGGATATCGTAGTTAAAGACGTGGGTAATACGATCCACATCAAGACCACGAGCGGCCACGTCGGTGGCAATGATGATATCCAGAGAGCCGTTCTTTAAGCGCTCAATGATCTTTTCACGCTGACGCTGTGGGATATCGCCATGTAAAGCAGCACAAGCTAAACCACGACCTGCCAGCTTATTTGCCACATCCTCAGCATCAGTCTTAGTGCGCACAAAGACTAACACTGCATCGTATGGCTCTACCTCGAGCATACGGGTCATAGCGTCGATCTTGTGTACTCCCGACACCACCCAATAGCGCTGACGCACGGTGGTGGCTGTGGTGGTGTGAGACTGGATCCGCACTTCTAATGGATTGACTAAGTGCTGATGGGCAATACGGCGGATTGGGGTTGGCATGGTAGCCGAGAATAAAGCCGTCTGACGAGGCTCTGGGATCTTGTCTAAAATCCAATCCACATCATCGATAAAGCCCATGCGCAACATCTCATCGGCCTCATCGATCACCACATACTTCACTTCAGAAAAGTCCATGCGGCCTTTTTCGATCAGATCAATCAGACGTCCAGGGGTGGCTACTACGACTTGAGCTCCATGACGCAGGCTACGGATCTGGTTCTCATAAGAAGCGCCACCGTAAATTGGAGCCACACGGAAGTTGTCGATATAGTGCGCAAAACGAGAGAACGATTCTGCCACTTGCAAAGCCAGCTCACGGGTTGGCTCTAAGACTACAGCAAAGATCTGACGCTGAGTCTTTGGCAGACGCGAAAGAATAGGCAGAGCAAAGGCGGCAGTCTTACCGGTACCGGTTTGGGCTTGGCCAATCATATCGCGACCCGACAAAATCGTAGGGATAGCGCGCATTTGGATTGGAGTAGGCTGCTCAAAGCCCTCATGCTGCACAGCAGCAAGTACTGGGGCACTTAAGTCCAAGTCAGCAAAGGTAACAGAGCTCTCTTCGCTATCATCACTGCCCTCAGCAAGCGCAGCACCAGTATTCTTGGACTCAACTTCTGAGTCATCAGCCTCATCGCTATCCACGATAGCGTTCTTAGCGCTAGATAGAGCCCCATCTACAGCCGCTGCTGCTGAATCTGCAGCTGCATCCGCAGCGTCAGCAGCGTCAGCATCTTCGGCAGCTACGTCACTATCTGGTTCAGAGTCAGACACAATTGGAGCACCAATGGCTTGAGCCCAAGGCTGCTGCACTACTTTGTTGGCAGGTGCGGCTTCAGTGTCTTGTTGCTCATCAGCAGAGTACTCACCAGAGTCCTCAGCATCATCAGAGTACTCATCATCGGTGTAGCCATCAGCGTCTGCATCGTCGTACTCTTCATCGTATTCGTCGTCATAGTACTCGTCGTCTTCATCGTCGTAGTACTCATCATCATCGCCTTGCAGCAAAAGACTCTGATCGCCACCATGAGAGTAGGCTACAGCCGTATTGTTGCTTTTACGTGCACGGTTCTCGCGACCATCTTCCTCTGCATTAAGATCTTGATCATGCTCAGGCTCATTGTCTTGAACAGGAGCCTTTAGCATTGGATCTTCACGCTCTAAATCCACCATAAAAAAATTACACCTCAAAACCCAGCAAGCTCAATCTCTACTCGACGCAAAACGAGAAGAAGCTCTGCCGCACACATCTTGACAGATCCCACTCAAGACCGAACAAACCCTTGGTCTAGACGTATATTCCCCAAATTGCTGCTCTTTTGGTGTACAAACCTAAGACAAAAGCCAAGCGGCCCAACAAACAACACTTTGTTGTGACTTAACGACAACCTACAGCTAGAAGTTTTCTGGCTAAGAGCCCTTTGGCTAAGAGCAATAAAGAAATTTGGAGCGACCTGTCGTGCATCTTCGCCCTCCATGCAGTCCCAAAAACAAATGACTGCGGACGAGCGCTCCCTATGCTCAAAAGCGCACAGCCTCCCACGATCCGCCCCTGAATAATTAACAGGCAACAGAGAGCAGATCTGCCCTCACGGGCCACAGCTGTGCAAGCGTTACCATCACTCCTGACGAGCACGCCAAAAGAAATCCCAAAAGAACCCCACAGGAATTTTCCTTGGGGGACATTAAGTGGCCAAAGCCACTCCCACTTGAGCTCACGCTCCCTCTAACGCGTCACAGGGCACACATTAAGACAGGAACAGAACAGCACCACAAACACTGGCAAACACCGCCAGCCAAAAAAACATCAACAGGGCTGAGAACAAGCCATGCCCCGAGCCAAGAACAATCCGGTACTGAAGCTCAATTTCCTATTATGCCGCAAAATACCCATAAACTGAACACCAAGCCCATGCGTATTGGTACTTTAGGACATTTTGAGCCCAAGGCTGCCAAAGGCAGCCCAAGGCAAATGGGTCAACCAGCCCGTGCTGCTTTCGCCATCCCGCTCTCATGAGGCATCAGCAGATGGATGTTGAGCTATAAGCAAAGCAGCAGCACCAAGAGCGATTACATCAGTACTCCATGAGGCCCCATGAGGCCTCATGAGGCCTAAGGCGCAAACATCACAAAAGATCCCAGTGGTATCATGCTTTGTTGTCACAATGAATGAGTGCCACCAACCAGAAAGGCGACAATCCACCAAGTAAACCTCAGACAGCTGTAACCGATACCTGTCCCCAATGGTGACAGCACCGACGCTATCAGGGGGTATAACCCACTGGAGCCCTTGTGCCTCAAAGAGGCCACTAAGACTGCACTGCACAACATTAACCGTTACACATAGGCATAACACATGGCGATCCACAACAAATCCCACAATAACCACGCGTTATGGTCACTAAACAGAATGCGCAAAGATAACAGCTGGAAGCAGAAAAGCGCAGCTGATTTCACAAAGCCCACTAAGGTCAAGCTGCTGCACAGCATCATGGACTGCAACGAGTTCCTGAAAGCATTGCCTGACGAATCAGTCCAACTGATCTGCATTGACCCACCGTATAACCTTGAGCTTGCAGGATGGGATGCCTATGCCAACTACATTGAGTGGGCCGCCACATGGCTAGATGAGGCCTATAGGGTACTGGCCCCAAATGGCAACATGGTCATTTTTGGTGGCATCCAATTTCGCGACAAAAAATCAGGCGACCTCATCGACATCATTCAGCATGTTAGGCACCACACGGCATTCCAACTGATCAACACCATTGTTTGGCATTACAAAAACGGTATGTCAGCGCAAAGGTATTTTGCCAACAGGCATGAGGAGATCATTTGGCTGGCAAAGACCAAGGATTATTACTTTGATCTGGATGCGGTTAGGGTTCCGTATTCAGAGGAAGATCTGAAGCTGGCTTTAAAGGATAAGCGACTTAACCCTGAAAATACCTTAAAAGGAAAAAACCCCACAAATGTGTGGCAGATCGGGCGGCTAAATGGCAACAGCAAAGAGCGCGTTGGGCATTCCACACAGAAGCCGGTGGAGATTATTGAGCGTTTGATGAAGTCGCTTTCCTACCCTAGCTCCATCGTCCTCGACTTCTTTGCTGGCAGCGGCACCGTGGGCAGAGTCTGCATTGCCGAAGGGCGTCACTGCCTAATGTGTGATAGCGATCCTGCCTCTAAACTCTATTTCAGTAGACACATTGGCCTGATGCGGAGCTTAGGACAAGCGGTCGAATATGAGGAAGCTGACAGTGTTGAAGACTTTTTTCAGCGCTGAGTAGAAAAGCTTTAGACGTTAGGAGCCATAGCAAGCCAAAGCAAGCTGGAAATCGCCACCCCATAGGCTGCATTTAGGTTCTTTAGGTCATGTTGCCTCATAGGTAAGGCCTGAAAACCAGCCAAAGGCTCACTACACAGGCTGTCTGCGCTGCTCTATGCGGCGTGTGCCTCACTCATTAAGTCCTACAATTTATGTTTTCTAAGCCGATCACGTTTTTGGAAACGTTTACACAAAAGCTACCGCCGCCCTAAATAGCAGCTGCTATAATGAGAAAAACAACTAAGCTGTGCTATGGACAGATCTGTCAGCAATCCCCTAAGCCATTTGGAGCTGAGCTGCCCCATATGACTCTGCCAGCCTCTCAAGCGCAAACAGCCAAGCTAATGTTTACGCTTAGGCACATATCTCCACTACCCAGACGCAGCTTTGTTGATCACCACATGCAATTTAAGGAGGACGCCGCTTCCTCTCCTCTCAATGTTTGCCCAAGCTGCAATATGACAGCAAGGCTAAACATTACGTCGGCACGACGTCGGCACGACATCGGCGCGACGTCGGCGTAACGCCTGTACGACGTCGATACGTCGTCGGTACGACATCGACACATCGTCGACCACGGGAGGGCCTCGGCTACGATTCTATGAGCGATATCTTTCCACAAAATCCAACCTTAGTTACCCTGCACAATGCCGCTGGCATGCAAGTTACCCTGATGGACTGGGGTGCCACCATCCACTCCATTAAGGTGCCTCTTGGCAATGGCACTTTACGTGAGATGCTGATCGGCCCTGCTAATCCAGAGGACTATCACCACCAGTACTGCTACATGGGTGCTACCATTGGTCGTTACGCCAACCGTATCGACAAGGGCCAATTCGTCGCCAATGGCAAGGACTATACAGTCGGTGGCGGCAAAGACGTGGTGTTACACGGCGGAGACGTTGGCTTTGATAAGCAGCGTTTTAGCATCCTTGAGCAACAACCTAACTGCGTGACCTTTAAGCTTCACTCTCCAGATGGCCAGGAGGGCTTCCCAGGCAACTTTGACCTGATTGTGAAGTACACCTTAGGCGATGATGGCTCGCTGCGTGTCGACTACCACGGCACTTGCGATCAAGAGTGCCCAGCTTGCATCACCAACCACTCTTACTTCAACTTAAACGGCAAGCACTGCAAGGTTTTAGGCCACGAGGCTATGTTCAACGCCAAGAGCATTCTGCTCATGGATCCTCGCTCCATTCCAACTGGCGTGGTTTATGACGTCACTGCTCGCACCGACAAGGTCGATAACTTCAACTTCACTCAGTTCAAGAAGCTGGCTCCAAGTGGCAGCGTTGAGGACTTTGTGGGTGACGAGAACATGCGCTTCACTGGTGGCTACGATCACGCCTATGTCATTAACGACTACGGTGACATCACCAAGCCATGTGCTACGGTCAAGGGTGAGGTCGTGGACGGCAAGCAAGTACAGCTTGAAGTCTTTACCAACTACCCAGCCTTCCAGTTCTACTCAGGCAACGCCATCAATCAGGGTGTACCAGATGTAGCCATTGCTCGTGACGACAATAAGGAATATGGCCCACACGACGGCTTCTGCATTGAGCCAGAGTACTTCCCAGATGCTCCACACTTAAAGGAGTTCACTGAGGTTAACCCAGTGGTGACTCCAAAGCAGCCTCTGAACCGCTACATCATGTACAAGTTCACTGTGCTCTAAAACACGGCTCTGCAATTCTGCAAACGCCTAATCTTTTGGGGAGGGTTGCTAAACTACATAGCAGCCCTCTCCTATCAGTCAGCCCCCTATCGATTCCTCTTCCCGCGAGCGAGCAGCTAGTCTTCGCCTGTAATTGCAGCCGCTGACAATGACTCGGCCGCGTCCCTCTCCTCACTGCTCATATCCTCGCTTTCCTGCTCTGAGTCCTGACCTCCACTGACGGCATCGCGCACCAGCTGGTGCTGCAAAGTAAACAGAGCCTGCAATACGCTCTCACTTTGTGAAGTTGTGGCTACCGCTTGGACAAAACTGGCTCTCCACCGTGGGATCTTGCCACTTTGTGCAAGATTGTTAGTGTAGGTGCACAAACTCTCGTAATAACGCTCCCACAACTTGCTGAGATCACTCAGAGCTCTGGCCTCTTTGCCTGCGACCAAAGACAGATCGGCAATGTTCTTACGCAGCTCGCGGCTATAGAGATTTTGATTCTTGTAGGCATCATAAGCGCAGATATCACTATCGCGAGTTGAGAGACACTTACGCAATAAGAAGTAATCACCAAAGCCATAGGTCTTATACAGCGACAGCAGCGTTAGGCTTAACCCCGAGCGCAAATGCTCGCCCATGTCATCCTGATCATTTTGGCTAAAGAAGTCTGATTGCCGCCACGCCTTGGCAAAGGCATCCCAGTTGAGCAATACCTGCCTTAAATCATCATTAAGCAGTCCCTGTCGCCTAATATCGCTCGCAATAGACTGCACACACTCAGAGCTGGCAAAGAAGAACTGATCACCATTACTACCCTCAAAAATCGAGCATCTGGCCTCGAGCAGCTCATTAGTACGCGGCTTACCTCCTGTGCCTTGCGTGAAATTGTACTGAGGACGCAAACGGAGGGATTCAGGATGTCCAGCTAAACGCCACACTCGCATGAGCATCTGTCTGTAGATCAATGGACGTAAAGCTTGAGCCTTAGCAATAGGCGGGAGCGACATACTAAAGTCTTGGTAAAACTGCTGCCACATGCTTAAAGCCTTAGAGATATTGCGATTGAGGGATAAAGACATATGCACTCGACGACTCAGCACCGAGTAATACTTTACCGTTTCCAGCTCATAACGGTTGTCAATCGCGTAGATGAACGAAGATGGATCTTCGCGCAGTTTTAGGATGTCGTAATAGCTTTGGGGATATTGAGAGATCGGCGTATCGCTAAAGAGCGAAAAGAGGGCTAAGTAGTAGTCAAAATCGTTAATTTCAGGTTCGGGCTGCTGCTGTTGCCAGTGAGCGGTATCACGTACCACACCATTCCAGAGCTGTACGTATTGCTGATAGAAACCATTGCTCTGGTGGAAAAGCTGATGCAGAAAACTTAGAGCATCGGCACCAGTGCGCGCATACACTAGCTCTAGAGCCTTTTTACACTTAGCTGTGGGTACAAAATGAGGCAGCTTCTGTCCCTGATGAATAGTGCTGATCAAACCACTAGGTGTACCACTAAGGGCACTTCGGGCATGTAACGCCCCATTCGACCACTGCAAACAAAAACGGTCTATATCGACGACCTCATCAGGGCTAACCCCCAGCTCTTGGCTCAGCTTTACTGTGGGGTCATCCTCCGCGTCAGCATCGCCGCTCGCAGTCGCATCGCCGGATGCCGCATCGCCTGATGCTGCATCGCCAGCGGAGCTATCGTGTGCTCGCTCCCCATGCGTCCGTATGGCTATAAGGCTTTCCATAGTATTAAAGCCTTGGTGAGGCCACAGCATGCCTGCAATCAATGACTTAGAGCAGGCAAAACCTTGCTCACGACACAGGATCGTACAGGATTTAGCGACTTGATCTAAGGCACTATGCGCCCGCTCCATCGAAAACGACACATGCTCTGGGATCTGCAAATACTTGGCATCAGCGGCATTGAATTCCATTTCGAGAGTTGGGCTCTCCGGCAGCGTGATCAAAAAGTTAGCCCCAACCTGAAATTCTAAGGAATTATTGAGGATCTCCGCATACAGGCTGGTGGTAACACCATCAACCATGAGCTTCACTGGGATAATACCTGAGGCATCAGTGCTACGAGGTAACAGGACTGAAAAGCGATAAGGTGCAGCCTCATTTTTAGCACAGAGCACTAACTGCAACTGGATCTGCTCAGGGGTGTTTACAAAAGCCGCAACCTCAGATCCCCCATAGACATAGTCTAAGCGTCCCGCTTCCCATGAAGTGCCCACTGCTAGAGAATTGCTAAGCGGCAAAGCCCACACCGAGTTAGAGCACGAAAGTAAACTGATCGCCAGAATCAAGCGCTGCACTTGCCTCACTTGCAACACTCTGTCATGCAGGAACTGACAGAAGTACAGCATACCCATTAACAGCATACACACTAGTCCTGTGACTAGAGTTATGCCAAGCAAAATAGCGCCACCTAAAGCCACCACAGGTGCAAGCTGCCACACCTGCCTGCTCTGACAGATCAACCCGTTCTGACTTTGCCCATGCAGGTAGCACTGGCCATAGCCATGCTGGCCATGCAGGCCATACTGCCAACTTGGCAGCATTTCAACTATGCCCCGCTCCGCGCCAGAATCCAGCTGCCATGTACAAGGATATGCAACGTGCACAGCACAGCCCACAGTCGCGCTCCCTTCGACGCGACCGTGTACACAGCTGCTCTGATACACGTCACTAATCATAACGACCCAAATAACCCTAAAGAAACGATCCCAAATTCTGGCACATTGGCCAACACTCGATGAGTACGTAGCTTAGCTTAATTCACAAAAAAAGCCCGTGACCGCGCCCACGAAAACCAAGGAAAAACTTAACATCTCGCTCCAAATCAGCTTTGGCGAGGCCCTGCCTATATCCCAGTGGAGTCCTGTCCAACAAGCTCGCCGCCCACAGTATAAAAAGATAGCCAAGCTATTTTGCACGTGCACGGCACGCAACACATTACGCTGCCAACTCTCGATAGCGCGCAAACCTAAGCACAAGCTGCACCAAGCTTAGTTTTGCCGCTGCCAGCTACAGCCAGCTACAGATCGACACGTTGCTTTAAAGCCTGCAAGGTGATCTGCTTAGTCTTAACGGCCTTTGCACGGTTAAAGGACACCACTAGCGTATAAATCACTTCGCAGATATGGATCTGGGCCGCAATCGTGGCGGCACTATCGCCTTGCAAAGCACCCTCTTCATTACCGTTGTAGATCACGTAATCTGCCATCTGGGCTAGCTTGCCCACAGGGTTATTGGTGATGGCCACCGCTAAAGCTCCGGTATCCTTACCAATCTGGAAGGACTTCACGGTCTCGTAACTGTTACCCTTTTGCGACAGAGCAATAACCACATCACTTGGGCCCAACATGGCCAGCGAGGTGTATTGGAAGTGGTTCATTGCTTCGCACACGGCATCAATACCAATACGGCTGAGCTTGTTCTTCAGAAATAGAGCGCTGAGGCAGGAATTACCTACACCGACGATAAAGACTTTACGAGCCTTATAGATGGCATCGGCTACCGGCATCAGGGTGTTTTCATCGAGGCTGCGGATATTCTCGTTAAGCGAATGAATAATGGAAAGCTTCAGCTTCCTTGCGATCATAGTGCAGTCATCGCCGTCGGAGATATCCGAATCAAGGATCTTTTCCTCTTCACTTGGTAGGGAATTACCAGCGATCTCTTTGGCCAGCTCTAACTGAAACTCCTTAAAGCCTTGGAACTTTAAGAACTTAGCAAGACGCACAACTGTAGCTTCACCCACTCCGGCCGACTTAGCCACTTCGGTCACATTCTGGGTAGTAACCTCGCGCGTATTTTCCAAGATGTACTTAGTCAAACGCCCCAAGGCCACCGGCAGATCGGGCAACACCGCCCGCAAGGTATTGATGATCTTGCCACTTAGACTAACAGGAAGATTTAACTCTCGCATAGGAGAATCACCTCGTACAAACAACACCTAAAAATAGTGACCAATGACCTGAAGGAGTCGTCACCTCCAACGTACTGCTAAGCTAATCCCCCGTAAACGTTAACAGCAATGTTGCGCGCTTTCTATCAATGCGCAGCCAAAACAACTAAGGCCAACTGAGCACTTAATCTCAAGCTCAAGCCAAGCCCACTCTCAGGCCAGCTTTAGAGCAAGAGAACCAGCAACACCAGCTAAATACAGTTACTGCCCACCCCACAATTGCTTTTCACAGCAATTGCTTCTCACAGCAATTGCACTACGCAGTCACTGCAAGGCCCATATCTTCTCAACGTTACTTATTTGTTAGCCATTCAGCTCACTTAAGTCCAATCGCAGCACAGCTTGTCAACCTCAAGCTTTGCCTGCATGGCAAGTGCTCCTATACCACTCCCCTCACATTTCTGTGCAGTGAGAGCAAAGAGCAAAAAGCCACTAAGGCAACCCACGATCTAGTTAAGAAAATAGCACAAGATCCCACAAGATAAAACCAAGCTTATACATAACTTGAAAAGCTAAGTCATACCCTCAGATCACCTCACTTTAAGCCACCTAAAATTAAGGCGAAAATCGAGTAATTTTAGGGTTTTGTAAGGTAGATCTAAGGCTGAAAATCCAGCACTTTCTGTCGGTAAAAAGACCTCAAACACTCCGCAAAATGTAGCACCAAAAAGCCTCAGCACGCACAAGGACTCCAGCACTACTCATTATCCTACCGTCCTCAAGCTATCGAATAGCCCAAGACACAAAGATCTACGCTTATGCCCGATCCGGACAATGCTACGCACCAATACTCCATATGCCCTGTCTTAGTCCGCACATAGCGCAGCTTGCGCTCCAGAGCACGTGGCTCGTGCTGCACCTTACAAAGCTTGCAAAGCTTGCAAAGCAAGCCTGCAAAGCAAGCCTGCTTGCATGGATGGCCGCACATGACAGCCTACGGCCTGATACCTGTGGCCATTGCTCAATGGCTTGCGGACATGCGGACAATGTTCGGCGGCATGCGGTCTGCGGCTAGTTTGAGACATGCTTAAAACACCAGTCTGGGCTCTTTTTCAAGTGTGAAAAAACTCTCCACTGCTAATGTCAGCGGATCTCTGTAAATATGAGTTTCGTGCATTTGCCGCAAAAACACGTTTTACGCACACTAAGCAGCAAATTTGCGTTTCGTGCTGCACTTTTACCGCTGCAATCTTTGCCTTAACAGCTTAAATAGGCCAAAACTATTCTGGGCCTTCATTGACGTTTCTCAACGACAGACAACCTCCTAAAACCACAAAATAGCACGATTGCACGCCCAATTGCGGAAAATTGCTCTGCCTACTGCCAGAAATTTTTTAAAAATTTATTCCATATCACATTTTTATGCGGTCGAATTTTCCATTTTGTGATCCAAGCCCATCCCACCTTTGCGCGACTCTTTTCCCCGCTATAAATCAGCTCAAAATCTGATTTATATGCTATTTTTCCCAAAATAACCCCCAGCTTTTTGAAGTAAATCACAATTTTCACAATAAGCGATTGTGGAAAAAATTTTTTTCACTAATATAATTCATGAAATTTATCTCCAACAGTCACTAAATCCTGTTGGCTCATCGGCTTCTATCCCATCTATCCCAAAGTTGCGAGCCTGCTTCATTTAGTCCCGAAATATCCCTTCACAAAATTGCCGCAAGGCTAAACTGCTGGAGTTGTTTCATTTTGGAGGATTGTTTTTTATGAAGATCAAGCACTTAGCTGCTGCTTTAGCCTTAACCACTGTCACCTGCTTTGGTAGCGCTGCATGGGCCGCAACTGATTTACCAGACGTTCCTGTTCCATTTAAGTCAGGCGCTGGTGCCATGTACGATGGCGTGATTTACGTGGGCTTAGGTACTGCTGGTCAGTCTTGGTACAAGATCGACACCAAGGCCGCTGCTCCACAGTGGGAAGCCATCGCTGCTTTCCCTGATGCCGCTCGTGATCAAGCTCAAGCTGTGGCTTTAAACGGCAAGATCTACGTCTTTGGTGGCTGCGGCAAGATTGATTCGGACTTAACCTCCGTTTCCAACGAAGTTTATGCCTACGATATCGCCTCCGACACTTGGACTAAGGTCTTAACCCGCTCGCCAATCGGCTTAACTGGCCACGCTGCTACCACCGCTGACGGCAAGAATGCCTTAGTGATTGGTTCGGTCAACAAAGAGATCTTCGACGGCTACTTCTCTGATGTGGACTACGCCACCAAGAGCGAGAACAAGGAGCTCTTAGCCAAGATCAATGCTGACTACAACGGCAAGTTAGTTAAGGACTATTTCTTCAATAAGGCCATCTTACAGTACGACCCAGAGAACAATCTGTGGACCACCGTTGGCGACCTGCCATACTTTGGTACAGCAGGTTCTGCTGTGGCTGTAAACCCAGCTGACCACAGCGTGATGGTTGTCGGCGGCGAGCGCAAGCCAGGCTTACGTACCGCTACCAACGTCCAATTCACCGTGGAAGATGGTTTGGCCAAGTTAGGCTTTGTACCTGATCTGATTCCTGCTGAGGGTGAGAAAGTACAAGACGGCGTGGCCGGTGCTTTTGCAGGCTATGTCGGTGGCACCTTAGTGGTTGCCGGTGGTGCTAACTTCCCAGGTTCTACTCAGAACTACGCCAATGGCCAAAACTTCTCGCACAACGGCTGCACCAAGACTTGGCGCAACGAGATCTACACCTACACCAACGGTAAGTGGGCTAACGCAGGTGAGCTGGCTCAACCTTTAGGCTACGGTGTGACCATCCAAAACGGCGATGAGTTACTGTTCATCGGTGGTGAGACCACTGGTGGTAAGGCCACTACTGACGTGATCAGCGTGACCGTGGAAAACGGCGCTGTGGTCGCTAAGTAATCACACTTCACACTCTTAACAGAGTTTTCAGCCAATAGAACCTACTTCAGGTTTTAAAGGCTATCAAACTTAGTCCCATTTTTATGCGCTTTAGGGACTAAAGACCGTGCTTACTCAGGCTTGAATGTGAGGATGACAATCAAGCCCCAGACTTTAGGCTAAAGCCCAAACGCTCTCTAATGTCTGGCAGAAGAAAGCACTATGACCTCAAGCTGCCATGAGGACAGCTGAGGCAACCACCCCACAGTTCAAACTGTGGGGCGATCCTACGTCTTGCGACGTCAATTTGCTTGCTATTGGGATCATTAAGTTTTAGGAGCATGCAATGCGCTTTTCTAAACTTGCTTTGGCTTTAGGTGTAGCTGCCGCTACTTTAGGTACTGTTGCTACTACTGCTAATGCTGCAACTTTCACTGCTGACTACCGTCACGAGTACCGCTCCGAGTGGGGTCAAAACTTCGACCGTATCTGCTTAATCGGTGCTTTTGAGAACGGTGTTGGCTTCTACGTTGATTCTTCGTTCAAGTCCGGTACCGAGGCTACTAACGACCCAGAGTACAACGAAGGTCAATGGGGCGACTTCGTCACCAACGCCACCGAGATGAGCTTATGGTGGGGCTATAAGATTCAAGGTACTGGCTTTACTGTCACCCCTGGTATCATCACTGAGTCCACCAGTGAAACCACTGGTTATAAGCCATACTTACGTCTGCAATACAACACCGACTTCGGTCTGTGGTTTGCTATTCGCCCACGTTATGACTACTGGCGTTATGATAATGAGAAAGCCGATCAAAAGAACGCCCGTATTGATGCTTGGATTGGCTACAGCCATGGCAACTTCGGCATCAACTACAACTACACCCACATGTGGGCTTTAAACGACAATGCTGACGGTTCTGAGCGTGTCATGTATGACAACAAGGATTGGAACTACGAGCAGAACCTCGCCATGAACTACCGTATCGGTAAGTGGAACCCATACATTGAGTTTGGTGATATCGGTGTTGCTGGTACCAGCGATGAGCGTCAGCTCCGTTTACGTGTTGGTATCCAATACACCTTCTAAGCTCCGTCTTAGTTAGGAACAACACCTACAACAGACCTAGCGGCAAAGAGAGCGCATTACCTCGTGACTTTGGTGGGCTCTAGCCCACCTCATTGCCCTCTTTGCCGTATTCCCCCTACTTTTGAACTTAGTTTTAAGCTCGCGCACTGAGCGCTTAGAGCTAAAACCTTTGTGCCTTAAATAGGCAACAGATCGTTTGACGTGTTAGACGCGTTGATGCGTTAGGACACAAAGGTTTCAGCGCTACTACCTCGATTCTCCTTAACCGCGCATAGGAGATAGGCTCTTACCAGCCACCGAAGAATGCTTTAGGCCGACTTCGGCATACATGGCAGCGGCTATTAACTGCGAGGCAGATTTTTCTTGCGCTATCATCTCGTGCAAGCGATTCATTTTTGCGAGGATGAATTTAATGTTATTTGAACAGTTTAAGCACAAGCTCATCATTTCTTGCCAAGCTCTGCCAGATGAGCCGCTGCACAGCCCATTCATCATGGGTCGTATGGCTTTAGCTGCCAAGCAAGTTGGCGCTGTGGCTATTCGCTGCCAGTCCGTTGATGACATTGTTGAGATCAAGAAAGTCACCGGCCTGCCAGTGATTGGCTTAATCAAGCAAAACTACGACGACTCTGAGATCTACATCACCCCAACTGCCAAAGAGATCCAAGCCTTAATCGACTGCGGCTGCGAGATCATCGCCTTAGACGCTACCTTACGTAAGCGTCCTCATGATGAGAAGCTCGAAGACTTAGTCAAGATGATTAAGGACGCTGGCCGTTTAAGCCTTGCTGACATCTCTAACGATGAGGAAGGCGTGAACGCTGAGAAGATTGGCTTTGATGCCGTCTCCACCACCTTATCTGGCTACACCCCATACAGCCCACACTTAAAGGGCCCAGACTTTGGCTTAGTAGCTCGCTTAGTCGACAAGTTATCTATTCCAGTATTCGCTGAAGGCCGTATCAACACTCCAGACGATCTGCGTATCGCCTATGAGGTTGGTGCTTACGGCACTATTGTGGGTTCGGCAATCACCCGTCCACAAGTGATCGGCAAATGGTTCGTTGATGCCCTTCCTAAGGACTAAACAACGCTCTTTCGTGACTCTCCCTCAAGGAGACTAACGAAACCATTTTCCTTAGGAGCCGGTGTTAGGCACCTAAACACCGGCTTTCCCACCAGCATCACCACAGAGCGCATCACTCTGGCTGGTGGGAAAAGAAATTTTTCATTGCAGGAGACTTTAACTATGGCTTTTAAGAAGATTGGCGGTATTTACTCTGCCCTGTTAACTTCCTTCACCGCAGATGGCAAGCTCAACGAGCAAGGTATCCGTCAGTTAGTTCGTCACAACATCGACGTCAACAAGGTTGACGGTCTGTATGTCGGTGGCTCTACCGGTGAGAACTTCTTACTGGGCACCGAAGAAAAAGAGCAGATCTTCAAGATCGTCAAGGACGAGGCCAAGGATCAGGTTCAGTTAATCGCTCAAGTCGGCTCCTTAAACATCAACGAGTCCGTGCACTTAGCTAAGCTCGCCACCGATTTAGGCTACGACTCCTTATCCGCCGTTACTCCTTTCTACTACAAGTTCTCCTTCGCCGAGATCAAAGACTACTACAACACCATCACCGCTGGTGTGGACAACCAAATGGTTGTGTACTTCATCCCATTCTTAACCGGTGTGAATATCTCTGTGGATCAGTTCAAGGAGTTATTCGCTAACGAGAAGATCACTGGTGTGAAGTTCACCGCTGGCGACTTCTTCTTATTAGAGCGCTTCCGCAAGGCCTTCCCAGACAAGACCTTATTCGCTGGCTTCGATGAGATGATGTTACCTGCCACTGTTTTAGGCGTTGATGGCGCTATTGGTTCCACCTTTAACGTAAACGGCGAGCGTGCTCGTCAGATCTTCGAGTATGCCCGCGAAGGCAAGATCAAGGAAGCCTTAGAGGTTCAACACGTCACCAACGACTTCATCTCCGACGTGCTGGCAAACGGCCTCTATGGCACCTTAAAGATCTGCCTGCAAGAGGCTGGTGTGGACGCTGGCTACTGCCGTAAGCCAATGGGCCCATACAGCGAGGAAATGATTGCTCGTGCCAAGGAAATCTACCACAAGTACTTCTAAGGCACACATCAATCTTAAGACGTGCCTCACCACGTCATAAGGCCACTGCAGATCCCAGACAGTGCAGAAAAACAAAAGTTACCTCACAGACTCAAATTTTCTGCACCTAGCAGTGACAGCAAGACCTTTAGCTAACTTGAAGGGGGTACTTTCCACACAAGTACCCCCTTAGGTGCCTAAGGGTCGCACCCTACTCCCTCACCAAAACCTAAGCTGCTGCCGCACAGCAGATTAAGTACTGCTAAACAACAGAGTAACGCTGGGGTAGGGAAAACAAAATTAAAGTGCGAATCAAAGTGCCGGAGCATAGTGAGTTTAAGCGCTCTTCTATTCCTCCACACATAAGCAGCTGCTTAAATTGGCATTGTCTCAGCACTTTTGTCTGCAACCTTATGCGCTACTGCCAGCGCCAGCGGCTCTTACCATAGTCTACGGCTATAGCCTGCGGCTATGTAAGCGTTGGTCATGGCAGTATGAGAGTCACAGCATTCCTCCACTTGTGACGTCAGCGCATAAGCTTTTTCCAACATAATTACTGAGGTTTGGGGCTTAAACCTCGGTTTAATGACAACCAACAATCTTACCCAAGAACAACTTCAGCCCAATAACTACTCTGCACGTTTGGTAGCAGATATTGGGAGCTAAGTACTAGCAAAGAAAACGCGACAAGCACTACAGCTGGACGTAGCCACGAAGTATTGAGGTTTTTTGCTATGGAAGAACTACGCGGTTTTACTTGGATTGATACCACCGTGTTAGTCGTCTATATGATAGGCGTGCTGGTAGCTGGTATCTACTTCTCCAAGAAAGAGATGAAAGGCAAGGAATTCTTCAAGGGCGACGGCTCGGTTCCTTGGTGGGTTACTTGCGTTTCCATTTTCGCTACCTTACTTTCCCCAATTTCATTCTTAGCCTTAGCCGGTAACTCTTACGGCGGCACTTGGATGCTGTGGTTCGCACAGCTCGGTATGATCATCGCCATTCCTTTGACCATCCGTTACTTCCTGCCAGTGTACTCCCGCTTAGACATTGATACTGCTTACCACTACTTAGAGATCCGCTTCCAAAGCCCAGCCTTACGTGTGTTAGGTGCTTTGATGTTCGTGCTCTTCCAGTTAGGCCGTATGTCTATCGTGATGTATCTGCCATGTGTCGCTTTGGCTAACTTAACTGGTATCAGCGTGGATGTGCTCATCATCGCTATGGGTGCTATCGCTATCGTGTACTCCTACACCGGCGGCTTAAAGGCTGTGCTCTGGACAGACTTCATTCAGGGTGTGATCTTAATCGGTGGTATCACCTTAACCCTCTTCTACATGATCTACAAGTTAGATGGCGGCTTAAGCGATGTGACCAACTCCTTAACTGTGGGTGGCCGTTTCTTAGCTGACAACGAGAAGTGGATGGATTGGACCAACCTGTTAGGCACCTCGGTGATCGTTACCTTAGTTGGTGGTGGTTTAACTACCTTCTGCTCCTACGTTTCCTCGCAAGACGTGGTGCAACGTTTCACCACTACTACCGATATGAAGCAGTTAAATAAGATGACCATCGGTAATGGTATCTTATCCCTGTTCTGCGCTTCGGTGTTCTACTTAGTCGGTACCGCCTTATACCTGTACTACCAACAGAATCCTGACCTCATCACCCCAATGTTCCGTGACTCTCAGGATCAGGTGTTCGCTTACTTCATCACCTATGAGTTACCAGTTGGTATCACCGGTATCATCTTAGCCGCTCTGTACGCTGCTTCTCAGTCCACTCTGTCGACTGGTATTAACTCGGTTGCTACCTCTTGGGTGATGGACATTCAGGTCAAGATCACTCCAAACATGAGCTACGAGCGTCAGACCAAGATCGCCCAGTACATCTCTCTGGCTATCGGTATCTTCGCTATCTTAGTGGCCATGTACTTAGCTCGCTTAGATGTGAAGTCTGCATACGAGTTATTCAACTCCTTCTTAGGTCAGGCCTTAGGTGCATTAGCTGGTGTGTTCGTGTTAGGTGCTTTCACCAACAAGACCTCTGCTTTAGGTGCTATCGTTGGCTTCGTAGCAGCAACCGCAACCGTGTTCTTCTGCAAGTACAACGTGCCAAGCATCAGCTTCTGGATGTATGCTTTAATCGCTATCATCGTGACCTTAATTGTTGGCGAGATCGTATCGCGTATTCAAGCTGCTGTGACTGGCAAAGAGTTCGTGGCTCCAAAGGGCTCGACCTACTCAACCTGCCGCGAGCAGTAATAATCCCCGCCAATGCAGGCCTCCTGTAAGCCTCCAGCGCCAGCATTGGCTCCACAAATCAATGACCTACAATGAAAGCAGGGCTAGTCCCTGCTTTTTTAATTTATAGCGAAGCAAGCTTACAACGTGCGCTGGCCTCCGGCCCAAAGGCCAAAAGAATCCGGCCCACGCTGTAAACTTGTTTGGCCAAGCTCACCGGACTTCACGTCCGTCTGTGCAACAACCCCATTACAGATTTGCCCAGCAGACATTGCCTCGACAGTGGCTCAAGCTTAGCTAAAGCCATAGCCATGGCTCAAGCCATGGCCAAAACCATGGCTCAAGCATGGCTAAAACCACTTGGAGGCAGCTGAGAAGAGGAATTTTTCGATGCACAATGACCTGTATGTCTTAATTGATATCGGCGGCACCGCTATCAAACACGGTATCGCTACCTTAGACGGTAACTTACGAGAGCGGGCAGAACTGCCAACTGAAGCCCAAGAGTTTGGCGGCCCAGGCATTGTGCAAAAGGTCAAAAAGATCTGCTCCAACGCTCTGTCTAAATATGGCTCACAAATCAAAGGTGTGAGTATCTCCACTGCTGGTATGGTCGACCCCGAGCAAGGCAAGATCGTCTACGCGCTGCCAGATGCTATCCCTGACTACACTGGCGTGAACTTTAAGGAGCTCATCTCCCACGACTTTAACCTGCCATGTGAGGTCGAAAACGATGTGAACTGCGCTGCTTTAGGTGAGACTTGGTTAGGTGCAGGTAAAGGCTGCCATGATGTCTTTTGCATGACCATTGGCACCTCTATCGGTGGAGCCATGGTCTGTGACGGTAAACTGGTAAGCGGTGCTTCCAACAGCGCAGGCGAAATCGCCTATATGCGTGTACCTAGCGGCATGCTGCACGAGCTGGCCTCTACCACCCATCTGGTGAAATACTACGCTGCTCTCAAAGGCATCACTGGTGAGGGCTTAAAAGAGGTTAACGGCAAGCGTATCTTTGATGAAGCCGAGAGTGGAGATGCCACCGCTATCGCTGCCATTGATGACCTTGTAGAGCACTTAAGCGACGGTATTACCAATGTGGTCTCAGTGCAAAACCCACAGGCAGTGATCTTAGGTGGCGGCATTATGGCCCGTGATGCCTATCTACGTCCACGCCTTGAGGCAGCATTAAAGAGCAAGCTGCGCGATATCGTCTTTAAGGCCACGCGTATCGAATTTGCTCAGCTGCGCAATGATGCCGGAATGCTTGGTGGTTTCTACCACTTCAAGCAACGTCGCGGCCTCTAACCCCAGCGCCGTGCAGCGCAGCTCAGCACTGCGCTCTGAGCTCAGCGCGCCACGCGCTCACAAGCGCCCCAAAACAGACTAAATCCCTACATAATCGCAAGCCCCAGCCTCTCTGGGGCTATTTGCCGCGTATAAACTGCCCAGAGCCACCAAAGCCAAGGCAAAGCCAAAGCCCACCAAACTATGCCTGCCTTTCTAAGCGCCGATAACGCTTACGACTTAAGCGTTTACGCCAGTCCTTACAGGTTAAGCTATAATGAATTTAGGCCATACAAGTTAGTGCTAGAATCTGATAAATAACACGCTAAAGCAGTGTATCAAACTGCAAAAGATAAGACATTGTCAGACAAGTGTGCACCGGCACACAAAGTGCTAAAAATCGGGATTAATGGCCATAGGCTGAGATCTTTTTGCGGAGAAATCTCAGTTAATCAGGCTAAAGCCGATATATAAGGCAAATAGGGCGTATACTGAGCCTAGAAAGCCCCTGAAGAGTACCCTCTACAGGTTTTAGAATATTGTAGCCATCACGACCGAATTGCTTAGCTGTTTTCCTCGCAGCTAACAGTCTGTTCGTCTAATTCCTCAAGACGGACTGATAGGAAACTAAGCCGCCTAAAAGGGCTTAGGTCGATATTATCCTCAAATATCGATCTCCTCCTTAATAATCGGTGTTTTCCTCAACACTGATCCTACTAAAGCGAAAAAGGCGCAGGCCCTTGCGGGTTTGCGCCTTTCTTTTTGTTCTTTTCCACACGATTTCAGACCGACCTCACTCGGCCCAAAACCAAAAGAAGCATAGGCTTTCTTCCAGACCTCCACGTCTGACAGAAAGCAAAGCCAGCTGGTAGTAACTGGTTAGCCTATTCTACAGCAACTTTGACTACCACCTTAACCACATCCACGCTCTTGCCTTGATAAGCGATACGTGGTTGGTGGCCCTCCTCAGGAGGAACGATGGCAAACTCACCTGGCTTTAAAGTCACGGAGGTGTAGACCTCAGGGGTGCTCAGATAGACCATATCAGAAGCAGCATCTTCCTTAGTGACTTGGCAGTCTTTACGTAAGCACACATTAAAGGTCTCGATACCTTGAGCTAAGTACTGGATATCGAAGTAGTCGTTATGGGCCTCGAACTGGATCTGCTCAAAAGGAACGGTGGCATAGCGTTGGACTAAGGCAAAGGCACCGTCGCAGATATCATAGCGGCCGTTGTCCAGCTTGGTGGCATCGTGGGTCTTTAACCACTCGATACTCTTCTGGAACTTTTCGGCTAAATAGTCGTATTTAGTAGCGAGCTCAAGCGAAGTAGCTAACATTAAATTGCTCCTCAACGTGGAAAACCAGCAAGAGGTAGCCTCAAGGCAAGACAAAGAGACACAGGCCAGAGGACTCTCTTACATACCAGCTATCGTAACAAAAAAATGAGGGCAATAGTTGAGCACAGGTCACGCTTTGAAGAATTAAGCTGCCGCCGTGGCTCAGCGCCAGCCACAGCGCCCGCCCCTTGGGCTCAAGCGCCCACCCCAAAAACACAGTCCAAGCGCCCGCCCCTAGCCACCACAAGGCTCGCCCCTCGCGGTCACTACTCCCTGCACCATTGCCCAACCTCATAACATCCGCCCAAAATCACGCCACCCAACAGGCACCGCCAAAACCTCAATGTTGTTCCGCGCCAGCGCTCGCTTGCCGAACACACAGCCCATATATTGAAGCTTGCCGTTATCACATCTGTGTCTTAGCACTAGTTACAAACACCTCTATTGGGATTAAAATGGGCGAAAAATAGCGACTAGAAATCCCTTTAATGCAGCTTGGCAAAGCACACCGCTTAGCCTGCATGTACGATCCAAAGTCCTTACCTGAAACCTACTCCAACAAGGATCCACACTTTAAGTCCAATACCAGTTTTTAACAGCTACCATATTGTTACCGCCCTGCTACCCTTAGCGGGCGGGCATTAACCGACACCAACACCACTCCAGCAGCGCGCTGCTGCTTACAACCAACTTACGCTCACTGCTATGTCTGACTTACCTGATTTGTCCGCAATACTTTCCACCAACCTCACTTCCTTTTTCCTTGCAATAGGTGCGGTTGCTATCGTTATCCTTTCCATTATTCTTGCCTTTTTCTACTTCCGAATCAACGCCCACTTTGATTACAGACTACAACTTAAAGGCGATCATGAAGATCTGCTCAAAAAAGTCCAAAATCTCGAAATTGAGCTAAAGGAAAAGCAAAGTCTCAAGGAAGATGTGGAAAAGCAGACCGCCCGCATCAAAAGTGAGTATGAGCAATTTGCCGCCAATAAGGAGACTATTGATCAGGTAAAAGGTCAGCTCAATGCCTTAGGCAGCGAGTACCAAGGTAAGCTCCAGCAATTGCAGGATCTCGACCGTGAGCTCTCTAAAAGTGAAGCCTTAAAGGACTTTATCAATAACCACCAGCAAGAACAGCTAGACGCGCTCGATCAAAAGATCAATGACAAGGAAGAGCGTCTCAAGGAGCTCTCTGATCAAGTCAACGAGAAGCTCAGCAGTGGTATAGCCAAGGACTCTCTTAACCAGATGTTCTCTGAGCTCGCAGACAACTCGAATTTAAAGTCTGAAAGCCAAAAACTGCAACAAGAGATTGAGGATCTGCGCAAGCAGTACGATGTTAACGCCGCTCGACTGATAGAGCAGGAAAAAGAGCTCAACACAGGTAAGCTCAACGACGCCATCAATAAGGCTTTCACCTCCTTTAATGAGCAAGCGATCCGTGCTCAGCAAGAACAAGAGCTTAGCTCCAAGCTAGAACAACTGTCCCAGCAAGTACAGGAAAAAGAAGAGAAGCTAAGCGAGCTTAAGGAAGAAATCAGCAATAAGAGCAATCAAAATCAGCTCTCAGACGCCTTAAACACTGCTTTTGAGCAGCTGTCGGATACCAACGACTTCAGAAAGCTGACTTCTCAGCTTAATGAGCTAAAAAATAATGTAGCAGCCAAGCAAAAAGAACTTGACGACTTGCAATCTCAAGTCAATGAGCAGCAAAGCAACAATCTGCTGAGCGAAACCTTGGGTCAAACCTTCGATGACCTTAAAGACACCCTGTCGCAATCCATGCAAAACCTAGCCTCGGAGCTAGGGGAGCAAAGCCTGCTTACGGCGCAAAAAAATCAGCTCAAACAAGAAGTATTTGCTCTGGAAAAAGCTAAGAGCGATCAAGCCAGCGCCGCCAAAGCACTACAAAAAGAACTTAACGATCTAAAAGCTCAATTAGATGAACAGCGCAGCTCTTCGCAGATCAGTGAGGCTCTGTCTAATGCTATCTCCAGCATCAACGGACAGAATGAGCTCAATGACCAACAAAGAGTGCTCAATAACAAGTTAGATGACCTCAAGCGCCAGATCTCCAAAAAGCAAGATGAACTTGATGACCTACAATCTCAAGTCGATGAACAGCGCAGCTCCTCACAGATCAGTGAGGCTCTGTCCAATGCTATCTTTAGCATCAGCGGACAGAATGAGCTCAATGACCAACAAAGAGTGCTCAATAACAAGTTGGATAACCTCAAACGACAGATCTCCAAAAAGCAGGATGAGCTTGACGACCTGCAATCGCAAGTCAATGAACAGCAAAGTACTAATCTGCTAAGCGAGACCTTGGGGCAAGCCTTTGACGACCTCAAAGACACCTTATCGCAATCCATGCAAAACCTAGCCTCGGAGCTGGCGACTCAGAGCCAACTCACGGCACAAAAAACTCAGCTTCAGCAAGAAGTAGCCGCTCTGGAGGAAAAAGCCAAGAGTGCCCACACCGTCGAAGCAAGTAATACTGCCTATGAGGAGTTAGAGCAAACACCGGCTGCTATCGAGAATTTTTTAAAGCGCTTCGATGGCACAGAGGTAAAAGACGAAGGTACCGCTTTAGAGCTATTCCAAGACTACTTAAAGGGTGAAGGGTTCTTCTATTCCCCTCGTACTCTTAAGGCATTCCACACGTCACTTAAGGTGCAGAACATTAACCCGATCTCTGTGTTAGCAGGCTTAAGTGGTACAGGTAAAACCCAACTGGCACTGCAGTACGCTAAGTTCTTCAATTTCTACAGCGAGCACGTAGCCGTACAACCACGTTGGGACTCTAAGGACGACCTACTTGGCTTCTATAACTTCCTCGAGAAGCGCTATCAGCCAACAGAACTGGTAAAGGCCTTGTATTATTTCCACCAGATCCGCAACAACAGCGACTCTCCAATGATGATGGTGATACTCGATGAGATGAACCTTGCCCGCGTAGAGTACTACTTCTCGGAGTTCCTCTCAAAACTGGAATTGCGCGGCACTGACCGTAATCAGCCTGAGGATAAGAGCAAGATCTCTATCGGTACCCAACTTAATAGCCGTGACTTCTTCGTTGGCTCCAATGTTGTATTTGTCGGCACCATGAACGACGATGAGTCGACATACTCACTATCCGACAAAGTGCTAGATCGTGCCAACGTGCTGCACTTCGGTAAGCCAAAAAGCTTTGAGGATAACATCCGCTACGATAAAGTGTCACAGATCTATGTCAATGCCGATACTTTCAACGACTGGTGTAGCCAAGAAAACTTCCCAAATAACTTCCCTGAAGCTCTGCGCTCAAAGATCAACACGTTAAATAACGCCTTGGATAGTGTGGGCAAAGCCTTTGGCTATCGTGTCAACAATTCCATTACCCATTACATCCAAATGTACCCTGACATTAAGAGCTCAGCTAATCCTGAAGAAAGCGCTTTGATAGCACTGGCAGATCAAATCGAGATGAAAATCATTCCAAAACTGGCTGGTTTGGAGCAGAACGAAAAATCCGATACCTGTCTGAGCTCTATTGACAACGAGATTAGAGACACCCATGATGAAGAATTGATCAAAGCCTTTAAGATTGCCAAAGATAACTACGAAACTAACGGCATGTTCTTATGGCGAGGCGTCAGCCGCTCCATTGATCAAGCTTAACTCTTTGGTGTTTTCTACTACCATCTCCACGGCACTGCCTAGTGTTAGCGTTAGGCAGCGCCCGCCCCTACTCTTCTGACAAGATGTGAAGCCATGACAGCAGGTTTTCTCAGTGATTTTCCTCTACTAAAAGTCGATCGAGACACTGACAAAAAAGTCATTGTCCCAAGTACTCATGGTGCAGTGACTTGTGCCTACTTAATATTACCCATCTCTACTCGGGAGCAGAGCTATAGCAGTGAATTACCCCTAACCCTCTGCTATGAGCGCGATGGCCAAAGTTACCAGTTCAAGAAAAAAGCTTTTATCTACGCCTATGCCGGAGAAGCTCTCAATATTGGCATCTACACGCTACCATCTTTAATCTCCGTCAGTAGCTTACCTTATAAGCTGCAAAAGAGCATTCAGCAAACTCTGCTTACGGCAGAGCCTTCCACACCAACCACAACGGCAGTCACCTTACCTTTGTCTATCCACTATAATGGGCAAAACATAGGAAATATCGACTTTGTGCTGGTTAGCTCTGACAAAAATGACCATAATTCCGAGGCACATTACTTTCAGTACCTCGAACGCTGGCTCGCATTTTTTGACTATCTCATCAACTACAACCAAACAAGCGACTTTTCCGATGTACAGATGGTGCGCTTTGCCGATCTTAATCGACTGATCTGTCAGTACTGTGGTAATGACGAGCAAATCTCAAGATCACGTATTCTTGCTATCGCCGAAAAGGCCTCAGATCCACTAAGCCGTATTGCTGCCAAGCTACGCAAAAGCCTAATCAACACCCGCAAGCTGTTGCCTGTAGAGCGCATCAACGCAATGGACGGTAAGTGCCTTGAGTACTTATTGCGCCTCGAAGGCGATACTCTGCGAGAAAAGGCCCAAAAGAACAAAATGCGTTTCTTAGGTCTGGCTAAAGAAGAAACCTACAATCTACTAGAAAACCGTGTGCTTAAGGATTTCTTAGAGCGCTGTATCACTAAATCTACCCAATACATCCTTGAGATCAAGGATAAGAGCAACCGCAACCGCGCTTTGGCTAACTCCTCTATCACTCATCAGATGAATATCTTCAAGCAGCGCTGCCAAGAGCTCTCTCAGAAATCGCCCTTGGCCGCTGTGCCTCGTCAGCCATCGCTGCCTAAGCCAAACTTTGTGCTGCAAAAAGATCCTGACTACAAAAAGATCTGGCAAATGTACCTCGATCTCATCCACGAGAAACGAGATCTGGATAAGACTATCTACTGCCAACAGAACCTATTTCAGGACATCTGCGATCTACTCATCAATGCAGCACTCTGTGATCTAGCCGATAGCTCTCAATGGCCCTTACAGTACGGGTATCAGATCAATACCATCGGCAAGTCCTACGTACATATTAGCCGCGAGCAGATCAACGGCCACCGTATCAAGTTAGGTTGCGAAGCTGGGCCTTTTTTAATTCAAAGCCCTAGCTCCGTTTACACTGTAGAAGTGATCACTTTCGGCTCAGAAAAGCTCAACTCCATGGGGCTTCCTAACACTATTACCCAATTATGGCCACAAGTGACATTGCAACTCATGCCAACGGCCCCATCTTTCTTGTTATTCACCAAGGTCTCTTCCATCCAAGATCTAAGGGAGCCCGTACAACACGTCTTAGTTCCACTGTATTCTATGCACTGTGCTTTACGTGACGAATCTGAGCGTGATAGCTTACTTCTCAAGCTTCCTGCTATGTTTAAAGATCTGCTCGAAAATAGAGCATCTAGTTCCCCTGCCATCCCTATATATCCTTGCTTCTTAGTCAGTACTGAGCAGTTCTGGGACTTAAAGGAGCTAAAAAACTTCAGTGTGCAGCGTGAGGCTAACATGGTCACGTATAGAGCCAACGCACCAACATACAAGATTAACACCATTTGCACCACCAAACCTCAGTCCCTCTCTCAAGCAGACAAGCAAACCTATAATGCGGGGAAATACAACAACAACATAGGTATCAAAGTCATTGCGGGCACCAATAACCGCAATCTCACCCGCAATAAAGTCTGCCCTTCATGCTTCATGAGTACTATCACTGTCAGTCCTGATGAGTGGTTACAGTGCTTAGAGTCCATGGAGGTAATGATCTCTTCCATCATCCACGACATCACAACTCAGGAGAGCTAAAACATGGCCAAGTCTATTATCAGCATCAGTGCTTTCGGCTTTGCTGACACCATTGTCATTGATGGCAAGGTATATATGCAGGACAGCAACTTACCTTCGGTGGTCATTGAAGACCGTGAAAATAAGCTCTACATGTATGGCCAAGATGCACTGTATGAGCGCACTGGTATTGGCCTTATCGACAATGACCACTATAGCAGCCGAATCCCAGTAGCCTTACTCTGGCAACAGCTCAAGCACCTACAACCACGAGATGAAAATAAGCAACATGCTGCTAACTCGCTTGCCAAGTACATCATCCAGCTAGCCTGCGATACCTTTGACGAGCACAAACGTGCTACCGCAAATACAGCGCCCGCCCCTGTAAACGATACAGAGGCTATGGATAGACTCCCTGCCAAAATCACACGTACCAATAAGGCTTATCTACAGTCTCACTGCCAACTTGTCATCTGCATTCCTGATAATTTCGATGAGGCAGAGCAGCAAGCCTTAATCAACGCATTCTCTGGCTTTGAGGTGCAATTACTTTGGCGCTCCATTGCTACCTTGCTCGGCCACTTCAATGCTTACTCGGATCAGGACATTGTTCCAGAACCTAGCTTTGCCACTATTATGGGTACAGCTAAGCCTGCCTCTCACCTATCTATTGCCAATATGGCCGAAGAGTCTCGCGCCAAGGTGGCCACATCCCAAGAAGCTACTAGCTTTTACGAGCATCTAAGCCAAAACAATGATATCTTTGCTGATTTTGACAAACAACTTGAGGCTGAAGACTCTAAGCAAACACCTGAATCAATACGAGCAAAAATTGAGGCTATGCGTGCTGGTTTAGATAGCAGTAACTCAGGCTCGCAATCAGAGCTGCGTCTAGTGGAGCATGTAAGCAGCCATCCCCAAGAATCACAAGGCAACACCCCTGAGGACAAAGATACTGCTACCGTGCATGTGCTCTACATTGGCCCTGACAGTATCGATCTATCCACTTATGATCTAAAGCTACACACTGATCAGAGCTATGTCATCCCTATTCGCCGTGAATCGGTCTATAAGAATTGCGCCATTGGTACCAGTTTCTTGCAATACGCTATCAGCTATGCTTACACGTTTTTAAGCACGAAGCTCATAGAGAGCTTATCTTCTGCTCAAAGGCAGAACGACGTTCAGATCCTTAAGCAACTACAGAATGCGGTCATAGCGCAAGTGATCTATCAATTCCCAGAGGCATGGGGACAATCTGACACCAGCGAACACTTACGCGTCTTACGTGTACCTCAACCGCAAAAACACAGCATCGATAAATGGTGCCACATTCATACGCTATTGACAGATAAACAACGAGCCCAAGTGCGCTCTCGTTCATTAGCTATTCAATCATTCTATGAGTTATACGGATGTGATACTGAGCAATTTATACCATATGACGCCTATATGGGTATGACTGAGTGGATCCGCAAGGTGATGATTGATCACAAGCTCGACGATCTAGACTATAGCGAGCCACACGAGTGCCTATTAATTACTGGCCCAATGCTCTATGGCAATTCCCAAACCATTGACTCGCTTGCAAGCATGCAGGCCCATCCTCTACCATTGAGATTATCGCGCCACAACACCGCGTGGCAACACATGGCTTTAGGTGGATTCCTATTCCAAGAACGCCTCAACCTCAATGCCCCCCAGACACATCCTACCTACCTTGATCGCTTAACCAAGCTGTCAATGGTTATCAGTAATAAGGAGCACACCGAGTACAAAGAGCAGGTTCTGATTAACGATGACACCATCGCACCAACACAAAATATCACCGGCTCTAAGGTAGGACTAGCTATTAACAAAGGCAGCGATCACGTTGAGCTCTACGTTTCCACCGATACTGCTTTTAACGACGATAGTATCAATCTTGCCACAGAAACACCTTTTACCTTACAAAGTCCACCAGTATCAGTACAAAAGGCTACCTTGACCTTTGCCTCCGGCCGCAAAGCACATAATGATGAGCCAGTTATAGTTTGGGTGGAACAACGCGCCTTATCTGGCTACGCCAAAATCCACATTAAGCCAGATCCTGACGCCAGTGAAGTCAGCAGTGTGTTACCTCAACATGGCGAGGTGCAAGTGTTTGATCCAAGCAAAAAAGTCGATTTTACGGAGAAGCTGCCACAGCTACCTCGCGTCTACCCACCATTATTAAAACCACGCGGTCAATTAGCTACTACAATCCAACGTAGGCAACAGAAGTTAACGCAAGAGGATATCATTTTCCGTGGCGGGCGCAAACAGCAAGATCTGGTGTATTACAATGGTGAATTCGGCTCCCAAACAATGAAGCAGAAGATCCATGCTCGTCTATTGCAAGACCATAGAATGTATCATGCCCTCTTGCTTGCCAACATCAGAAAAGGTGACTTTAAAGCATTCTGCGATAACATCGACCAATGTCTACCATTCCCTCAAGCTAAGCCTTTTGGCAACCCTGATCTTGAAGGAATCGCAAATACAGTAGCTCTAGCCGTGGAGCAGGCCTTTAGGATAGGCACTAATTTTCTAGACAAGAGCAAGCTAATGCATCGCTACTGTATGTTCGTGCCTGATTCTAAGGAAGCGGTTAACAAGTGCTGTCAATGGCTGCTTCAAATGGCACCGCTTAAGACTAGGCACATGAATGGTGCCTTGCTACTGATCGAAAATCACCCTCAGGTCTTTTCCCCGTCATCCAAAGACTTCAGCATGGGGGCTGAGTTTGCACGCGCTCTCCTCGACAGCAGTAAAGATAAAATCCGAGCTACAGTGCATAACCCAGAGCTAGGTGAAAAAATCATAAAAGCTCAATCAGTGATCGGAAGCAGTTCACTCAGCTTGTCGCTTAGAGTAATGCTGTACTCTCTGCTTTACCGTAAGGAAGAACTAAACTTCATCGACGAAGCAGAGATTGTTGAGATAGAACAACTGCTAGACGACACACTGAGCACATACCAACGACTCGATCAGCAAATTCAGCAGCGAGAGCCCTACAACAAAGGAAGACGTATATCTTATGTCTTTACAGAGCGGTTCCACTCTTTTGTCGAGGAAAAACTTAATATTCTCTTACCAGAGGTTAAGAAGTACCTGCGCAAAGAGGGTAGTAACCCTAACATTATGTCTGAGCTGCAAGGCCTAGATGAGGAAGGAAAAGACGAAAGCTAACAGTCCGCTCCTACCACTTCAACTGACCCGCTCCTCACACTTCTATAGTCTCACCCATAGCAGCTGGGACTGGTGAGGGGCGGGCGCTGGAAGCAGATTAAGACTCTTAATTTGCTTCTGGAACGGCTACAGTAGCCTCGTCCACCTGCACGGCCTGACGGCTCACCTGCTCAAGGCTCTGCTGTAGCTCCTGTAGCTGAGTTTGCAGCTGAGACAACTGCGATGACACAGCCTCATTAGCACCAGCCTGCTGAGTTTCTAGACCTTGGATAAATTGCTGTAAGTCGCCCTGAACCTGCATTAAAGAGGCTCTAAGCTGTTGTACTTGCTCATTGAGATTTGACACAGACTGAGTCAAAGCTAAACTTACGTTTTCTTGGGCTTGACTCATAGCAATTGCTGTCTGTGAGGCTGCAGCCGTCAGGTTCTGCTCAGCTAAATTCAGCGCAGTCGTGGTCTTGGTGAAGGTATCGGTGACACTCTTCTCGGCCGTATTCACAGAGGCTACTGCCTTTTCCGTAGCGGCGCTAAAGCTCTGGGTAGCTTGGGTCACAGCAGTAGAGGCAACATCAGTTATGTTCTTCTCTGCTGAAGCTAAAGCTGTCGTAGTCTTAGCGAAGGCATCGGTGACACTCTTCTCGGCAGTGTTCACTGAGGTCACTGCCTTTTCCGTAGTGGCGCTAAAGCTTTGCATAGCAGTTGCGGTCTGCGAGGCAGCCGCCGTTAGGTTCTGCTCAGCTGAATTCAGCGCAGTCGTAGTCTTAGCGAAAGCATCGATGACACTCTTCTCGGCTGTATTCACAGAGGCCACTGCCTTTTCCGTAGCGGCGCTAAAGCTCTGGGTAGCTTGGGTCACTGCATTAGAGGCAACATCCGTTATGCTCTTCTCAGCTGAGGCTAAAGCTGTCGTAGTCTTGGTGATGGCACTGGTGACACTCTTCTCGGCAGTGTTCACAGAAGTCACAGCCTTTTCCGTAGCATTGCTCAAGCTTTGGGTAGCTTGGGTCACTGCTTTAGTCACACTATCCCCTGCACTCTCTAAGGCATTAGATGTACTAGACAATGCAGCATTCATCTTCTCCTCGGATTGACCTAACGACTCTGTAACCTTGGTAAACGTTGCATTGAGTCCCTGCTCGGCCTCATGAATAGCATTAGAGGTCTTAGCAACGGCATCGTTAATATTGGTAGCAGCAGAATTGATGGTGGAGCCATGCTGCCCTAAAGTCTGGCCAATAGTATCCAGTTGCTTGGTCATGGCATCGGCTTGCTTAACAAAGGACGTGGCACTTTGCTCTTGGGCCGCCAATGATGTGGCTAAAGAGTTGAGCTTAGTGCTGCTATCCAGCAAAGACGTCACCTGCTCACCGTATCCTGCGACTAATTCCTTGAGCTGATTAGTAATGGAGCCCACCTCTTGCTCACGCGCAGCCAGCGCACGCAGGGTGTCCTCATGCTGCTTCACGGTAGTCTCCAGCGAAGCTATCTCAGTTTCCAGCTGACTCTTTTGTCGCTGTAACTTATCTTGCTCTTGGAGTAACTTACGATTTTGCTGCTCCAACTGGCGATTAGCCTCTACCTTACTTTGTAGATCAGCCAGCTCCACCTCAGCCTTGGTCACATCAGATTGCGTAGCTACGAGCTTATCACTAAGCTGCTTTAAGCCTTCCTCTTGTAGGCTATATTCCTTTTCCAGAGCGTCCTTACGCAGCTTATACTCTTGATAGTAGCTATCGATCTCTTGCTTGGTGGCCAAAAGCTCTTTCACCTTGATATCGAGATCGTCGCGCTGAGCTGTTAAAGTAGATACCTCTTGTTCTAATTCCAGCTTGTCACTACGTAAATGGGCAATATCCTGCTTAGACTGCGTCACCAAAGCAATCAAATCCGCATGATTCTCAACGGCTTCACGGATCTTATCTGTTTGGCTTGAGTTAACTATCAGCACCCAGCTCACATAACCGACAAAGATAAAAGCGAAAAGGATAACTATAAGCGAGAATGCCCAAACACTGATCTTTTGGCTCGTCTTATCTTTGCGCGCAACCTCATGAATATAAGCGCTCTTTTCCTGCCCACTGGAGTCTATACCTTGATCAGGAGCTCCCTTTGCGTCAACGTCTGGGGCTTGTTCTTCCATAGCCATCTGTGTTCCTGCAAAATTACCAAAACTCTTATCCCAAACCTAAGCTCTAGCGACAGCTTTAACAGCTCAGCTACAAACTTATGCCGTATAAACCTATCCCTGTGCAGATTGAGCTACTGCTTGAACCTCGCGCACAATCGCCTTAAAGCGCTCTAACACCTTCTTGGCGCAAGCTTCAGGATTGTTCTCAATCTCTATATTCCGGAAACGGATAGTCTCAAAACTCACAACATTGGCCCTTAGGTCAGCCTCACGTTTGAGATCTGAGGGCACCAGTTTAAAGTTGTCAGCGCTAAACCAATTCACGTAATGCTGAGAGCCATCGCACTCGATATCTAAGCCCCTATTACCGCAGATCATGGCCATATCTAATCGATAGTTCAGAATCGGCAGCTGGGTAAAGATCATGTGAGGGATATCATAGAGCGCAAAGAACTCATCTTTTCTCAGCTCAATCCGTAGCTGGTCGAAAAGGATCCGCTCCCAGACTGTATCAAAACGCACTCTATCAAAGCATGGGCGGATCTTAGCAACATCGGCAAACGCGGCAAACGCGGCACTGTGCTCGCCATCGGCTTGTCCTGATATATTATGGGAAGCTACAAATGGCAGCAAATTACGGACAAAAGACTGATTGGCGTGCACCTGTAAGGCCAGATGATCTCCCACCACAAACAGATAATAACGCGCACGGGACAAAGCCACATTAGTGATGTTCTCATCAAGAGCAAACTGGCTACCACCGCTTGCAGCTAAGCAGAGGTTGTAGATGATGGTATCGCAATCACGACCCTGGAAGCGGTGCACTGTGTCGATCACCAAGCGCTCCCCCTCTTGGTAGAGCGCACGCAGCGTTGGATCTCTGAGCACCAGCATTTGCAGCTCACCAATCTGTCGTCTAAATGGAGCAATCACGCCAATAGTGCCACGATAGCCACTGGCCACAATCTGCTGTAAAAGCTCCAGTGTACGCTGAGCTTCTACAGTCGAAAAAGAGGAGCGAGAGAGAGGATCTTTAAACAGCTCATCGTGAGGCACCTGCACAAAGTGCAAGCCCATCTCCATATCTGGCAAGATCCTATGCTCAGCCTCTAACTGTGGACGGTTAACCTCAGTTTTACATGTCAGTTGATCCTCATAGAAGCTGCGCGAAATATAGCTGACAATATCGCCCACCGAACGACGATTCTGACGCAAGATAAGCTCTTTGAGCTCACCTTGGCCAAGATCCTTGCCATTAAAGCCATTAAGGCCATCAAGGCCATTAAGCTCGTGCAGCTCCCCATCACGCTCACGTTCTTGTTTCTTGATATTAGTGGCGCAATTGTGATTAGCAAAGTCGTAGAGCGAGGCATTGCAATCAAGACGCAATCTCAGACTATCTGGCAGACCAACGGCTTTAGCAATCTTGAGAACTAAGGACTGGGAATAAGAACCAATCTGCGCTAACTGCTTAGGATCACCCACCACCGCCACACGCTTAGCACGGAACATGATCGGTATGGCGTCAATGAAGTTAAACTGCGCCGCCTCATCAAAAATCACCAGATCAAACATGGCGCTTTGCAGCGGCAAAGATCCAGCCACACTCAGCAAGGTGCAAGTGCTCACTGGGAAGAAATCCAATACTGCTGCCGCATACTTTGGCTTAAGCAGCAGCTCATCCACATCCTTTTGCTTGAGCACATTACGCAGCAGACTCACAACTGCCAACGAAGTCACAGCAGGCGCTTTCCATTGGCTCTTCATCTCAGCATCATTAGCACCACCAACAACACCACCAGCGCCTACGCCAGCACCTGCACCTGCGCCTGCTTTGGCAGGCACTAACTCTTCCTGAGGCGAGATCTTAGCAATCCATTGAGTGACATCATTGGTGATCTGAGCACGTGTATTCACAATACGCTCATGGATCTCACCAAAATCCAGCACAGGATTGTCTGGCTCAGAAAGACCTAAATCCTTCTTCTGCTGGCAGAGAGCAGACTTAAAGTGAGTCAGCTCCAACACTCGATCCAAGATATCCAGTAGCTGATCATGCTTCAGACGGTAAATAAGCTTGTTACCCTTGAGGAAATCGTAAACATTTTGGCGCAGATGCTTTAGACATCCATCTTGACGATGATAGGTATCGTCGAGCTCTGAATGCTCTGCTAGTTTCTGCTTCAGATCGTTAATCCCATCCTCATACTGCTTTTGCTGCTTGGCCTCGGTATAGAAAGGCACATGAAAAGACCAGTTCTCGCTCTCCTTTTCCTTTTTCAGGCCAAAGAGCGGCTCTAGCAGCTGCTTGTAAATAAACTCGTGCACATCTTTAGGGAACTCGGCAGTAGCAGCGTTAGTGGCATATTGACGCAAGAACCAGATCATTTGCTCGTCGAGCTCAGACTGCTTCTTATTAAAATCAACATCAAACTCACGCAAAAGACGCTCTAATCCCGCAATTTCTTGCTCTTTTTGCTCCACCGACGACGCAAAATGCTCAAAAGCCTGCGTCTGCTCCACCGACACCTGCTTCGAGCGCTGCACCAGATCTTGAGCTAACTGCTTGAGAGTCAGCGCAGTGGAGTTATCAGGATTCTTCAAGAGCTTAGCAAAGCGAAAACGGCCTTGAGGTAACTCAATGATCGACTTCTCGTAAAAGGCATCGATAGCCGCATGGTTATAGGAAGTCACCAACACCTTTTGCCCGCGCAACAGGTGGTTGTAAGCAGCCGTAGCCACAGTCATGGTCTTACCGGTACCAGGTGGGCCTTGCAGCACCGTCAGGTCATTCTTAAGCATGGAGCGCACAGCTTGAGCCTGATCCTGATCACAAGGATAGGAATCGTTGAGGTCATAGACCACAGCCGCCTGACTCTCTACGCCAAAGGCATTAAAGCTGTTAGCTCGAACGGAATCCGTCTTAGGATCAGAAAAGAAGCAGCTCAGGGCACTCTGGCGCAGCTCATCATCTGAGGCTTGGAGGATCTTCTTAAAGTCCCGTGAAGTATTGATCGAGAAATTGGACTCACTTGCAGGTGCCACTAAGGCGGCATTCACGAGCAAAGAGCTTAGATGATCGAGATTTGTGAGCTTCTGAAACTTACCGATCTTGCCAATAGCAAGGTCGCCACCAGCCCCATAGCAGATATCAGAGAAAAACGTGAAGATAATGCGGTTTATGCCCTCCCAAACCGTCATCAGATCGTTTTCCTTTTCGATCAGAGCTGCTGCCTCCGCCTCTAAACCTGCAAGCAACTGCTTAATATTACGTTTACTACGCTTGCCATCGTAGAGCTTAAGCATCTGGCTGGTAAAGCTCTCATTCAGGAAAGGGCCAATAACCTCGCCACTTTGCAAGGTGCGCTCGGAGGTGAACTTAGCCTTAGTCAGGGAAAAATAGAACACAGGCACTAAGCTAAAGCGGGCCAGCTTAGAACCTGATGGGCTCTTACCGTTCTCGTAACCGCCATGTCGCTTATTGTCCACCACCAAGAGCGGTGCCCCCAGCACCATACGGGCCTCGTCTTTTTGGTTAATCCGCGCACGAATGGCATTCACAAACTCAGAATCGGTTAAGCGCACAAATCCAGAGAACTTTGAGGCATCATCTGGGTTGTCATTGCGTAAGGAGACGGTATCTACAAGAGAAAAACCATTAGGCTCAATGAGCGTATTACGCTTGGCGGTCGTGCTTCGACCGTAAAGGCAATCTGGGCTGATGACCTCGTAGGAAAAAGAGCCAGAGGCCAGATCATAGAAAAAGGACAGGAACTTTAAGATCTCACGGAAATCTTCGAGCGACCAAGAGTTTTGGTTGTCCTCTTCATCACCTTTAGTCTGACGAGAGCGATAGCGCGTATTGTCGTCATGAGTTCTAAAGCCCATACAGGAGGTCACATCAGCAAAGATCTCGCGCTCTTTAATGCACTCCAGCACCACAGAAAGCGCCTCATTCGTTTTAGCTTCATCCTCATGATAGACATCATGGAAGAGCTTGAACATGATCTCAGAGAGTGTGCGAGGTTCGACGCAAAAATCCTGCAAAAATTGCTTAATGTTGGCTTTTTCAGCCATCTTTGCAGCTGTTTCCATGAGAAAGACTCATCTACCATCAAGGACTAAAGGACAAAAAGAAAGGAGGGGCAAAAAGCCGAAATATAGCGGCAATCCATCCCCTAGGGTCGACTAATTTTAACATCTAGGCTCTCGCCATCAGCAGACAAAAACAAAAAAGGGTGGGCCCCTTGTGAGAGCTCACCCTCTTTCTTATCAAGTAGTGACCACTGCTGTGGCCTTGCCATCATCGCTGATGGCTACTACTTGCAGTGTGCATTAACCGCCGAAGTTATCGAACAGGATGTTCTCATCTTCAACGCCTAAGCTGTGCAGCATGTTGACGCAGGACTTGGTCATCATTGGAGGGCCGCACATGTAGAACTCACAATCCTCAGGATTCTTGTGATTCTTGAGGTAGTTCTCATACAGAACGTTGTGAATGAAGCCGGTTGCACCAGTCCAGTTATCCTCTGGCAGAGCATCGGATAAAGCCAGAGTCCAAGTGAAGTTTGGATGCTCCTTAGCTAACTGATCGAACTCGTCTACGTAGAAAGCCTCACGCAGCGAACGAGCACCGTACCAGAAAGAGATCTTACGCTTGGTGTTAAGACGCTTTAACTGGTCGAAGATGTGCGAACGCATTGGAGCCATACCAGCACCACCACCGATGAACACCATCTCGTTGTCAGTATCACGAGCAAAGAACTCACCGAATGGGCCAGAAATGGTCACCTTATCACCTGGCTTTAAGCTCCAAATGTAGGAGGACATAATGCCTGGTGGTACCTCCTTAAGCTGACGTAATGGAGGGGTCGCAATACGCACATTCAGCATAATGAGGCCCTTCTCATCTGGGTAGTTAGCCATGGAGTAAGCACGAATGGTTGGGTGATCAACCTTGGAGACTAAGTCAAACAGACCAAAGTGGTTCCAGTCGCCACGGTACTCCTCAGGAATGTCATAGTCCTTGTAGTACACAGTGTGAGCTGGGGCTTCGATCTGAATGTAACCACCAGCGCGGAATGGAACTTCCTCGCCCTCAGGCACGCGTAAACGTAACTCTTTGATGAAGGTGGCGACGTTGTTATTGGAAATAACCTCACACTCCCACTTCTTCACACCAAAGATCTCTTGTGGCAGCTTGATCTCGCAGTCATTCTTCACGGTCACCTGGCAAGCTAAACGCCAACCCTCACGGATCTGACGCTTGGTGAAGTGAGAATACTCGATTGGTAACACGTCACCACCGCCTTTGGTGACCTGAACCTTACATTGACCGCAAGCACCACGACCACCGCAAGCGGAGGATACGAAGATACCCTTGTCGGATAAGTTGTTTAACAGCTTGTTACCGGCTGGGCACTTGAAGCCTAAAGACGGATCATCATTGATGCCAATGTTGATATCGCCTGAACTAACTAAGAAGCGCTTGGCAACGAGGATGAGAGCGACCAATACGGCCACTAACACCACAAACATCACCACGCCCGATACGATTGTAAACATGCGGACTCCTTAGAGCTGAATGCCTGAGAAGGACATGAAGCCAATAGCCATCAGACCAGCGGTGATGAACACCAAACCGATACCGCGTAAACCTGCTGGTGGGTCGGAGTACTTTAAGCGCTCGCGAATAGCAGATAAGAGCACAATAGCTAAAGCCCATGAACCGCCCGAGCCCACAGCGTAAACTACAGATTCTGCAAAGTTGTATTCACGTTGCACCATGAAGGACACACCAGCGAAGATCACGCAGTTCACGGTAATGAGTGGCAGGAAGATACCTAAGGCGCTGTACAGCGATGGTACGAACTTATCGAGGAACATCTCTAAGATCTGCACAATAGCTGCAATCACACCAATGTAGGTAATGAAGCTTAAGAACGAGAGGTCAAGACCATCTACTAAAGCATTTGGCTTTAAGACATAGGCGTTGACGAGGTTGTTGGCAGGAACAGCTAAAACCTGCACTAACACCACGGCTGCACCTAAACCTGCGGAAGTGCTCACCTTCTTAGACACGGCTAAGAAAGTACACATACCGAGGAAGAAGGCCAAAGCCATGTTCTCGATAAAGATACTCTTAACTAAGAGTGAGAGGTAATGCTCTAGCATAATTAGTAATCCTCCCGGTGGGTCTCATACTCTGGCTGCTCTTGGAGATCCTTACGGAAGACCTTAACTAACCAAATTAACAGACCGACTAAGAAGAAGCCGCAAGGTGGCATTACAAGTAAGCCACATGGAACATACCAACCACCATTGTTCACGGTCTCGAAAATGGTCAGGCCGAACCAAGAGCCAGAACCGAAGATCTCACGAATGGTAGCGATGATGCACAGCACCAGAGCATAGCCTAAGCCGTTACCAATACCATCAACGAAAGACAGCTTTGGTGGGAACTTTAAGGCGAAGCCCTCAGTACGACCCATCACAATACAGTTGGTAATAATTAAGCCCACGTACACAGACAATTGCTTAGACAGGTCATAGGCAAATGCACGCAGCACCTGATCCACCACGATCACCAACGAAGCAATCACGGCCATCTGGGCAATAATACGCACTGAGCTTGGGATGTAGTTACGGATGAGCGACACGAATAAGTTCGAGAATGCGCACACGAACGTAACCGAAATACCCATAACGAAGGCAGTCTTCATCGAAGATGTAACTGCCAACGAGGAACAGATACCTAAGATCTGCACCATCACTGGGTTATTCGCGATGAGCGGATCTATGAGTACCTCTTTCCAAGTAGGAGACTTAGCGTCACTCATTTAGCTCTCCCCCTTACGCAGATTTTCTAAGAATGGCTTGTAGGCCACATTTAACCAGTATTGAGCGGAGCGATCCACACCATTAGTGGTTAAGGTAGCACCAGACAAGCTATCCACGTCGTAATCCTTGCCCTCACCTTGGTGATCAGCAGTCTTAGAGATGTTGAAACCACGAGAACCATCCTCACGGAAGATCTTCTTGTCAACCCACAGGGCTTGCCATCTTGGGTTGTCGATCTCACCACCTAAGCCTGGGGTCTCACCATGGCTATAGAAGGTAACAGCCTTGATGGTATTGCCATCAGGAGCCACAGCTACGTAGCCATACATAGTAGACCACAGACCTTGACCATAGAATGGCAGGATGTAGCGCACGACTTGACCCTGATCGTCCTTGGATAAGAACACAGGCATCAGCTTGGTGCGGGTACGGATACCAGCAAAGTCCTCTTCAGCAGGAATGGCGACGTTGAAAGCAGGATCCTTGGCTAAGGATTGGAAGTTAAAGCCATCAGCCTCAGAAGCTGGGGCATCGGTGAACTTACCGGTAGCCACATCCAGAAGCTTAGCCTCAATGTGCTTGCTATAGGTCTCAGCAACTGAGCCTTCGACCTCAAAGCCAGACACACGTAAGATGTTGACCTGACGATCGTTAGCAATAGCGGCCTGCTGGAATGGGCCTAATGCCACCACAGAGCTCGACACCAACACAGAGCACACTAAGCACAGTGCAACAATGATGACGAAAGTGCCGAAAACGGAGTCTTTATTAAGCTTAAACACGGCCAAGTCTCCTCTTGATATTGCGGTTGGCAGCCATGTAGTCGAATAAAGGAGCCCAGCAGTTTGCGAACAGGATGGCGAGCATCATGCCCTCAGGATATGCAGGGTTGACCACACGAATTAACACTACCATGACACCGATCAAGATACCGTAAGCCCACTTACCTTTGCAGGTAAAGGCCGAAGATACAGGGTCGGTCGCCATAAAGACAGTACCAAAAGCAAAGCCACCTAATACTAAGTGCCAGATGAAGGTCATCGAGAACATCATATTAGTGTCAGAGCCAATGGCGTTGAAGAGAGACGAGCAGAGGAAGGCACCAACTAAGATACCGGCCATGATACGCCAAGAGGCGATACCTAAACCGATAATGATTAAGGCACCAACTAAGATCATCAGGGTCGAGCCTTCACCTAAAGAACCAGGGATGTTACCTAAGAAGGCATCCATCCAAGTGATCTTCTCACCTGCGATGTTGATTAAGGCTTGCTCACCACCCTCTTGCCACTGAGCCAGTGGGGTAGCGCCAGAGAAGCCATCCACAGGCACCCAGCAATTGGTACCAGAAATAGAGGCTGGATAGGCGAAGAAGAGGAAAGCACGGCCAGCTAAGGCAGGGTTCATGAAGTTACGACCGGTACCGCCGAAGATCTCTTTTGCGATCACCACACCAAAGGAAATACCTAAGGCAGCCTGCCATAAAGGCATGGTTGGTGGAACTATCAGCGCAAAGATGATCGAGGTCACGAAGAAGCCTTCGTTGATCTCATGACGACGCACGATGCAGAACAGCACTTCCCAGAAAGCACCGACGACAAACACGACGATGTAGATTGGGAGGAAGTACACTAAGCCGATCAGGAACTTGCTATACAGACCTGCATCTGTACCCAGCGAACCACCAAGTAACTGCACAATGGCATAGTGGTAGTCAGCGCTGAATAAAGCATAGTCAACAGCGGCTAACTCGGCACCGTTTGGCAGGCTGGCAAAAGCCATCACTGTCTGAGCACCAACGTTGTACCAGCCCCAGATCATTGCTGGGAATAAAGCAAAGTACACGATAATCATGATGCGCTTTAAGTCGATGAAATCGCGCACATGGGTATTACCGGTAGTAACCTTGCCCGAGGAGAATAATAAAGTGAAAGTACCTTCGTAGAGAGGATAGAGCTTCTCGAAGACGCCATCCTTCTCAAACATTGGTGCTATCTTTTGGAATAACGATAACAACACGACTTAGCCCTCCACCTCAATCTTGGTCAAGCTTCTGCGCAGGAGGCGACCGTAGTCGGTCTTGCCAGGGCAGACATAGGTGCACAAGGCCACGTCTTCCTCGTTTAACTCTAAGCAACCTAAGAGCTTAGCCTGATCCACGTCATTGATCTCAATGGCGCGTAACAGCATGGTAGGCTCCATGTCCAGAGGGAAGACCTTCTCGTACAAGCCGATTGGCACCATTGGACGAGCACCACCATTTAAAGCGGTGTTAAAGGTGTACTCCGCTGGCTTGAAGAAGTGCGAAGCAAAAGCACGGGAGGCAGAGTGACGCTTAAAGCCAGGAGCTAACCAAGCTAAGAGCTCATTCATCTTGCCTTCTTCTAAGATCGAGACCTGTAAGTGATAACGACCTAAGTAAGCGAATGGGCCAACAGCAGTGTTACCCCATAAGACGGAGCCGGAGATCACACGTACACCATACTCGGAGTCGATCACTTCGCCCTGAGTGAGCTCAGCGATGGAAGCACCTTGAATGGTCTTAATGAGACGAGGCTCTTTAGCGTTAGGGCCGCCGATGGCGATCACACGCTGATTGTAGTACTCACCTTCAACAAACAGGTGGCCGATGGCGATCACGTCTTGATAGCCGATATGCCACACAGTCTTGTTCTCGGAGACTGGGTCTAAGAAGTGGATGTGGGTGCCTGGCAGGCCAGCTGGGTGAGGGCCGACAAACATCTCTTCACAGACATTTGGGGCATCGCACAGAGGGATGGACTTATCGTCGTGGCACACATAGATCTTGAAATCGCCTAAGCGGCTTAAGACGGCTAAGCCGTTCTTAAAAGCCTCAGCTTCGGCGTGAATCACGACCTTGGCATCGACTGCTAATGGGTTGGTATCCATAGCAGTAACGAAGATAGAGTGAGGTAAGGTCTTGACACCTGGCACCTTGTCGAATGGACGGGTACGGAAGGCAGTCCACATACCAGACTCGATCAGCTCGTCTCTGACCTCTTGGCTAGTTAAATCGAGCAGCTTGTCAGCGGCGGTTTTCTTAAACTCGACACCCTTAGCAGCAGGATCAACTTCGATCACGAGCGACTGGAAAGCACGACGCTCGCCGCGATTGATAGCAACCACGGTGCCCGAGGCTGGAGCGGTGAAACGTGTTCCAGGGGTTTTCTTGTCCTCGAACAGTACCTGGCCTTTCTTAACGGTATCTCCAACCTCCACAGCCATAGAAGGACGCAAGCCTAGGTAATCACAAGCACCTAGCAAGGCGACATGCTTTACCTCTGGACTTACACCTATGGTCTGCTCAGGTTGGCCGCTGATAGGCAGATCCAATCCTTTATTGATGTTAATCATAGGCGGTTGATTCCAAAACAAACAGTTAGGAGCAAAGCTCCAGTACCACGACTAACCTCTATGGTCTAGGCGCTAGACCGATAAGCATGCAGGGAAATCTCCCCTTGCATGATTTCGCAACGCTGAGGCAACCGCCACGGGAACGCAGATCGCAAAGCAAAACAAAGCACAAGGCCCGCTATGCTGTAACCAAGCCATGGCCAGAGCAACGTTGTTGCTCACAACAGCAACCTGTTGCCCACAACAACCATGTTGCTTACAACAGCAACGTAGTTGCCCACGCCAACAAAGGCTCAATGCAAACGATTACGTTAACTTGCCGCACACAGCGCAAAAGCATGCAAGGGGAAATGCCCCCACCGCACTACCGATTAGTAGTACCCTTATTCTGCACCTCTCTCCTAAGCTTTAAGGACAAGCCGTAAGCTCAGTAACGAGAGCACAAACTAACTCCCAACGAGACCTGAATCCTAGCCCCAAGCTCTACAGTATTGCCAGTCACAAAAAGCAACCAGCCACTACCGATATACTGATGGGACTCACGATCTCAAGCTATAACGCCAAAGTTACACTGACTGTGCCACGAGGTGCGAGCAGATTAGCCAAACGCCAAACAAGCTCAGCTCTCATGTTGCAGTCTTTTAAGATTTCAGCACACTTCAAGGCCGCATCTACACGAGGCAGCACCCTAAGAAGCGATCACGTGATCACGTCCGCGACCAATGCGGCCTTGAAGCCGCTAACAATCAGCCACAAATAGCAAGGTCAAGCTCTTACCCCTTTGGGGTAAGCTCTGTCCCTCTGGGGGCTTTGCCACACCAAAGGAAGTAGCAGGCACCAAAAAGGTGGCGCTAACTCACTATCTGCCGACTCACTAGCGTCTCAAGCTCAATGATCAGTGAGCGAAAATCTCTGAAACTTTGTCAAACCTAACCTGTAGTGGATCTCCAATTCCTCTTGTTGAGCCCTAACAAGCCACCGCTGGGTCAGCAGGGCTTGAGTCGCGGCCATGGCAAAGCCCGTGAAGGCCGCTTGGCACTTTTTGGTTCTGGCAAGCAGGGAAGCCTACAAGCCGGACAAAAGTCACAAGCAACTCACGGTCAACACCTTGGCATGAGATCTCACATTGGCTAGCCAGCAAGAAGCAATCTAACGCACTAGCGCACTAGCGCAGCTACCTAGCTTTACTGGTCAGCACCATCGGTCACATCAGGCTGATGGTTAGAGCAGCTCAATCTCAGCACAAAGAGGAGAACACAGACAAGACACACTACAAAGAGAGGAAGCACGTCACCTATATCACCGCCACTGGCAGGCAAGCCAAGCAGAGCGAGGCCAGTCCTACGAAAAGCGGGTAACAGAGGATCTCGAGTACTAAAACAAGTGTACTAACAAGCAATCCTAGTGCAAGAACAATCCCTGCCCCGACTTGGCGCAACAAAAGTACTTTTTGACGCATCAAGCACGAGGAAGAGAAGCCTAAGGTGAGGCACTTTTTCTAAATCTATCGCTGGGAATAGAGGATAGGCTCAAGCTAAGAATTTTAGCACAAAAAGCGATGCGTATATGCGGCAGATCCCGCGCGAAAAGTAGCTTTGTGAGCAAAGCTAAACTTTTGAAAAAAGCAGGCCGCGCACCAAACAAGTGCATGCTTAATATTCCATGCAAGGCGACCACGGCTCTGAGCTATTTTGTAATTATCAGGAGCCGCGATCGCTCTTATTTTGGGGTACGAGTACCCTTATCAATCACAGTCTTAATTCAGTGGATTAGCCATGCTTAGCGGCGCAACTTCGCCCTCAGATATCACTTTTGAACCATCAAAATACCGCCAATACTCGATCTGACGGCTGTGCTCAGATACCACCAAAACTAATCCATAGCGCTGGGTATCACCATTAACATGCGAGTTGAAGCCGTAGCCCTTGTCATAGACCTGTTGCTGGGCTACATCTGCCAGCTTAATCTTGTCTTGGAGAGTATTCTGCTTGGTAGTGAGGCGCTTAAGCTCAATGACGTAAGTACAGTCGTTAACGGTGAACTCCAGATCCGATCTACCCCTATTGTTCATCGTTTCATAGCGTATATCGCTGACGATGCTAAATTGCAGACACCAACCGATGAAAGTGCGGTACGCAATCTCTTTGGCATCAGCCCACAGGTCGTAAGGAATAGCGCACATGAATACGTTCAGCTCAGCGACAACGCGAGCAATATCCTGCTCATAAAGAGCTTGACTCAGTTTTTGTGCAGCTTGTCTGGACCAAGTACCATCGAGGTCATGATGCCCACTCTGGGTAATATAACGTAAGAATATAGGGCCATAAATCCGCTCTATCTCCTGATTAGGAAAAGAACATGAGTATATCCGATCTATGGAGACAGGTGAGTTTCTCAATACCTGTTTAATTGAGAGATAGCCAGTTTGGGTGAGGAGAGCGTTAAAATTCAACTCGTCGAAAGAATAGGCATTACTTAAATCACTTTGACTAAGCTCAATACCAGAGCCTTTGACGGAATCCAAAAAAGCTAAGCTCGGCTTTTTGCGGTCCAAAAAAGCACGCAATGCAGGCGCAGTGTTCGAGCTTTCCATCCAATAAGAGCCAAAAACAGGCACACGATCAGGAAAATCTACAACCTGCAGGAAAAAGTTGTTGATAGAAATTGGACAATAAACGGAGATTTTGGCGTCGTAATCAAAGCAAAAACCGTCATATTGGCGCTTTAGCAGCTCAAGTAACTGCTCCTCCTTGAGGTTGAGCAAAGCTGCCGCAGCGCTAATATGGGAGGAAAAATAGCTTTCCAGCTCCTCTTGCGTATAACCAAGCAAATTAGCGAATCTAGGATCTAATGATATGTCCTTGATATCTTGCCCCGTGAACAGAGAGGTGTCTTGGTAGCGACCGATACCAGTGACCATCAAAAATTCGAGATTTTGCAACTCTCGCACCCAAGAATAGAACCTGCGAAGTATGTCCTTGTTATGGTCAAAAGCCTTACGATCATTAAGATTGGCAGACAGCGGGAAATCCCACTCATCTATCAGCAACACTATGTCGCTGTTACGATATAAGAAGTTGAGCTCAGGCACCAAATCCACAAAGCTTGAAGCCTTGATCTGTAAAGCATCAGCAAATCCGGCTTGAGCAAAAGCTTCGCGCAGGCGAGCGCACAATTCCTGCTCAAAAGTTTCTGGAGAACTGAGCCCAAAAAACGACACTTTAATTACGGGGAGGCAAGGGCGATCCCACAAATCGTGGATCGCTAAGCCCTCAAAATTTTTGGCACCATTAGTGAATAGCTCCTTAATGGTCGAAAGCAGCAAGGTTTTACCAAAACGGCGCGGTCTAGCCAAGAAAACCTTGCTAGCACGGAGCAAAGTGTTGATACGAGAAGTCTTATCAACAAGCAAGAACTTATTCTTGCGAATGACTCTGAAGTCAGACAAAGTCGTTGTAATTGGCGTGAGATCAGATTGTGGACATGGTGGCAAGTGGTAATCGGTCATTTGTTTTACCCTCTAAACTCACAACGTTGGAATAACTCTGAGGCTACTGTCTAACACTCATTAGGCCACATCATCGCGCTGATTCCAAGGGGCAACCTTAAAGAGCAGCAGCATGCCTGGAATAGCGAGCACCGTGCACAGAATAAAGAAGTTCTCCCAGCCTAAGCCTTCGACTAAATAGCCTGTCACAGCATTGCAGAAAGTTCGTGGCACGGCCGAAAAGCTCGTCAACAGCGCCAGCTGCGTAGCCGTATAGGCAGGGTTGGTTTCCTTGGCAATGAAGGCCACAAAGGCTGAGGTGCCTAAACCACCACCACCGTACTCTCCTACCAGCACTAAAGCCAACAACCAGACCGATGGCGTGCCATACTGGCCCAAATGAGCCAGCCAGACAAAGCCTAAGATCGTCACTAATTGGATCAGACCAAAGATCCAGAGGGCGCGGTTAATGCCCAGCTTGAGCATAAAGACGCCACCTAACAGACCACCAATGACTGTCGACCACAAGCCCACATTCTTGGCCACGATACCAATAGTGGTTAAGTCATAGCCTAAATCCATATAAAACGGCGTGGCTAGCGCTAAGGCCATACTATCGCCGATCTTATACAGGAAGACGAAGCAAACGATAAATAAAGCCGCCCCTACTCCGCGACGCACAATAAACTCACGGAAAGGCTCTACTACCGCCTCTTTAAGAGTACGTGGCGCATGCCCTACCTTGCTCTCATTCAGGAAAAGCGAAAGCACTAAGCAAGGGATCAGACAGGCGGCCGTAAAGTTAAAGACTACTGTCCACGAGACGTAATCAGCAAGGATCAGAGAGATACCGCCTGGCACTAAACCCGCCACACGATAGGCATTCACGAAAATGGCGTTACCTAAGCCCAGCTCGTTGGTAGGCAAGAACTCACGACGATAGGCATCCAGCACAATATCTTGGGTCGCTGAAGCAAAGGCAATGAGCGTGGCCAATGCTGCTACTATAAGGATAGAGTCTTGGGGGTTAAAAAAGCCCATAGCGCCAATGGACAGGATCAGCACTACTTGCGAGAGGATCATCCAGTCTTTACGGCGACCTAAGTGAAAGATCTGAAAGCGATCGACAAATGGGGCCCAGAGGAACTTCCACGTATAAGGGATCATCATGAGCGAAAAGGCTCCGATCACCTTAAGGTCTAAACCTTCTTTGCGCAAAAAGGCCGAAAGAAGATTGATGAGCACAAAAAGAGGCATACCGGAGGCAAAGCCCGTAACCACACATATGCCCATGCGCTTGGAAAAGATCTCGCGCCACATAGAGCGCTGCTCAGTCGCTTTGTCAGCTCCTGAGGTAGCCTCAGTCGCAGCTGTATTGGCTGCTGATGCAGCACTCGCAGCTGGTGCAGCGTCAGTGGTGGTGGCAGCGGTGGTAGCTGCTGATGCAGCTGGTGCTGAGGATGCGGATGCAGCGGATGCGTCTGGTGGCACTGCTGCGGAGCCAGCAGTGACTGCTTCTTGAGGAGTGTGGCCTTGCACTTCTATATCCTGACGCGTGGCGCTGTCATTGGCGTGAACAGAATCATTTACTGCGGAGTGACTAGGATCTGAAGTGCTCATAGCAATGGCCAAAAAATCGAGAAAGGAAAAGAAAAGCCCCGCATTCCTTGCATGTACGGCACAGCAAAGAAGCGGGGAGGCAGGACTATAGGACTAAGCAGTCATTAGTCACGGAAGTTGTTAAATTGCAGTGGCTGACCTAAATCACCGGCCTTGGCCTTAACTGCTGCAATTGCAGCTTGCAGATCATCACGCTTCTTACCCTGCACACGCACAGTGTCATCGTTCATCTTGGCGTCGACCTTCAGCTTGGCATCCTTGATCAGCTTGACGATCTTCTTGCCCAGCTCCTTATCGATACCCTCTTTGAACACCACCTGTTGCAGCGAGCGCTTACCGGAGCGCGTAATGTCCTTAAACTCAGCGCATGTCACCTCGATGCCACGCTTAATCAGCTTTTGCATCAGGATGTCATCCATTTGCTGGATCTGGAAATCCTCATTGGCCTCAAGCTTCACTAAATTCTCGGCCTTAACCAGAGTATAGGAAGCCTCCACGCCTCTAAAGTCATAACGGCTTTGCAGCTCACGGTTAGCGTTATCGACGGCGTTCTGCAATTCGTCTTTCTTCAGCTCAGAAACGATATCAAATGATGGCATGCTGCTCTCTCCTCACAAAAACAAAACAGGCTTTGGCACAAAGGTCAGCGACAGCGCTGTGTAGTCTCACATTGCATGACGCCAGCTGTAGCGGCCCATGGCTTGCGCCGCTGAGGCGCGTGCAAACGCGCACTCAAGCGCGCGCAGGCTTGCGCAAACGCGCGCGGGGCGGTACTAGGCAAAGTAAGCGCTAATACGCTCTTTGATCCCTTGTGGCGACATACCTTGCTCGGCTAAAAGCTCAGGACGTAAGCCTTCCATGATAAAGGCATCATTTAGACCTAAGGTTAGCACAGATGCACGCTGCTTACTTCTTGGCAGCTCTGCCACAACGGCTGCAATGTGCTCGCCAATACCACCTAGTTTTGCCCCTTCCTCTACAGTCACTAGCAGATCATATTCTGCAGCTAAGGCGCGCACTAAATCCTCTTTTAAAGGCTTAATGAAGCGCATATTGATCAGCGTCAAATCTTCACTTTGGGCCAGTGGCACTAGATCATGAGCACAGGTACCAAAGCACAATAAAGCAATCTTGTGCTGCTTACCCAGAGCATTGTCAGCCACATGATCAGAATCGTTTGCCGCAACAGCAACGGTAGCAGCATCAGCTGAAGCATTAACAGTGATCACGTCTGCAGTCGTTGCTCCAGACACTGCTGGTGCAGGCAAAGAAGGCACGTTATCCGCCGTCATGCCCAAGAGCTCGCGCCAGTGATCATCCAGCTGAGCTTGATGGCTATGAGTTAAGTGCAGGCACTCCACTTGGCCGATCTTTAAGGTCTGCTCTAAGCTCAAACGTACAGGACGCTCACTACCATCAGCACTTAACTCCATCAGGCTCTCACCATTACTACGCGGATAACGGATCACGCATGGATGCTCATAGGCATAACCCGTATTCATCATGGTATAGAGCTCATGACGGGTACTTGGAGCCATGATGAGCAAATTAGGCACAGTGCGGGTATAGGCAATATCAAAGCTACCATTATGGGTTGGGCCATCAGGGCCAACCACACCACCACGGTCTAAGCACAGCATAATAGGCAAGTCTTGGATCGCCATATCATGGATCAGACCGTCGTAAGCACGCTGCATAAAGGAGCTGTAGATATTAACCACTGGGCGCAAACCTCCGGCAGCTAAGCCAGAGGCAAAGACCATAGCATGCTGCTCGGCAATACCTACATCAAAAAACTGATGTGGATAAGTGCGCGCAAATTCGGCCATACCCGAGCCAATACGCATTGCAGGGGTAACACCCATCAACTTGCGATCAGTTACAGCTCGATCGCACAGCCAGCGTCCAAAGGCAGCCGAATACGAGCGGTCTTCCTTAGTGCTATTACGATCAATGCCTTGCTCAGGATTGAATGCTGGCACACCGTGATAGCAAACCGGATCCTGCTCAGCAGGCTCATAGCCCTTGCCCTTTTTGGTAACGATATGCAAAAACTTAAGGCCAGAGATCTCTTTAATGTTTTGCAGAATGGTGGTCAGACGCTCAACATCATTGCCATCCACTGGGCCGATGTAATTAAAGCCCAGCTCCTCAAAGAGGGTTCCTGGCATGAGCATACCTTTGACGTGCTCTTGAGCTCGCAGTGCCAGATCGCGCACAGCAGGGAATGACTTGAGAATGCGTTTACCGCCCTCAACCAGCTTCACGTAATGCGGGCTAGAGATCACATGCGAGAGACCTTGGGCAATCGAACCGACGTTCTCGGAAATGCTCATCTCATTGTCATTGAGAATGACAGTGAGATCGATGTCTTTAAAGGAACCAGCTTGATTTAAAGCCTCAAAGGCACAGCCACCAGATAGCGCACCGTCACCAATCACCGCAATGACTTTGCGGCGCTTATCTTGCGGCTTATTGCGCTCGGCTACAGCAAGACCTAAGGCCGAGCCCACCGAAGTCGAAGCATGGCCAGTACTGATGAGATCATATGGGGTTTCACCACGCCAAATAAAGGCGTGCAGTCCGTTCTTCTGGCGAATGGTCTGCAGCTCTTGCCGGTGGCCAGTGAGGATTTTATGTGGATAGGCCTGATGGCCAACATCCCAGACAATAATGTCCTTAGGGGTGTCATAAACGTAGTGCAAAGCTACAGTAAGCTCCACTACGCCCAGACCCGAGGCCAAGTGGCCTGCGGTCTTACTGACTGTATCGATCAGGCAGCTGCGTACTTCCGCACACAATTGCGGTAAGGCATCACGTGGTAAGGCGCGCACATCAGTCGCATCATTAATACCGTTAAGCAGCTGAAATTTATCTGTTGTCACTATCCACACCTACGTGACCTCCCCCAGATATAGATAGCTAAAGCTAGCTCTGGCTGCTAACTTTAGTGACAGATCTCTATCTCAGTCTAGGGAAGACACTCATCACATAGCCTTACGGCTAACATTCTAAAAAACACACACAGCGTGGCTAAGCCATGAGGGCCACCACTTAGCCCTCAGGCAAGGGCCTTGGCTTAATGATCGCGATTGACACAGAAGCGAGCAAATTGCTCCAGCACAGAGGTGTCGGCTTTGATCTCTTTTAAGATGGCACAAGCCTCATCACTGAGCTTTTGTGCATAGGCTTTAGCCTGCTCCAGACCTAATAACGACACATAAGTGCTCTTTTCGTGAGACTCATCTGAACCCACGGTCTTGCCTAAAATGGCGCTATCTCCAGCTACATCCAAGACGTCGTCCCATACTTGGAAGGCCAAACCGACCTTACGGCCATAGTTGGAAAGCAGCTCAAAGTAATGTGGCACCTGAGGCGAGTCTAAGAAGCCTAAAGTCAGACCAATCACATCAGACTGCTGATTCTGGTGTGCAGCTTCATAGCGTGCAGCGATAAAGCCCAATTGCACAGCGGCGGTGATCAGAGCGCCAGTCTTGAGTGAATGTAAGTGCTCTAATTGCTCTTGAGGTAAATGCTGATGCTCGGCCTTGAGATCTAAAGCTTGACCGCCACACATGCCACAGAAACCAGCGGCTTGGGCTAAGGTAGCGCACATCTTGGCCTTAACCTCATCAGCAAGCTTGCAGCGCTCATCGGTTAAGAAATCAAAAGCTAAAGCTTGCAGTGCATCTCCAGCCAGTAAAGCTGTAGCTGCACCAAATTTAGCATGTACGGTAGGCTGACCACGACGCAGCATGTCGTTGTCCATCTCTGGCATGTCATCGTGAATGAGGGAATAAGCGTGAATACACTCTACAGCCGCAGCGACATAATCAAGATCGCGCAACGAAGCACCAAAAGCCTGACCTGTGGCATAGACCAGCAATGGGCGAGCACGCTTACCACCTAAGAGCAAAGCATAGCTCATGGCTTCCTTAAGCTCTTCAGGCGCAGCTGGCAGTCGCGCAAGTTTATCCTGCATGCAGGTATTCACACGCTTTTGCACTAGCGAGAAAAAGTCATTCAATTGTGGCATGACGGATCCTCCTACCACCCGCTAAGACTGTAACTTGATTGCCCCAAACTTCTTAGAACGGAATATCGTCGTCGCTGCCATTACCAAAGTTAGGTTGAGACGGCTCACCGAAGTTGTTATTACTTCTTGGCTCTTCGCCCATTGGAGCAGAGTCTGTTGGCATAGCTTCCATTGGGGCTGCATTCATCTGGGCAGCGTTCATCTGGCCGTTTGCAGCAGGCTCGCTCGTTTGGGCCGCAATCTGAGATTGCACCTGACCTTCCATAGCATTCAACTGATCAATGGACTGCATGGCCTCACGACGCACTTCAGTCACGTGCTGAGTGAGCTGATTTAAACTACGACGGCACTCAACAGCCAGACGCATTCCCTCGGTATAACGGCCGATAGCATCATCGATACTGAGAGAGTTATCCTCAAGCTGCTTGACCACACTCTCTAGTTTGGCCAAACCCTCGTCCAAATTCTTAAAAGACGAGTTCTCATTGTCAGCCATAGGGGCCTCCGCCAGACTAAAACACATCACGCTAAGCTGCGTGCCCCAAATATCCTCAGGGATATACCTTGAAGCCAAACTTGGCTTTGAGGGCACTTGGGGCACACACCTTCTCGTTACTTTTTACTATTTTTTGTTACTGAGGCCAGCTCCCCTACTCTCGCGCTTTCTAGCGCTCTGAATAGCGCTCAAGAGCGCATAAGAGCTCAGGGAAGCTAGCCTCGGGCCGCCTATCCATTGCGCACCGCGCAACGAACAGACAGCACTTTATGGTTTTATGCCTAAGCTTTAGGCACGTAAGGTGGCACCAAACTTGGTCTGCACAGCGCCCACGATCTTCTCGATCAAGGCGTCGACCTCTGCGTCCTCTAAGGTGCGCTCAATATCGTGTAAGGTCAGGCCTAAAGCGATGGAGCGCTTATCACCTAACTCCTCACTGGTGAACACATCGAAGATCACGACCGAGGTCACTAACTTGCCACCCTGCTCACGGATCTCACGCACTAAGTCAGCGCTGGACACACTCTTGTCTAAGACAAAAGCTAAGTCACGACGCACTGATGGGAACTTAGAGATCTCATGGCTTTGTGGGATCACGCGCTGACCTAAAGCGGCACGCTCAATCTCAAACACAGCCACAGAGGTCTTAAAGCCTAAAGCCTTTTGGGCAGCTGGATGCAGCATACCGACCACACCAACCTTACGGCCGTCTAAATAAAGATCTGCACCCTGACCTGGGTGTAAGAATGGGCAATCGGTGACACGCCACTCATAGGCCTCTGGCTTAGCGGTTAAAGCTAACATGGCCTCGACATCACCCTTGATGTCAAAGAAGTCCACGTGACGAGCTGGAGTAGCCCAGCTTTCAGCCTCAGCATCACCCACAGCAATACCGGCCAGCATTGGCTCTTGACGCACGCCATTTTCGGCGCTGGCGTCTTGGATGTAGCTTAAGCCCATCTCAAATAAGCGCACACGCTTTTGCTGACGATTGACGTTGTGCTTAGCAGCTAAGGCTAAACCGGCCAGTAAGGTGGTACGCATAGCTGACATTTCTAACGAAATTGGGGTCAGCAGCACCATTGGCTCTAAATCATTGAAGACCTTAAGCACACGTGGGTCAGTGAAGGAATAGGTGATAGCCTCTTGGTAGCCAGACTGCACTAAGCTATGACGCAGAGCCTTATCGTTTAAGACCTCTTCCTTGTCAGCGCTCATGATCATCTCAGCGATCGGTAGAGTGTTAGGAATGCGGTTGTAGCCGTAAATACGGGCCACTTCCTCAATTAAGTCCTCTTCGATCTCGATGTCAAAACGGAAAGATGGTGCAGAGGTACGATAGCCACCTTCAATCTTCTCAGGCTGCAGACCTAAGGTATTTAAGATGTGCTCTACTTCCTCAACAGGCACCTCACAACCTAAGACCTTCTTTAAGCGCTCTAAGCGTAAAACAATGTGGTGAGTCTCGCTGCTCTTGAGCTCAGCATCATCCTTACACTCGATAACTGGACCTACCTGACCACCAGCGATCTGCACTAACAGCTCGGTAGCACGCTCCATAGCCATACGCTGCAGTTCTGGATCCACGCCACGCTCAAAGCGGTGAGAGGCATCGGTCTTTAAGCCATAGTGACGAGCACGGCCCTTGATAGCCAGAGGAGAGAAGAATGCAGACTCTAAGAAGACGTCTTTGGTCTCATCGTTGATACCAGACTTCTGACCACCAAAGATACCAGCTAAGCCCACAGGGCCTTGGCTATCGGCGATCACTAAGGTATCTGGCTTGACCTCAATCTCTTCACCAGAGAGCAGCACCAGCTTCTCACCCTCACGGGCAAAGCGCACTTCAATCTTGTCGTGCACGCAATTTAAGTCGAAAGCGTGCAGAGGCTGACCTAACTCCAACATCACATAGTTGGTGACGTCAACGATTGGCGACACCGAGCGGATACCGCAACGACGCAGCTTCTCGGTCATCCATAATGGGCTCTCGGCCTTTTGGTTAACACCGTGGATCACACGACCTAAATAACGTGGGCAGGCCTTGGAATCGAGCACTTCTACTGGGAAGGTGGCGTCACAGGTTGGGGTGTAAGCCTTAATATCAAGCTCATGGAAGGCAGCGTGGGTCAGCACGGCCACTTCACGGGCAATACCACGCAGGCTTAAGCAGTCAGGACGATTGGTGGTTAAATCCACATCAATGGTGCTGTCGTTAAGCTTCATGTAATCGTGCAGATCAGCACCCACAGGGGCATCAGCAGGCAGCTCGATAATGCCATTGGACTCCTCAGACATACCCAGCTCCTTGTAAGAGCAGAGCATACCTTGAGAGTCAACACCGCGCAGCTTAGCAGCCTTAATGGTAATGCCTGGTAAATGGGCACCAACCACCGAGCAAGCTACCTTTAAGCCCTGACGGCAATTTGGGGCACCGCAAACGATCTGTAAGAGCTCAGGGCCACCGACATCAACCTTGGTCACATGGAGGTGATCAGAATCTGGGTGATCCCAGCACTCTTTAACCTCACCCACTACCACATGATCAAACTCACCGCAGACAGGGGAGCAGGTATCGACCTCTAAACCGGCCATGGTAATGGCATCAGACAGCTCTTGGGCGCTTAAGCTATTTGGCACCCACTCGTCCACCCAGTTCTTATTGAATTTCATAAAAAAGCAAAAATCCTGTTCAAGTGCGTCCTACCGTGACCGGCCAAGCTAGCAGGCTAGCTTGCTGGCTGGCTGGCTTGCAGCCAGCGCGGCACGGCATGGCAATGTGGGGCTCAATTAGGCGAATTGACGTAAGAAACGCAGGTCGTTTTCAAAGAACGAGCGTAAGTCCTTAACGCCATAGCGCAGCATGGTTAAGCGCTCAATACCCATACCAAAGGCAAAACCGGTGTATTCCTCTGGATCAATGCCGACATTGCGCAGCACATTTGGGTGCACCATACCGCAGCCTAACACCTCAAGCCACTTGCCGCCCTTACGACGGACGTCTACTTCGGCCGATGGCTCGGTGAATGGGAAGTAAGATGGACGGAAACGTACCTCCAGCTCTTCCTCAAAGAACTTTAATAAGAACTCGTAGAGCACACCCTTTAAGTCAGCAAAGGACACGTTCTTGTCCACATACAGACCTTCGATCTGATGGAACATTGGGGTGTGGGTCATATCGTAGTCGTTACGATAGACACGGCCTGGCGACACGATACGAATTGGTGGAGCCTTTTTCTCCATAGTGCGGATCTGCACCGAGGAGGTTTGCGAGCGCAGCAGTAAGCCGTTAGCAAACATAAAGGTATCGTGGCTATCACGAGCTGGGTGATGTGGTGGCAGATTGAGGGCGTCGAAGTTGTGATAGTCGTCCTCGATCTCAGGGCCAGAGGCGATCTCAAAGCCCATAGAAGAGAAGAGCTCGTTTAAACGCTCAATGGTGCGGGTAACAGGATGGAGATTACCACTATCACGATGACGTCCAGGTAAAGTGATGTCGACCTTTTCGGAGGCTAACTTGGCATCTAAAGCGGCCTTTTCTAAGGCAGCACGACGTGCTTCGATAGCAGCGACCACCTCTTGCTTAGCCTCATTGATGACGGCACCACGCTGAGGGCGCTCGCTGGCATCAAGTTTGGCCAGTTCCTTCATAAAGTCAGCAAACAAGCCTTTCTTGCCTAAGTAATTAACGCGCACTGCATCCAGATCTTGCAGGCTCGCAGCGCCTGTAGCAGCGGCAATGCCTTCTTGTTTAGCTTGAACTAGCTTATCCATCGCACAAAACAACAAAAAAGAAAAAACACAAACAAATAGAGACTACAAGGGCTGCACTAGCAAGCAGACTCTCTACCGAGTGCAGTTCACTTAATAGCACGGGCCTTGTAGCCCCACACCGAACCGTTTCTTGTCACAACAAGAGAAGCGGTATTAAGGCTTCAATTATCGCACGCACCTCAGTAAATCGCAAAAAATGCACTCTTTAACCCCACAGGCAGCGAACATCATGCCCTGTCAGCTGGCCAGTCGCCAGCTGACCTGACACCAGCAGATCTGACGCCAGCTTGGCTGACTCCAAGACGACAACGCCACCTCACCCTACTCCTTTAGGCAATAGCGCAAGATGGCACAAGAGTCTATTAATCCTGAGCAGCGCGCTCCGGCCGCACGTAGTCAAAAGCAATCATGTCGCCAAAGCCCTCATAATAGGCCACACCACATTGCTTGAATCCGACCTTTTTGAGCAAACGAATCATTGAGGCATTTTTTTCAAAGGTGTCGACCCGCAAATAAGGGTAGTTCTCTTGCAAAGATTGCATGATGAAGACCCCAGCCCCATGGCCTGGCATAGTGCCCATGCGGTGAATGACTTTGTAGTCACGGTCAGCGTTCCAAGCACCACTTTTGAGGTGGTCATAGACCTCCTCATAATCACCCAAAGCCCACGTGCCAAGCACAGTAGTGTCATCATCATCATCCACACAGACAAAGCCAGTGCCGTTTTTGATGTCTTCACGCACCACTGCAATGGTGGGGTAATCCTCGCGCCACTGCGAGTAGTTGCCCTCGCTGTGCTGGCGCTCGCGGCCTAAAGCAAAGATCTGATCGATAGCAGGCAAATCACGCTCTTGGGTGAGGCGGATGCGCATGGGAGATGCTCCTGTTAGGTGAAAGGAGGGCAGGCTTTTCTGAGCCCTGCAAGAAAGCAAACGCCACAGCCTCAGCAACCAGTTCTCACAAGAGAGTCCTATATTGTTACTGAGACTGTGGCGTAAAATCATTAACCGCTCAGGCCAATTAAACTCAGCTCAGGCTGAGCGAGCACAAGGCCTAAAGCCTAAGGCTTAATCGCAGAGCATACCGGCCTTGACCTTAACAAAGGTCTCAGCTGGAACTAAAACCTCAAGGCAAGCTAAGCCAAACTCAATGGCCATAGCTGGGCCCTTACCGGTCACGATCTTGGCTTCACGATCGGTGGTGGTGTGGGCACCGGTGTAGTTCTTGATGTTATCAGAGCAGCCTGGGTAGCCAGTGGCTGGGCTCTCACCGATCAGACCGTGGTGGGCCAGCACAAAGCCAGGGGCGGCGCAGATAGCGGCAATGTAATGACCAGAGGCCTTTTGAGCCTTAAGCTTCTGCACTAATGGCTCGCAATTAGCGCAATTAGTGGCACCCTCAAGACCGCCAGGGATCACGATCATGTCGTAAGCACCGGAGCAATCGTTAATGTGGGCATCGCAGTGCACTTTCATGCCATGAGAAAGCACCACGTCTAAGGTACCATCAGTCGTGATCGCAGCACGGGTCACTTTGACGCCGCCGCGCTCCAAAATCGAGGCTACGGATGTAGCTTCCATATCCTCAGAACCATTAGCAAAAGCGACTAAAGCTGTAGGCATGGCAAAATCCTCACAAAGAAAAACAAAACAAACCTGCTGTGGCTCTAACACGCCCACGCTGCGCAGGCAGCGCCAGCTGCGCTCAGCGCAGGGGCTGCGCTGATAGCGCTCAGCGCAGCCGTGCCCAGCGCGGCCATGCTCAACATGGCCCAGCACGGCAGCACAGCAAGGCTGGTGCAGACGAAATCACAAATTAAGCTCTTGCGCTGGTTTGACATGGGCCGCACGCAAAGCTGGATATAAGGCTGCGCCCCAGCTCATTAAGAGCGAAATACCTAAAACTAAGCATACATCAAACAGCTCTAAACGGCAGGGAATAAAGTTGATGAAATACACTTCCTCGTTTAGCAGGTCAAAGCCAAACCAACTTCTAAATGATGAGGTAACAGGAGTAATGAGCAAACTTACGACCACACCTGCAACCAGACCACATAAAGCTCCATAGCCGCCGGAAATCAGGCCCATTAACGAAAAGGTGCGCACAACGGTTCGCGGCTTCATGCCCATAGTCAACAAGATCGCGATCTCGCGCCGTTTTTCACCGACCATCATTAAGAGGTTGGAGACAATGTTAAAGCAAGCTACGGCTAACACGAGGAACATGGCCACAAACATGATCTGCCGTACCATTTGGATATCGTGATAGAGCTTACCTTGTGAACTCATCCACGTGACCAAATATGCGCTTTCTTTGATCTTACCGGAAGTGGCTTGATAAACAATTTCATTAGTCTGCTGCAGGTCATCGGTCTTAATGTGGATCACATTAGGGCCTGCTAAATTGGCCATATCCTTTAAGACGTCGTAGTGCATCAGGGCCACCGCCGCATCGAGCTGGCCACCAATGTGGATAATGCCCACCACTAAGGCCTTATGACGATCTGGGGAGCGCAACGAGCTTTGTAACTCACGGCTACCATAGGCATCACGTCTTGCTGTATTGTCTTGAGCTTGATTATCCAGCATCACCACTTCGACCGTATCACCGATCTCCACTTGCAGTTTTTTGGCAATACCAGAGCCAATCACAATACGCGGCAAGGATATTATTGGCTTCAAATTCTCTTCTTGAGCATCACGGAGATCGCTATAGGCAGTGGAACCTGAGGCTTGAGCACGATCATGTGCCACCTCCTCAATCTCTGCATTACTAAAGCTTTTGTGGTCGTGAGCCGCTGCCAGCTCAAGATCATTCATGAGCTCTTGCACATCTGCACGTTTGGCTTCAACCTCACTAGCAGCAGCCTGCTTTAACTCATCTGCTTCTTTAGCGAGCTGCTTTTGCATGGCTAAAGTCACAGCACAATCCTCACAGTCCTCTTCTAGCTGTGCGAACTCGCCCTCAAGATGAGTATGCAAAGCTGCCACATCAACTGTCTGCTCACCATCTTTTGGGCGGCATATACCAAAGACTCCGCCTTCATAATCAGGAGACAGACACTCGAGATCGGTACTGACAAAGCGCTGGATCTCAATGACTTTGCGCTCTTTATCCGGATCAATACCCGCAATCATTAATGGCGCAAAGGCACGATTAGCCGACAAAATAGCGCGCTGCTCGATAGCTGGTGCCGTCGCCAAGATATGCGGAGATTGGCGCAGGGTACGCTCAATATCAAGGCTATCGTTAAAGGAGCTGCGCGAGCTGTTGAGCTGAGCTGAAGGAATAATGGAAAGCACACGGTTTTCCAGCTCGTACTCAAAGCCATTCATCGCCGAAAGGCCCACAATGGCCGCAAAGACACCGATGGCAATGCCACAGGTGGCAGCAAAGGAAATAAAGCGCGTCAATGCGCCTTTACGCCGTGAGCGGACAAAGCGCAGCGCTAATTTGAGCACTAAAGAAT
>DXEV01000001.1 GCA_019114785.1 Candidatus Anaerobiospirillum pullistercoris | reverse complement strand
AGGCTTAATTTTCTTAGAGAACCCCCTAGATCAAAAGGTCTAGGGGGTTTTCGCTTTTCTGGGCCCAGCAAAATGCCGTTACAGCGACTACCGCTCTAGCGGCTTTCGCCCAAGCGGCGGTCGCCGCCGCTGTGTAGGATGCAGCACGCTGGTATTTGCTACGCTGGCAGCAGTATCCGCGTGTGCATTAACCTCCGTTACAAGCAAAGACTTTCAGTTCTTTGCTCAAATGCTCGCTACTCTGCCAAGTCTGAGTACTTTTGCCAAGTTTTGGCCGCTCTGCTGTGCCCAAGGTTAGCGCTCCATATCTCGGATATTGGTAGACTCCTTGGCCTTGTTTGGCTGGAATTTTGTAGCGTTTGGCTGAGCCTATGTTTGAGCTGTAGGCTTAGCGCTGAGCTCAGGATGAGCTGCAGCTAGCTCTTTCCTCATTGGCTTTTCTTGCTGCAACTGAACCCGATTATTAGCAGCTTGCCGCTCCAATTCGGCTTTAACTTGCAGTTTCAAAGCGGGTGTCGATAAATCACTTACAACTGAACGAGCAAGGATTTGCAGCTTTTCTCTATGATCTCTATTATTCAACTGTCGTTGCTCTTGGTATAGCATTTTAAGACCTCCTCCTCCTTGCGAGCTTACGAGGAAGTGACTACAGCTAAGATTCAAAGCCAGACAACAGCGGCTCACATGCTTGTTGCCGTAGACTCTCGCTCTATCGTCATTTCTGCCATTGCGATTAACTTGCGTAAAGGCTTCCAGAAGCTGGCTGACTACGATTGTGCTGCCCTTGGTATCGATATTTACCAAGATCAGACTTGTTGTGTAGCGTTCATTAACAAGACTGGCTAGTGCCTGAAGGGCGTAGGTAGAAAAGGCGGGTAGGAGATCATGTTTTCCACTATCATCCCGCATAAAGGAAGATTTCAACAGCTCTCCATGATGGAGCACACTTCGCCCTTTCATCGCGTTAGCAAGGAGACTTTTCTCCGTTACGTGCAGGGGGATGCGATCATGATGAAACGATATTTTCCTTAGCCCCAGCTGCCAGTGGCATTAGCCCAAGATCTGGTATCCTAAGTTAGGTAAAAACCTCTAAGGCTCACATAAAACGACCTTAGAGGTACTAAATTAAAATAACTAACTGATCTTATCTTAGGACTAACACACCATGGCTGACAAGAGCTCATTTCAAATCGACCACCAAAACAACCAACCAATAAGCGCTGTAGCTAACAATGACAGCGTCCCACCTCAACACGCCGCCGCTGCTCTGACAGCAGCCCCAAACATTCCCGCTGCCTCTGAAATTGGCAGTGCTGAAGCACACGCCGAACTTACTATGTCTAATGCTGGTCGCGAAAACGTGACAGCGGAGTGGATAGTTAAGCAGCTCAGAGAGTCAATTGAGAACATTGAGATCATCGACAAGGCCAAACGCAAATCCGATCTAGATCAGCTCTTCAATGAGATCAAAGCCCTTAGCGAACCTACATACCAGTGCACCAAGGTATGGCGTAGCCTATTAATGGAGATTGGACAAGATTATTTCGACTTGTTCCAACAGCAGATGCTCTGGCTGTTAGGGTTATGCAAAGGCTTTGTCGCAACCAATACCAATCAAGACAGCAGCACTCCTGCCTTCCCAAGAGAGTACGTCAGACAGCTGTCAAATCAGTTCTGTACCTGCGCATTACAAGCTTGTTTGCAGCACTTAGGATCGTTGACGCCATTTACCAATAAGCTCGATAAGAGGGCTTACCTCCTCTCTGCCTACTATTGCACAAAGCCGTTCGAGTCGTATATCAAAAAACTGAAGAAAGCTGTTAATAGCTCTTTAGATGGCATCGATCTACAGCTGGTCATGCTACAGTTTAAGGATTATGACGCTATGCGCTGCATGGGACAACATACCATGACAGAGCTTGGCCTTAACAAAGAACAATTCGCTGGTATTGGGCATCGCCGCGTGGCATTGCGGGTAAATATTGGTGCCAATAACGCTGGTAGCAGTAATAGCGGTGAAGGATCTTGCTGCTAACTAGCTATTCGGCGACCGAGAGTAAGCTCCTACAACTCTTGGTGGGCAGAGCAAGAAATCCCGCTTTGGTGAATGTTAGACTGTCTATCACAACAGGTTGTTGCAGTTAGGGATCATGTGTGACGATATTGATGCTATGACCTGTCTTAGCTGTTAGGAGAAAGTACTCATGGCCAATAAGGCAAAAAGATACGACCCCGCCTTTAAGCAGATGGTCTGCAAGCGCCTTACAAGTGTTGGTGAAGACCGACTCACCGTTTCAGAGGCTGCCCAAGAGTTCGATGTCAAGCCAAGCACCCTGTACAACTGGCTACATACTATGCACCGCATTCCTGAGTCTGCTAAGAAAGTCTCTGAACCGCCTTTACCACGAGGGATCACTTCTATCCGCCAAGCTCTTGGTATAGGCCTGCATTGTGAAGATCTAGGTTTAGATAGCCCTGAGGCTGAGTTGTACTGCCACCAAAAAGGCTGCACTCTCGAAGAGGTTAAGGCCTTTCTTAAGTGGGCAGATCTCTTCTTTGAGGACGAACAGAAACTCAAGCAAATCCCTGTCTTATCCGATCCTTCTGGTTCTGCTCGGGAAGTTAACGAGGCGTTGCAAAGCACCCTTAAGGAGTACAAGGATGAGCTCGCCAAAAAGGACAAAGTCATTGTTGAGATGACCACGGAGCTCGCCATAAGAGAAAAAATTGCTGGCGACTCTGAGCTAATCAAGCGCCTCAAAGGACAAGGGGCCAAGGTCTCTAAACAGGATCGTCAGAAAGTGGTAGAGATCGTTGACTCTTTGCGCGCAGATCCTAGGCTGAAAGCAACAACTGCTGCTATTTGTAAAGAGTTAGGCATTGCCTGCAAAACTTACTATCGATGGCGGAATGATCCAGATGGGGAGGACAAGCGTGCAACATGTGAGCGTACCCCTAACCCTCGCAGTCTGTCACCAGAGGAGCAGAGAGTGATTGTTGAGAAATTCAACGCTCCAGAGGTGGCGGATAAATCTATCACTGAGGCCTTCTATTACTACCTTGATCGTGGTGAGTACTACGCGTCAGAGTCGACTATTCGTAGAGTCCTTCGTGCTTTCGGGGCCGAGCAATCACCTCGGCGTGATGGCATATGCACGTATCTGCAACCAAGTTATCGCCCTTCAGAGTCTGAGGCTAAGAGGCCGAATGAGGTTTGGACTTTGGATGCAATATCTTTCCAAGGACAGCTAGAAGGTGAACAGTATTTTGCTTACGTTGTCGTAGACGTCTATAGCCGCATGATTGTCGGTTATGGTGTTTTCGACACAGATAACGCAGACAACGCCATTGCTTTTTTGTCGGAGACCTTAGACAAGCACGGCATCCAACCCAACCAGTTGGTGCTGCATTCTGGTAATGGCTCAGCGCTGCGATCCGTGGATACCTTAGCAATGCTCAAAGCTCGAGGAGTTACCGTATTACAAAGCCGTCCACGTGAGAGTAATGACAACCAGCCCTCGGATAACTTCTTTGCCTCCCTGAACATTCACATGGGGCTGGACTCACAATGCTATGAGAGCGTTGAGGAGTGTACTAAGGCTGTAAGCAAAGCAGTGGCGCAGTACAACAATGAGCACCACCGAGGTATCAACTTCGTTACACCAGCTGAGCGTCATGCAGGCCGTGACCACGAGGTTATGGCAAAGCGCAAAGCTACGCTTGAGCAAGCCAAGGCTCAGAATCCAAATCGTTGGATCAAGGGGCATGTGATGAACTGTGAACCAGCTGGCCAGCAGACCTCAAATCCGGCTCCGCGTGAAGCAAAAGAAAAGTCCGTGGCTACAGATGATAATGGAGCCAATTAGCTCTCACTGAGCGGATCAAAAAGACAAAATTGTTAAAACTATGTATTGCACAAATATGGTGCACTATAAGTTATGCTTATAAATGGGCTTTTTTGCACGGGAATTTTTGGGGCAAAAAGGCTGTGTTAAACGTGATTTATATCGCGTTTTGTTGCGTTGCGTTTTGCTAAAATTTTTCTTTGCGTGATCTGTTTTTTAAGATTTTTTTAAAAAAAGTGTTGACGCTGGATCGAAAATCCTTAAAATACGATTCCGCTGACACGCACTGAGGTGCGCAGCGAAATCAAAAAGCAAAGCCTAGCGCTTTGTAGTTCTTTAAAAATTAGATACAAACAATCTGTGTAGGTTCTTGACAAGAACTTCGAGTTATTAGCCAACAAGCTGCGCAAGCAGCAGGTTGCGTAAGCAACCAAATTCAAACGAATTACTTCTAAGTGAAGAGTTTGATCATGGCTCAGATTGAACGCTGGCGGCAGGCCTAATACATGCAAGTCGAACGGTAACAGGAAAGAAGCTTGCTTCTTTTGCTGACGAGTAGCGGACGGGTGAGTAAGACCTAGGAAACTGCCTAGTAGTGGG
>DXEV01000167.1 GCA_019114785.1 Candidatus Anaerobiospirillum pullistercoris | reverse complement strand
AAAGTAGAACCAGTGATCTCTTCGAGCTCCTTGATCACGTGGTCATAGCCAAGAGCTAAGCTGTGATAGACGCAGTAGAGCAGCTCGCCTTCAGTTTGTGGCTCAGCTTGGCCGCTATTGCGGCAGTAAGTACGCAGAGCTTCGCTCATGGACTTAGGGGCTAAGAAGAGCGCATCGTTTACGTCCACAGTGGAGGCAAAATCAGATGCTGCAGCTGCCAGAGCGTATTGCTCCTTAAAGGAATATTGCTTGGAGAACTCTTTACGCAGGTTTTGCAGCATCCACATACCCATGAGATTCTTGAGGTAACGGAAGCGGTGGTTGTAGCCGCCCTCGTTAGTGAAGTTGTGGCTGCGGCTAACTTCGGAGCTGTCAGCTTGTAAGCGCTCAATACCCATCAGTGACCAAGTACCAGAGCTTAAGTAGATCTCATCATCGCTTTGCGATGGCACAGCCATGACGGCAGAGCCGGTATCGTGAGAGGCACAGAGGATAACTTCGCTGGAGAAACCAACTTGCTCGGCAATAGCCTGCGATAAATTACCTACGCTGGTACCTGGCAGCTCAGGGTCAGTGAAGATGTGCTGAGGCAGACCTAACTTTTCGAGCAGCTCCCAATCCCAAGTGTTGGTCTTAACGTTGATCAACTGGGTAGTGGTGGCGTTGGTGTATTCGTTCTTTTGCACGCCAGTGAGCACGTAGTTGAGGTAGTCAGGGATCATGAGGAAGCGCTTAGCTTGAGCTAAGAGCTCTGGTTGTTGCAGCTTGAGAGCAAAGAGCTGATATACGGTGTTAAAGATCAGCTTTTGGATACCGGTGCGAGCATAGAGCTCTGGCTCTGGGCACAGCTTGTACAGCTCAGCGTCTACGCCATTAGTACGGGCGTCACGGTAGGCAACGCTGTCGCCTAAGATCTTTCCAGACTCATCCAGCAGGACGAAGTCACAACCCCAAGTATCGATGGCGATGGTGGATGGGATCTTTCCTAATTCTTTGCAGCGGGCAATACCAGCGATCACTTCTTTAGTGAGGTGCTCAAGATCCCAACAGAGATGGCCATTCTTTTCGGCGACGCCATTGCTAAAGCGATGGATCTCTTCCATTTGCATGACGCCGTTTTCCGTCCAACCTAAGATGTGACGGCCACTAGAAGCACCGATGTCGATCGCGAGATGATAAATCATGGTATTGCCTGTATTTGAGCTCAGCACGGCTTAGTAGGCTTAGTAGGTCTTGTAGGTTTAGAAGGAACAGACAGAGTAAAGTGAACTAAAGTCTGGCCTACCCTCTAAAGAACTAAAACCGAGCTTAGTTGTGTGGTTTGCTGATGTGTGTGGTGGTTGTTTGCTTTGGTGCATCCAAAAAAACAAAGAGACATAAGTAAAGCAGTCAAGCCACAGAGTGCTGGTTGGTAGGAGTCAACAAAAATGCACTCCGAAAAACGTTTTGCTGTACTGAGGTCAGAGCCAAATACTCAAACTCAGAGCCATAGCCCATGTAAGACAGCAACAGTATCAGCGCGGCTTTGGAGGCTTATGCCCAAGCTGACCAGAAAAATATCTGCCCAGCCCCAATCAAACACAAAACCACAAATCAAAGCTCCCAAACCTAGCCCCAAGAGCCTATCAAGGCCCTCGCAGATAGCATTAATCAAGAGCAAAGACTCTAGATTTTGTGAGATTGTGATTGTTTGTTTGTCCGTTTGTTTTGGATTGAGTGCATTTTAGGCAAAATAAAAACTAAAAAAGATGATTTGGATCAAATTTTTGATGATTTGTTTTTGTTTTTGTTGTTTTTTGTTGGGAATCGTGATTTAAATCACAAAAAATCAAAAGCGACCTCAGAAAAAACGGGGCACAAAGGCACCGAGAGAAGCCATATGCAATGGGAACAAAGGGCCGCAAAGCAAGGTGCAGTAAGGGCTAGCGACGAATAGGATGGCAGACAAAAACCACAATAAAACGCGGATTAGTTTGTTGGGCTAAGAGGTAGAGGTATAAGGACGAGCAGGTCAACGCACAAGCAAGGGGCAAAAGCTGATAAATAGGCCAAATGTCGCACAAAAAAGGCGAGGAACTGCCTCTGCTCAAGGGGCGAGCAGCAGGTGGATGGCTTACTTTGTGGGCGCGCAAAGGGTAACAAACGGTCGGGAAATCTTGGGAAAAAGTGTGGTTTTGCGGAAATGAAGAGTAGTCAATGTGGATTTGTGTGGATATAAAAATGTGAAATACCACACAAAACAACATTTTGGTGGCAAAGGTAGAGCAGTTTGGCATAAGATCCGAACAAATGAAAATGCTTGTAATACAGGACTAGAGCTGTTTTCGGTGATAAGTGCCACCTAGATCACAGATTTCACATCTAAAGCAAAATAGCTGTATGGTTTTGTGTGGTTTTGGGCATAATCAGGGGAATAGGACGGAGCTGGCGCAGAGGATCTTCACCGTCGAATTTCAGAAAATGAGGAAGAAGACGGTGAGCTGGCTGTACCTCCTGTACCTCCATCCGGATCTGCTCGGTTTGTTTTTTGTACGAGGATGATATGACTGCACGCATTATTCTGAACGGCACTTCTTACCATGGTAAGGGTGCTATTAGCGCTATTGTGGATGAGGCTAAGGGCCGTGCTTTTAAAAAGGCTTTCCTGTGCTCAGATCCAGATCTGCTGCGCTTCCATGTGACCGACAAGATCACTGAGATGCTCGATGCCAATGGTCTGGCCTATGAGATCTACTCCAACATTAAGGCTAATCCATCGATCGAGAATGTGCAGACCGGCGTTGAGGCCTTTAAGAAGTCTGGTGCTGACTACATCATTGCTGTAGGTGGCGGTTCTTCTATCGACACTGCTAAGGCCATCGGTATCATCATTGCCAACCCAGAGTTTGAGGATGTGGTGTCCTTAGAGGGTGTGGCTCCTACCAAGAATCCATGCGTGCCTATCATTGCTGTGCCAACCACCGCTGGTACCGGTGCTGAAGTGACCATTAACTATGTGATCACCGATCCAGATAAGCACCGCAAGTTTGTGTGCGTCGATCCTCACGATATCCCAGTGATCGCTGTGATCGATCCAGACATGATGGCCTCTATGCCTAAGGGCTTAACTGCTGCTACCGGTATGGATGCCTTAACCCACGCTATCGAAGGTCTGATCACCAAGGCAGCTTGGGAAATGACCGATATGTTCCACCTCGAGGCTATTAAGCTGATCGCTGAGAACTTAAGAGACTCCGTTGAGGGTAAGGACAGCGGTCGTGCTGCTATGGCCTTAGCTCAGTACATTGCTGGTATGGGCTTCTCCAACGTGGGCTTAGGTATCGTCCACTCTATGGCTCACCCATTAGGCGCTCTGTACAACACTCCTCATGGTGTGGCTAACGCTATCATTCTGCCAACTGTAATGGAGTACAACGCTCCAGCTACTGGCACCAAGTACCGCTTAATCGCTCAAGCCTTTGGTGTGGACACCACTGGCATGAATGAAGAGCAATACCGTAAGGCTGCTGTTGATGCAGTGCGCAAGCTGGCTAAGGACGTTGGTATTCCTGAGAACTTAAAGGAGATCGTCAAGCCAGAGGATGTGCAGTTCTTAGCAGAGTCTGCATTTGCAGACGTGTGCACCGGTGGCAACCCACGCGACACCTCTGTTGAGGAGATCGCCGAGCTCTATCGCTCTCTGCTGAAGTAATCCCAGCAGCACAGAAAACACACGGGGCTAGCCTGTACACAGGCCAGCTCCAGCTCTCCTCTAGCTGTTGAGCTCAGCACTGTCACGAGCCATAAGACTAACCATGGCTATTTCGTGAGAGGCAGTGATAATCCGTGATACATCCTAAAAGTAAATAAAAAGGTGATACGGTTTAGTGCTAATTGAGCCAAAATCCCATAAACAAGCTGAATTTTGGCTCCAGTGAATATATCACCCAAATTTAACGGGAGAATAGTTGATTTTTTACACTAATGGTTAGTTTGTGCCTTATATAAGCCATTTGTTAGATGC
>DXEV01000166.1 GCA_019114785.1 Candidatus Anaerobiospirillum pullistercoris | reverse complement strand
GGATAGGGGAGTCTGCAGTGAGTCTTTAGCCCCTGCTCAAGGCTAATGCTAATTAAGGTAGTGAAGGGCTGCGCTTTAGGAAGTGAATAGTGCCTTTTAGGTGCTTTGGCTGATGCTTTAGATGGTGTGTTAGAGCAGGAAGGGCAATACGTTTTGTCTTTTAGGGCTAGAAGTTGCCAGCCACATGTCCTATAAAGGTTGCTACAAAAAAGACCACATGGTCATTTGGTTGTTTGAGCCTTAAGGCTAACCCCTGAGGTTAGATAGGGTTAGACCTTGGAGTTGCTGTTTGCTGTGGCTGGCTGGAATAAGCTCGGTCTTTGGCGTTTCCGGCTTTTGTTTAGCGCTGCAGAATGTTGATCTTTTGCAGGCGCTCGAGGGCTGCCTTTAAGGTCTCTTCCTTTTTGGCAAAGTGGAAACGGATGTAGTTATTCACATCCTCGCGGAAGAAGCTGGATCCTGGTACGGCACCAACGCCTACCTTGGCGGCTAAGTCCTCACAGAACTTGAGATCGCTCTCATAGCCAAATTTGCCGATATCTACTAAGACGTAGTAGGCACCTTGTGGCTTGTAGTAGTCTAAGCCTAAGGCTGTCAGGCCGTTACAAAAGAGCTCGCGCTTTCTGGTGTAGGTCTCTTGCAGCTCCTCATAATAAGAATCTGGCAATTGCAATCCGGCAATTAAGGCCTCTTGCAGCGGAGCGGCGGCACCAACAGTGAGGAAGTCGTGTACCTTTCTTACGGCCTCAATAATGTGGGCAGGGCCTTGTACATAGCCTAAACGCCAGCCGGTGATAGAGTAGGTCTTGGAGAAAGAGTTACACACTAAGGTGCGCTCTTTCATGCCTGGCAAGGTTGCCATATAGGTGTGCTCATATGGCTTGTAGAGGATGTGCTCGTAGACTTCGTCGGTGATCACAAAGGCATCATACTTTTGCACGATAGCAGCAATGGTTTGGAGCTCTTCACGGGTAAAGACCTTGCCACAAGGATTAGAAGGATTGCAGAGGATCAGAGCCTTGGCACCGTCCTTAAAGGCCTGCTCTAAAGCCTCTGGGTCAAAATCAAACACTGGTGGACGCAGTGGCACATAGATCGGAGTTGCGTCGCAGAGGATGGTGTCGGCTCCATAGTTCTCATAAAAAGGCGAGAAAATGGCTACTTTCTCACCAGCATTCACCGTAGCCAGTACAGCTGCCATCATGGCTTCAGTAGAGCCACAAGTCACCACCAGCTCTGAGTTTGGATCGACTTTTTGTCCGGAGAAGTGTTCGATTTTAGCGGCAATTGCCTCGCGTAGGTTCTGTGCTCCCCAAGTAATAGCGTATTGGTGTGGGCCGGTTGTGGCAACTTGTGCTAAGCGCTCAGTGAGCTCTTTAGGTGGATCAAAATCTGGAAAGCCTTGGGAGAGGTTAATCGCATCGTATTGTAGGCATACGCGGGTCATACGACGGATCACGGAGTCGGTAAAAGTAGCAGTACGGAGAGCTGCGTGCATGATTTGTCTCCAGAAAAGCGCTGTTGTGCTGTTTTTTTGGGTTATTGCCGTTTTAGTGGCACAACGGTGCCGTTGAGGTTGCCAAGAGGAAAAGCATGGCAAGTGAGCCAGCTGGTAGAGCATGTGGAGCAGATAGAGCAGGTGCAGCAGGGAGGCCAAAACTTTAGGCTTCTTGGTAGGCCTATTGGTTCAAAAGGGCGGGCGCTGTGAGCGGCAATAGTCATTGCGTGCCCTAAGTAAGGTAACACCTTGAGAGCAGCTTGGCTCTTGCTTGCTGTGCTCTGTCTGTCCTATCTTGGCTGCCAGCTTTAGTCTGAGGCCTACAGGGTGTAGCCACTGTGAGGGTTAAACAAGCCCTGTGGGTCGAGAGCGTACTTTACGCTGCGCATTAAGCTTAGCTCGGTCTCGTTAACCTCTTGTAGGAAGTACAATCTCTTGTGGCGGCCGATACCGTGCTCAGCGGCGATCTTGCCATGCAGCTGGTAGACGCGGCGATAGAGGGCTGACAGGATCTGCTGTAGCGTCTGTGGCCACTGACCTAAAGGCAGCTCGTCTTTTAGGATGCACAGGTGCACATTGCCATCTCCGGCATGACCAAAGGCCAGAATGCGGATGCCATGTTGTTTGCTGAGTTCACCTAAGAAGTCCACAAAGTTAGCAATTTCATTGAGAGGGACGACAGTGTCCACAGGTTCCCAGATACCGGAGGCTTGTACAGCTTTGGCTAAAGCGGCACGTACAGTCCAGACGGTATTAGCCACTTGTGGATCATTGAGATCAAGGAACTCAATTTGATGCTTTTGGGCTAAGACTTCACGGCACTGGTTGAGCTTTGCTGGCAGCTCTGAAGCTTTGCCATCAAAGGTCACAATCAGATAGGCGGTGCTTTGTGGCAGAGGAAATTGCTTGTGCAGGAAGTCCTCACCAATGGCAATGACCTTTTTCTCCACAAACTCAATGGCAGTTGGTGCCAAATTGGCAGCATGTAGGTCATTGACTGCAGTAATGGCTTCACGCAATGAGGTAAAGCCCACTAAGGCGTGAGCTGTAGCTTCTGGCTTGGTAATAAGACGCAGCAAGCACTTGGTGATTACGCCTAAGGTTCCCTCAGAGCCGATCAGCAATTGCTTAAGATTGAGACCGGTAGCATCTTTAAGGCACTTGGAGCCTAAAGTCACCACCTCGCCTTTGGCTGTTACCACTTCTAAGCCCAAGACAAAATCACGGGTAACACCATACTTCACCGCACGCATACCACCGGCGTTGGTAGAGATATTGCCGCCAATGGTAGCGTTTTTCTCAGCTGGATCTGGCGGATAGAACAGACCGCGCTCTTCAACATAGGCTTGCAGATCACAGAGCAGCACACCAGGCTCAACTAAGATAGTGCGATTGGCCTCATCAAGCTCGAGGATCTTATTCATGGCGCTGAGGTCGATAATGATGCCTCCATGAGGAATGGTTGAGCCCACTAAATTGGTACCAGCGCCGCGAATAGTGATTGGTAGGTCATGGTCAGCTGCATAGCGCACGAGTTTTTGTACTTCTTCGGTGGACTGTACCTTAAAGTAGGCCTCGGCCGAGCCAATATCTTGGCCCATAAAGTCACTGCGCAGAGCAGGGGCAATGTCTTGTCCTAAGATCACGCGCTCAGGGCCTAAGAGAGCTTGCAGTTCAGCTTCGCGGCTGCCTGCTGGGGCGGGCGCTGCGGATGCCGCTGTATTAGTAGTCATGATTGTTGTGTCCTTGTTTGTTGATTAGATTAGCGGCGGTTTAGGGTGTGGGCCCAGCGATCTCCTAGCCATTGCACCAGCTGGACGAAAAGTACCAGCACCACAATGGTAAAGAGCATCACTCCGGTTTCGTAGCGGTAGTAGCCGTATTGGATGGCGATATTGCCGATGCCACCACCGCCCACCATTCCTGACATGGCCGAAAAGCCGATCAGACTGATAAAAGTCACGGTAAAGCCACGGATCAAGCCTGGGGCTGCTTCTTTCAGGAGAACTTCCTTAACGATCAGACTCTTACTGGCACCTGAGGCTAAGGCAGCTTCAATTACTCCGGCGTCAACTTCTTTGAGCGAGCCTTCGACTAAGCGGGCATAGAAGGCTATGGCACAAATGGATAGTGGTACCGCAGCAGCTACAGGGCCGATCTTGGTGCCGGTCAGGGCAAAAGTTAGTGGCAGGGTAAATACTACTAAGATGATGAAAGGAATGGAGCGCACGATATTTACCGTGTAGCCCAAAACGGCGTTGAGCTTGCGCGAGGCCAAAAAGTTCTCTTGCCCACTGAGGTAGAGTAAGAGTCCACAGGCCAAACCAAAGACTAAGCCCAGCAAGAGCGAAATGCCCAGCATAATGGCCGTTTCGTAGGTGGCTTTCCACAGCTCACGTTCTAAGATGGTGAGCGTACTTTCGATCATTGCATCCATATGCTCTTCCTTAGGCTTTGGTTAAGGTGGTGAGTGAGGCCGATTCGGTTTCTGTTGCTTCATTACCGACAGGGTTAAGCTCAAGCATTTTCGGCAGCAGCACGCCGTGCTCTTTGATCACTCGTACTATGGTGCGGCTTTGTAGATAGGCCATTAGCTCCTGTGGATTGTTAGAGCGACGAATAGTGATGATGAGACAGCCTAAAGGTTTGCCTTCAATGTATTCCACACGGCCACCTAAGATGCTGATCTCAGCATCAAAGCGTTTGATTGCATCGGCAATCACACTCTCGTAGGCATGCTTCTCTTTGTAAGTGATCTCATAGAGATTGTCTTCGTTTTGGAGCAGCTCTGGAGGCAGTAAGTCCGCATCATGCTGTCGTACTAAGGCCTGACCAAACTCGCTTTGTGGGTGGGCAAAAAGATCGTAGGTTGATCTGCATTCCACCACCTTGCCACGGTGCATTAAGGCGATCTTGTTAAAGAGCTTTTTGGCCACTTCCATCTGGTGGGTAATAAACAGCACGGTGAGGTTGCGCTCACGCTTTAAGCGCTGTAACAGCGCCACGATCTCATTGGTGGTATCAGGATCTAAGGCCGAGGTGGCCTCATCACAAAGCAAGATCTCAGGATCATTAGCCAGAGCTCGGGCGATAGCCACACGTTGCTTTTGACCACCTGACAGTGATGGTGGATAGACCTTCTCTTTGCCACTTAAGCCAACACTCTCTAAGAGCTCTGGTACTTTGCGGGCAATTTCAGCCTTATCCACGCCTTTGGCCTTGAGGTTAAAGGCCACATTGTCAAAGACCGTAGCGTTCTTAATGAGGTTAAAGTGCTGGAAGATCATGCCAATACGTAATCGCAAAGCACTGAGCTCAGCTGGATTGAGTACGGTGACATCGGTATCACCTACCAGTACATGGCCCGAGGTTGGACGCTGTAGCAGGTTAACCGTGCGCACTAAGGTGGATTTGCCTGCACCTGATTGGCCGAGCACACCAAAGAAGTCGCCGCGCTCTACTTTGAGACTCACATCGTCGACGGCGGTAAAGACAGGTTTCTTGTCGCCGCCAAATTGCACCGTCACGTGGTCAAAAGTGATCATGTGTTACTCCTTATGGCCTCTTTTAGGCTGCCTTATCAGCGGCGGAAGCATCGGCTGCATCGGCAGCGGCTGGGGCGTCAGCCTTAGGTGCTACGCTGTCCCACCATTGTGGCTTGATAAAGGTCGAGAACTCGGCACTTTGCTCAATGTTTTGCTTAAACTCAGGAGACTGCACTACCTCAAAGAAGAGTTGCTCAGTTTTAGTGTCGTCACTACGCACTGCTACAACGTTTTTGATGTCCTCGGCCACTTGCTCAATGCCTAAAGCAGTGTGGTAATCAAGGTGGGCAGCAAAGGCATAGTTGCCAGGAATAAAGCCTAAGGTCACGCTATCCAGTGAACGCGAGATCTGAGCTGCTTCCATTGGGACAAACTCAAGGTTGTAAGGGTTTTGGTCGATATCGCCCACACTGGCTTTGTTCTCATCTAAGTCAGCCTTTAAGGTGATGAGATTCAGGTCACGGGCTAAACGCAGAGCACGAGCTAAATTCACAGCATCGTTAGGGATAGCAACTTTGCCGTCTTCGATGTTGGCGAGCTCTTCAAAGCTCTTGAGCTGATGCGCAAAGACACCCATGCCTAAGGTAGGAACGCTGGTAGCGGCCTTAAGCTTGACACCTTGGTTCTGCACAAAGGTGTCTAAGTAGGCCTGATGCTGCATGAGGTTAGCGTCAATATCGCCACCGTCTAAGGCCAGATTTGGCTGCACGTAGTCGGTGAACTCCACTACAGTCAGGCTGTAGCCCTTATCTTTAAGCAGCGGGGCAATGGTTTGCTCCAGCATTTGACCATAAGGGCCTGGGCAGACGCCCACTTTGAGCTCGATTGCGGTAGGGGCATTGGCACTGCCAGTGTTGCTGGCTGTGGTGTTAGCAGCAGCCTTATCATCACCACCGCAAGCGCTTAATAACAGAGCAGAGACTGCACATAAGGCAGACAGGGAGGTAAAGGATTTGATCTTCAGCATAATGGTGTTCCTGTAAAGCGGTTAAAGAGGTAGCAGAAATACGGTTAAGTTCATCAGCACTCTTGTCTGTCGAGCTGTTTGCCTTGCAGTGTATGGCGCAGGGCTTGGATCCTAAGGCTCTGCGTTCAGAGCTGACAATAGCCCTTTTGGTCTGCTTTCTCGGCTTGAGTAAAGTCTTGCTCTGAGCAGGTGAGACTGGGTGTAGAGACACTAAGCCCTGAGTACCCTGAGTACAAAGCGAAGCTTTAAGCTTGAATCAGCAAGATAGAGAGTCGTAGGTCGACAAAATAATTAGTTGCCCAGTGGGCGAGTGCTTTTTTCTAAAAGGTAGAGACGGGAGCTAGTCCCAAAAGAGTACGTTATGCCATGACTGGCATACGCATGCAGGAGGCAGGCATGATGGAGAGTGTGGAGGCAAGACGAGCGCAGGCAATGGTCACAGCACAGGTGCCGAGACTATTTTGAGAGAGCGGATTCTGTTTCGCCTTTAAGGCGAGCTCTTGGGGGATTGCGGTGTGCATGGACTTGTTCTCCTTAGCCAAGCGTTTGTCAGGCTTTTGCCTGTCTGTATTGGTCACACGGCTGCTATGTCTGACGTGATGTGCAGCTGCGCGATACGTATTTTTATAGCGGAGTATGTGCAACAGCGTCAATGCTAGTTGAGGATTTTTCATCGTTTTGCTCGTTTTTAGACGGGCTTGCTTTATTTTGGCGCATTAAAACGTGGCTATTGTGCGCTTTTGGTGACACTTGGCTCTTATTGTGTGTACAGGCCAGCTTCTTTGCGCGAGAATAGATACGGAGCGAAGCAATGAGTCAGTGCAATCGGCGTGTGGTTCACGAAGTGCACGTGGTGCGCGCTCAAGTCTCGTAATGTCCCTTAAAATTTTGAGAAGCAGCTTATTTCCTTGATCTGTCTGGCATGTCTGTATCAAGGCCAATATATTGCAAGAGGTTCTTTAGGTTTTAGAGAGCAAGCATTTTTGTCCTCGGGTTGGTTAGTGTGTGTTGCTGCTGTATTAGCTGATCTTTTTTTGGGGCTGCGCTTAATTTTGGAGATAAAGTGAGCTATCTCCTTAATCTCTGAGGTGGATAAAAGGTCAGCAGAAACAGAACACAAAGGAGAGCGCCATGCGAATTGGCATAGCATTACTATTAGTACTACTGAGTGTAGGCGGATTAGTAGTGCCTCTATGGGAGCTGCTTGAGAGTGGTGTGCTCCAAGAGTTAGTGTCGCAATTCGGCGCTTCTATGCTTGCGGTTTACCTCTTAGGTAACGGCTATTTTATTGCTATCAATGTCCTGCCTTTACGCTATCGGCCTAAGGCCCTGCTGAATGCTGTGTCCTTGGTGTTGCTGTTAGCTTTAATTGCCCTTGGGGTGATCGAAAAGCTCCATTGGATCTTTGCTTTAGGTGCAGTGCTGCTCACCATCATTGGCTGGCGTTTGCTTGCCATTGCTCGTTTGTTGCGAGGCTATTTTAAGTCCATGCGCGAGTATGCTGATATTGGCGATCTGGAGAACTTAAACCAAGCTTTATTGCGCCTCTCACATCAAAAAGCGTCACAGTCCCTGTGGATCAATATCTGCGGATACATCATTACTTTCCGTGCCTTTTTACACCTCGTAGTGCCTTTTAAGCTTGCTTTTGATGGCGATAGTTTAAATTTGGTGCGACTCCAGCAGCAGGCACTGGAGCTGGCCTCGCGCAACATGCTGTCGACTCTAGGTGATGATTATTATGGCGAGATACACAGCTCTAAGGTGCGTCTAGATGACCATTTGGAGCAAGACTATCTGCAATTGCTTGACAATATGGTGCAAGTCACAGCGTGGTTTAATCGCCAAAAGCAGCGTCTGAGTGGTGAGCGCCGCAGTGCAGGTTTTAATAGTGGCTCTATGGTGAGTGGAGGCTTCGCTGATCCGGTAGCAGCCTCTCAGCTGGGAAGATCTTTTGGTTCTGGAGCCGGTGCCACTAGGGATTATGGTAATAGCGCCTTAGATTCTGCTTTAGAGGGCAGCTATCACGAAGAGCAACAGCTCGATCTTGAGATCGATTCACGGATGGCTGCATATGGGCATAAGGTTGCAGCCAGTGACAAGGGCGTACTCAAGCTAGTTGTGAAGATGCTCTGGGCTTTGAGCGCAGAAAATCCACAGTCACAGCGCTCGGCAGCTCCTGTGAAACAAAGACGCTTAGTTGATTTTGAGATCGGCTCAGCTGTCATGAGCTTTCAGGGCATTTGGCGTTTAGGCCTTGTGCGTCATAACTTAACCTTGTTATGGCCTATTGCCTGTCTCTTTATCTCGCTGTTTTCCGTGTGGGCTTTATTACATCCTGAAAATGTCACTATGTTTTTTGCCTACAAGCAGGCTTTTTCTGATAGCGTCAGCCTGCTAGAGGCCTATAACCTGTGGTTCTTACTACTGCTGTCAGTTTTGGTAGGTGGCTTCCTGCTGATGGTAGGTGGCATTTTTCTGGTCGGCGTAGATGTCAGCAAATACTTTGCGGTCTTAAAGCTGCAAGTGATCCTCTGTGTCTTTTATGTCTTCATTGCGGGATCACTGCTGATCAGCGGCAATGTCGTCTCACTATTTATACAAGTACACTCTGACTTGCATCAGGCGCAAGAGGGCTTAGCTGCGTTACAGCGCTCCGAGGTTTTTCTCAGTCCTCGGGTATTAGTGACCAATATTGGAGAGCCTTTGAGCTCAGAGTTCCAGAGCGTGCGTCGTTTCCGTGGCTTCTCAACCTTAGCAGAAAATCAAGAGTCGTTCTTTTTAGTGCCACGTGATGTCTGGTTGCCATGGGATCAGATGCACGTCTACCAAGAAAACCGTGCGCGTACATGGAATTATGATCACGCCCGTCAGTACATGCTCTATCACACCTCAAATTTACACTTAGTGCTGTTTGCCCAGCAGATCCAGTTCCCTTATGAAGAGCATATGGCGATCGAAAATCAATCAGTGCCATTGCGTGATTCGCTGGTAGAGCCAACCCATATATCACGGCAGACCTTAAACGACTTAATAGATACGTTGCGCCAAGATCGGAAAGAGCCGCCAAAGCCTCAAGTACCAGTGGAGCATATGGATCGTAAAAAGACAGAGCAAAAGACCTTAAGCCCAATGCGTGATGCTCAAGCTGACAGCTATGAAATGGTGCTAGGGCCAAGACATCAAAACATGACAAGAGTGCAGCCGATCACGCCATTTTCGCCAAATAGTGACGTTGATGCTACTACAGGCAGTACTGCCCAGCTCTGGAAGCGCTACGAAATGCCTGATCCAGTTATAGTGTTAGAGCATATGCGTGCACAAACAGAGGCTGGAGAGCAAGCCGATGAAGCAGAGCAAGCTGCACATTCTGCTTCGGATGCAGCAGATCGGGCTGCATATGACATTGCAAAGTCAGCTGCACTGCAAAAAGCGGCAGCTCAGGCTGCATCTCAGGTCAAAATAGATACGGAGGAGCAAGGGCAGGGTGCAATGCCTGTAGAGAGTGAAGTTGTTGTGCCTTAAGGCCGAAGAAGCTCAGAAGCAGAGTCGCATAGATTTATGCCAAAGCCGCCGCCAGCTCAACCTCAGCAAGCTCAGCAGTAAAGGAAAAACAAACGTTCTGGTGCGTAGATTTTTAGAGCAGTGGTGGGGCGCGGTGAGCAGCTGTGAGCCGCAGCGAGCTGCTGTAGGCTGCAGTGAGCTGCTGTAAGCTGCACTGAGCTACTGTTGGTAGCTTTGCTCCCAAGATAGCCGCTAGTGAGAGCGTAGATGCTTTTCTAGAGCCTGTGCACCGATTTGGAGGTTTGGGCTTGGGCTAGTAAAATTTGAGCTGCCGTCTTGCTGCTTAAGGTGGCTATGTCTCTGCTGTTTTTAGAGTGCTATTTTTGCTGTCAATTGAGTCATGCTATCCCATTGTTAAGAGATGGAAGGCAGAGAACATGGCAATTTTTTGCTAAGATGAGTCAGAGATCCTGACATCTGAGCAATAGTGCTAGCGATGATGGTAAAGATTTGTCCTGCGATGGCTATGGCTTAGACCAGAGCGACCAGAGCGTGGCTTGGCTTAAGCAACAGCTTTGCTGTTGGGATTGGAATTTTTGGAGGGTGCGCTGGCACTCTTCGGCTGAAAGGGCAGAGGGTGATGCAGCAAACTCCACTTGATCGAACCTACCTCCAGTCATACTTGATGCAGGCAGGGATCCGCTTTGATTTCAATCTGGTGGATACCATTTGTCGACGTAAGCTAAATCTTAGCTTTTATCTAGCTCTGATTGCTGCCTTATTGGTGTTTGGTCTGCCAGCAGGCATGCCTGGCAGTAGCGTCAGTGCCGATGAGTCGACGCTTAGTAGTGGATGGCTGATCTTTTACTCCGTAGTCTTAGTGGCACTGGTGGCCTATTTGCTTTTCTATTTGGCACGCTGGGCTTATTTTGTCATCTTGCGTGCTAAATTACGTCGTGATGATGCCCCACTAGCGGTTGAGGCTTATGCGGTGGTGTGCCTCGATGTCAAGCGTAATGCTAGTGACTATTTGGCTGCTGCTTTGGGCAGCATGATAGGTAAAGGCAGCACCTATTTTTGCAAATATGCTGTGATTTATAAGGAAGTAGGCACCAACCAACCACGTTTCTTTCTGACGGCTGCTACTTCTTCCCGCAAGCTCTGTTTTGTGCCAGAGCACTTAGGCTTAGTCTTTTTACACCGCAAAAAGGCTGCACTGTACACTTTAGACGATCAGAGCTCTTATCAGACAGCTTCAGCCAAACGCTCGATCTTAAACAACGTCTTAGTGGGTGACGCCAATATGTCGCCGCTCCAAGGCAGTGAGCTGGACACGGATGCTGCTGATACACAGCAAGGTACGCTGCAAAAAGGCGATGCTTGTGCAGCTAAGCCAGAGAGACCAGAGGAAAAAGGCGGGGCCATGAGAGCCACCGAGGCTGTGGCCGCAGTTGTAGCCATTACGACCCCAGATGCCAAAACAGAAGGAAAAGCCAGTGCTGCGGCCGTGGTGAAGTAATTGGTTAACCAGCTGCTATCCGGCTCTGTCCAGCTGCTGGCCAACTGGTGGCCAGCGCCAAAAAGCCCTAGAGATTGCAGGGCTAGGCATGGTCTTTGTCGGAGACAATGGCGTATTGCTCTTCTCCGGCGTGGTAAATACGTGGGTTAATGGCTAACTCACGGAGCTCTGGGCGTGCTTGCTTCATGAGAATTTTAAAGGCACGTTGCATTTCCACATTGGTCAGTCCATAGCAGTAACGCCATGACATGATGTGGTCGTCGGCCTTTGGATAGGTGATCTTTTTGACGGAAACAAAGCCTTGCTGCAAGAGCAGGGAGCCGAATTGTTTGCCTTTAGGGAAGAGATCGACCTCCTCTAAAAAGAGCTGATCCTGTCCGTCTTTATCCAGTAACCAATTGAGATCTGGCTCTTCTTCATCCAATGACTGACGCAGGAATGTGTAGTGGTTATCACAAGCGTAGGCATAGAGCTCGCCTTCGTTGTCTAACACACGGGAAATAGAGTACGGGCACAGCACTTCTTGTTTGGCGTCAGAAAAGATAAAGCCTCCGTAGCAATGCTGTAAGGCATCGAGGTATTCGGAGGTGGTAACACCAAGTTGTGGCGCAATACGAGCGAGATCCTTTTCGTAGCTTTGTTTGATCTCTTCAATGGTAAAGCCCATCACAGTCGCAGCGATGTTGCTAAACGAGAGATCCACGATATGCGGTAAGCCTTCTGACATATTGTTAGAGAGGGCAAATTTAACGTGTCCTGCCAGTAGACAAAACTTGACTCGATCTCCGGCTTGGCGAAAAGCGGAGAGCATATCGAAGTAGAGGGCTAAAGCTTGCTGGCGCTCTTCTGGGTTGGCGATATTACGCACTGAATAGATCGGTACGTCGTAGTTGTCGACGAGAACCACCACCTGCTTTTTGCTGTTATCGCTGATGGCGCAGATTAAAAAGAGCATTTGCTGGCGCAGATCAGAGACTAGCGCTAAGGCTCCTTTATTCTTCACGTGGTGCTCCCAGCATTGGCGTTGGATCGTCTCTTGGAGGATCAGCATAAAGCTGGAGAGGGTATTGGCTTTAGGGTTACTAAAGCTGAGGTGAATCACTTCATAAGAGCCAAGATCACTCAAGTCGAGACTGTTGTCGAGTTTGTTTTGCAGGTGATCGAGCAGCATCTCATCACGTACCAGCAGAGATTCAATGGCCTCATTGGTCAGGGACAGACCAAAGCCGCGAGGTCTGATCAGCATAAAGAAATTCTGATTAGGCAGACGCGGTGCTTTATCGAGGTAATTGATGAGATCTTTGAGCTTGGCTAATTTGTTGATGTAGTGACGATCAGCAAAGACGACATCGTGGAGGTGAGAGTTGTTGACGGAGTTGAGTGCCATAGGCAGACTCTAGAAGAACAAGGTAGGGGCACAGGGGGCAAGATTGCCCAACAAGACTGCCCTAAGTGAAGGGAAGGGCTCAGCTGCAATCAGTCACTGCGTTTGGATTTCTGCCTGCCCTAAAAACGAAAAAAGAACGCAATGCGTTCTCTTTGGGCGGGAACCTAACAACAACTCGATACCTCATTACCTAAGCTTGGCTGCTTCCTTCCGGACCTGACCAGGTGGCCTAAGAACAAGTATGAGCGCGCTAGGCCCCCATAACAACGGGGCTAATAATAGCGCAAAAGACATTGCCGGTGCAAGCCCTACGAAGGAAAACCTAACAACTCGTGGGCAGTTTGTGGGCAGACTTTGGCTGTGGCTACCAAGAGAACAAGAGGTGTTCTTTGGTAAAACTGGCTTTTTTAGGCCAAAGTAACTGTGGCTGTGCTAAGATCCCGCCCCATCATGGCAGCTGTTGGTGCGCTTAGAGGTTTGACGCCTGTGCGGACAAGCCTTTGAGGCACGAGAACAGTTTGGATGTATGGGGCGTGTTGGATGCCTTATTTCTTGGATTTTGGTGGGAGCGGAGTTTAGCCGGATGGCCAAGCGCAATATCAGTGGAATTTTCTTGTTAGATAAGCCAGAGGGGATCACCTCGTCGACTGCTTTGGTGCGGACGCGTGCGATTTTTAAAGCTCAAAAGGGTGGCCATACCGGTGCCTTAGATCCTTTAGCCTCTGGTTTACTGCCAGTGTGCTTAGGTGAAGCCGCTAAGTTCTCTTCGTTTTTCCTTGAAGGCAAAAAACGCTATGTCGCCGAGGGTACGCTGGGTCGTAGCACCACCACTTGCGATCGTGAAGGTGAGACCGTTGTTGAGCGTCCTGTAGGTGATGCTATGACGCACATTGCTGAGGTTTTAGAGCAATTCCGTGGGCCTATTGTGCAAGTTCCACCGATCTATTCGGCCGTCAAAGTAAACGGTAAGCCGCTTTATAAGTATGCCCGTCAAGGTCGTGAGTCAGAGGTGGAGATCCCTAAGCGTGAGGTCGAGATCTTTGAGCTCAAGCTGTTAGAGCAGACAGATACCACCTTTAAGATCGAAGTCTATTGCTCCAAAGGCACGTATATTCGCACTTTAGTCAGTGATATTGGTGAGGCTTTAGGTTGTGGCGCTTATGTCTCTCATTTGCGTCGTATTGCGGTCGAAGGCCTGCCTGAAGGCAAGATGACCACCTTAGAGCAATTGCAGCAACTGGCCGATCAGCGTACTGACCGCTCTGACTTCTCTACTTTAGATGCCTTGCTCATTCCATTAGAGCAGGCTTTAAATAATCTGCCAGTGGTCACTATTCCGCAGAGCCTTGCTGAGCCGCTGTGCCATGGTATGCGCGTTAAGCCAACTGATCTGCTCGCAGCTACTAAGGCCGGAACAGCCACAGTGCCAACACCGTTGCCTGCGGTTACAGAAATGGTACAGGTGCACTGTGACCAAGTGTTTTTAGGTGTGTGTCACTTTGATGAGCAAGGCTTCTTGCGACCACAGCGCATGATGGGCCCAGAGATCATCGAGCGCTTTCAAAAATCCTAAGCGCTAAGCGCGCTAAGCACTAAGCAGCTGTGCCCCAGCAAGCAAACTAAGCCCTCTGATGCTACAGCCCCTGTCGTTGCAGGGGCCTAACTGCTGGGTCTCTCTGTATGTCAGGGCCAGCATAGCAGTAGCTGCATTGCTGGAGCTGCATTGTAGGTGAGCTATTGCATTTGCTCTAGCTCTAAAGTGAGGGCTCTAAGAGCCATCAAGCTGTGGCGATGATCCATTGCAGTGCTTTGTTTTGTGGCTGCTGCTGCGTAGCTTAAATTGTGGACTAAATAAGGGCGAGAGCTTAGATAATTTCTTTATTTGCAAAAAGATATAAGGGCTTGGGGAGTGAAGCAAGGATAATTTTGTGTTAATGGGCATGAAAAAACTTCTTTGATTCACAGCCCTTTGGATTATTATTAGCATCTAATAGGGTGGGGTTATTTGCGCATTGTTGTGGTCAATTTTAAGACGCAGAGGCAGTGCCAAGTTGGGCCTAGTTATTGCCCTAAAGTCAGGAAAAATATGTGGCTTTCCTCAGGAGGCTGCATAACGAAACTTCTCCGTGGTGACGTGTGTGGTTGTCAATTATTGTCATCAATGGTTTTGTTTTTGTGTTTAGACGGGCGTGGAGCTGTATTAATTAACGATCTCTGGTTTTAGAATGTGCAGGAAATAGCTGATACCACGATCAAATCCTCGTAATTCTTTAACCCCTTCTGGGCAGGCATAGGCAATGTCCAGTTCTGTGTTTTGTGGTATTAGTGGGTTTTGCTCTTTGGAGCTAAAGCGATGTTTAGCAGATTTTTCCAGATCCGAAAGATTAGTGACCTGACAAGGATATGTATCCTGCCAGTCATGGTGCTGTCTATCTTTTTATCCTTCTACCTGTGCGTGGATATGGAGAAGATCCAAGACAAATCGCAGGATCTGGTAAAGAGTGCTATTCCTAACGTGATGGCCACCCAACAAAGTGCCATTAACCTCGTACAGCTGAAAAATGAAGTTGAGCTCATGGTCACGGCCCCAGACATGGCCCGTGCTCGTCAGGCGTATAGTGATGCGCTGATGTTTATCAATGAGCTACATTCCAGCACCAATCAAGAGCTTACCCGTCACAGCGTCGATATTCTTTTCTCTTTAAACCACCTGTGGAAGCTGCGCTTGCAGCTTAACGACATGCGTGTATCTGTGAATGACTCGCTTCATTACATGGATACCTTACTGCGCCTGATCGCTCATGAAAAACCAGAGCTCTTTCCTGAGGTGGTGCTCGTCAACTCCAACTACATCGAGCTGTTCCAGAGCAATACCAAGCTGCGTAACCTGCTGCAAGACCACATCAATTATGCCCAGATGATTCGGCAGCGTATGCACCTAAAGGGTAAACCTATAGGTGATAAGCATGCAGCGCAAGATCATACTCTAGCAGAGCGTGCTCTAGCAGAGCGTACTGCGCCAGCAGTGCCTAATGTTAGCAGCTGGGAAGAAGCTTTAGCTATTGCGGATGCAGCTACTGATGTGGAGGCCGAGGGCTCAGAGTCATCCGAGGTCGCAGATTCTACTGGGGACGATGAGGCAGGGGCAACAGCATCAGCTGCACCTGAATCCATTGGGAGCAGACGTCCACAAGATCTAGAAGACCTAGAGTGGATTTATGATGATGACAACATCTATAGCGTTAAGGATGAAGCGCAGATAGAGCAAGACAATGAGGCCGCATGGACACAAGCTGTAGCCGAAATGGAAAAGATGGCTCCGGATGTGGATTGGCATTTGTTAGATCATACTCACTCAGATCAGCGTGATGCCTATGCAGAGGAATATGCTTCCTTTATTGCGGCAGCAGACGCTGCTGACGCAGCAGGTGCGACTGCTGACGCCACTGGTGCGGCCGCAGCAAGTGAAGAAGCCAGTCAGGAACTCTCTGCAAGTGCAGATAATGCAGAACCAGCAGGTTTTATCAGTGCTGAAGATCAATTGAAAAATAAAGGCTTAAATGAGTCTGAGATCGCTCACAATCGCGCTTTGCTCTCGATCATGAATCACGGCATGACGGAATCGGCCTTACCTGAGGATGATTCTTTGGCAGCAGCAGCGGCAACTGTGTCTTCTCATGAGGGTGTGCGCGCTCGAGCCTTAGTGCATTTTCTGGCTTTATATGAGACCGAGCTTAAGTCCTTTGAGCCTCGCTGGCACATCTTTATGAAGCTGCATCATGTCTTTGCCTATGATGCCCATAACTTACTCTTTAGCTTAGACGAGATCTCTCAGTCCTATACCTCTGGCGAGACGGATCTGCTACACAAAGAGCTGAGTGAGATCTCTGATTTAGCCACTGAGACCATGCCAATGGTGATGGTGACCATTGGCTTTAGCTTGGTAGGCTTCTGGCTGGTGATCTTCATGCTGAACCGTTACATCATGGTGCCGCTGAAGAATATCGCCCGTATTCTGATCAAGTTCCGTCATACCAAGAACATCTCTGCGCAAAAGTATGAAGCCTTTGCATCGCAAGAGCACCTAGTAGAGATCCGCGAGATCGTGGATGTGCTGCCTCAGCTCTTTGCTGACTTCTCTAAGATGTCAGAAAAGAGTGATGTCCTAGAGCAGCGTTATGATGAGCTTTTAAAGCACACGAAGTATGACGCCTTAACCAAGATCTTAAACCGTGGCAGCCTCAACCAGCTGATTAAGGAAGTAGGTACCAAGACTCCAGCGCACTTTGCTGTAGCCATGATTGATATCGACTTCTTTAAGAACCTCAATGACACTATGGGCCACCAGCGTGGTGACGAGGTGTTATTTGCTGTGGCTCAGACCTTACAAGGCAACCTCTCTAAGAAAGATCTGGTGTTCCGCTACGGCGGTGAAGAATTTTGCGTGTTCTTGTCCGAGATCTCGGCTATCAATGCTTATAAGGTGGCCTCTCGTCTTTGTAAGACCATTAGTGATCTCAAGCTTATCAATGAAGGCGTGCCAAGCAATGTGGTCACTGTCTCCATTGGTTTAAGCTTAGTGACCTCATCTGAGTCTCAGTTTAGAGTTGATGAGCTGATCAATCAGGCGGATAAGGCTCTTTATTTAGCTAAGCGCAATGGTCGTAATCAGGTTGTAGCCTGCCCACGCTCCATGGTAGTGGCCATGAGTGAGTCGCAGTCATTACACACCAGTCGCAAGCTAGCCCAGCGTGCAGCTGACGCTGATGCAGCTGCAGATGCGGCCGATGCAGCTGCGCTGGCAGCATTGATGGAGCAAGAAGGCTTAAATGTAGTCAAGAATAGTGCTGATGCTGAGCCTGCTGCAAGTCCAGTAGATAGCGATGCTTTAGCTGCTAAGGCAGCTGCGGCAGATAGCGCTGCTATTAGTGCTGCTCTTAACACTGCGAACGCAGCGGATACGACCAAGAGTGACAATTGGGCTAAGTCAGGTTTACCTGAGACTTTAGTGGAGCGAGAGAAAGCCAAGAAAGCTTTAGCAGCTGCTGCGCTATCTAAAGCAGAGGAATCTTTATCCTCTGATCCTAAAGTGAGAGCTCTGGTACAGCAAAACTTGATAGTGCAAGCAAAGTCCGATGAGTTGCCAGCTGAGCCTTCGCTGTCTTCGCAAGCTGCGGCAAGGATTCATGACGTTAAGACTAGCACTGTGCCTGCATCACCAGATAAAGGCGCAGAGCACGATATCATCATGAATGGCACTCTGAGGCCAATTCATTCGGTAGAGCGTGCAGATTATATTAATGCCGACCACGAGGAATATGATCCTGAGGAGCGCGCGCCAGCCGATTGTGCTATCTCTTCCCAAGATGTCGCCATTTTGCAGGCTAAAGATAAGCTGATTGCTCAGCTGCGTATACCACCAAAGTCCACCTTTAACCGTGAGGAAGCTGATGCTTTATCGCAGGCTCAGGCTGTAAGTGGTGACAATGAGCCAAGCTTTATCTCAAGTAACAGTGAAGAGCAGGGCAAGGGTTTATCGGCTCAAAGCTATGGGGCAGATGCTGCCAGCGACGAGCCTGCTGAGAAGCACTCTGGTGCCGAACCACAAGAGAGTGCTGAGATCAGCTTTACTAATACCCATTATGGTGAGATCGGCTTACGCTCTGGTAAGATGGTCGATAATCTTATGGCTTCACCAATTACAGTGGTGACGTCTCAGGGCATGACGCAAGAGAAGTTTAATGATCATGAAGCGGTCTCAGAGCAAGACTTAAAGCTTTATGCGCATCAGACTAGAGCTCGGCAATGGAGACGAGAGCAAGAAGAGCACAAAGAAGTAGAAGTGGTTGCTGAGGGGGATGGCGGTAGCTCCATTTACATTCCGGCTAGCCATGAGCATGCTGCACATGCAGGCGGTGAACAAAAGTCCTCAGCAAGTGACTCGCAGGATTATCCCTCAGAACGACCAGCCCCCAAAAGCGCCTTAAGTGCATATCAAAAAGCTTTAGCAGCATATGAGGTTCGTACTGCCCATGCTAAACAACAGCAAGAGCGTACCCATAACCAAGTTGCAGCTACAGAGGCTGCTGTGGCTCAAGAGCGGGCTGCTAAAGATTTAGAGCGTGCGCAGGCTGCACATAGCGAGCATTACTATCTGCAAGAGGCTAATGCTCCAACCTTAGTGTCCTTTGATTTTATTTCTGAGGCCGCTACTTCGCGTAAGCAAAAACGCCTCTGGCGCAAAAAGCAGCATGAGCAAGAGGATTCCCAAAAACCAGATTGGGATGCTTTAGCTGCCGCTGCTGCCGCAGATCATGAACAGTCTGTGGCCGCCAATGCCTTTACGCAGGCTCATGGGCAGGCTGATAACGCTGATGCAGATGTTATTGCAGACGATAGTGAAGGCGAAGATCATGGTCTGAGTGAGGACGAGGTTGATAATCGTCTATACGAAGCTATCTATGGTGATCATAGCTCTGAGATACAAACTCCAAGTGCTCAACCACAATTAAGTGACAGTGCTGATGCCAATGCTAATGCCAATGGCAATAGCAATAGCAATAGCAATAGCAAAGATGCTAGCGACGATGCTTCTAATCTTGAGGCCATCAACCGTGAGGTCGAGCAAAAGCTACGCGTGGTCTCAACTTGGGGCTCAGATCAGGCAGCAGAAGAGCATTTGTCTCAAGAGGTGGCTAGCTTTAGTCCTGAGGGGCGTAATCCTGTATCTGCAGAACAGCTCAAGATAGAAGCTGAGAGCGATACCAAGGACAGTGAAGCCGCGTCAGTTAACAGTGCAATGTCAGCTAACAGCACTGACAGCGCTAACAGCGCTGACTCTCATCCTGAGCAAGGTGTTGTGCCAGAGAAGGGCGCTACGAACAGCAACGTGCATGCGTCGGGGCCTATGCTGATGGGGGGCGATCCTAATGCCCAGCCGATCTTGGATGAAGAGCTGCTCAATAAGATGATTGCCGAGCGCTCAGGTTATGACGAGATTGATGACGTCTTAGGCGATGCCCATAACCTGATGCATGGGCGTGATCTGAGTGTACCTGTGTCGCTTTTTAATATTGAGCACTTTATCCCTGACCCAAAGGATCATATCCGTAATATCCAAGGCAAGATCATTGGCATTAGTTCCACCATGCATGACAAGATGGTGGCACGACAAAAAGCGAGGACTAATTCTCCAGATAGCGAACCAGAATCGTGGGCACATGCGCTCTCTGGGTTCTTTATGCACGAGGAGAAGAGTAAACGCAATGCAATCAGCCAATCCTATTTACCAAAGGTATCGGCTGACGATGCTAATGACCATGATGTGGTACCAGATGAGGTCTTAGAGCAAGAGCGCTTGTTGCAGCAACAACAAATGCAGTTCCAGCGACAAGCCGAAGAGAGCACCTCGGTTGTGCCTATGTCTTTTGATGAGCAGCAAGCTGTGCAGCTGAGTGCTAAACGCAATGCTCATAATGTACAGCCTCAATCTCAGACGTCACAATCGAGCGCAAAGGATCGTAAGGGTTTAGCCTATATGACCATAGATCAGGTCGTATCGGGGCTTTATCAGCGTGTGCGTCGTGGTTACTTCTTAGTGTCAGGACGTAGTGCAGAGCTCTCCATTGATACGGGAGAGAGCTCGCATGATGAAAACCTACGTCATCTTGAGCGGAATCGTGGCTCGATTCAGCAGTCAAGGCAGAATTTTACCTTTGAGTATGTGCAGAACGTGCGTGGTAAAAAGGCAGACGGTCGGTTAGCAGAGGAGCTGGCTCAGGATCTTGCCCAAGCTTACCAAGGCAAGGAAAAAGACCGTCCAGCAGCTGGAGTCACTAACAAGGCTCAAACCTCTGAGCAGGGAAAGGCAGAGCTCAAGACCAAAGCTGTCGCAGAGCCTAAGCTAGCTCAGCAAGCTGAGCCAGCAAAGCCAGCTGCAACGGAGTCAGAGCAGCAAAAATAGCAAGCATAGTAGGGCCTTAACATAGAGGCAGCTACTGTGAGCGTCCTGCTGGGTGTAGGGGAGCTTGCGCCCAAGCCTCGCAGGTCGTGCTAGATCTAGGCTACAGGCCACCAGTGAGGCCTAGAGCGCATAGCTTTACGGCGGCGGCTGCGGCTGTGGCTATGACTGTAGCTGTGACTTTTTGCTGTTTTCGCCAATAGCCTAACCTCTAAAAGATTACTCTAAGCCTAAAGGGCTCCCTTGGAGCCCCTTAGGGAATCCTCTTATTGACCCCCTTTGTGTTTCTTGCGTAATGCTCTTGCTTTTTCTTGCGCTCGTGCGTCTGCGTTGCAGCGTGGCTCTCTACAAGGGGCTGTGGCAGACTGTTTGTCCGCACTGGTGACAGAATTGGGAGAAGAGTGCAAGAAATGCAAACGTTTGCGTAAAAATATGGCCACAAAAATAGCTTAGCTCTCGGGAACATTAGGTAGGTGGCGTGCCAGATAAAACAGATAGTTTTGCGTTACTTTAGAGTAGGTAGTGATGTTTGAGCTATTCCTTTTTATGCTTAGTCGCAAGTGAAAAACCTCTCTCGTAAGCGTTTGCGGTAATAATTTTGTGGGTGGCGCAACCCTAGATGGGAAGCCGCATAGAGGCCTATTTTGCTTGGTATTTTATGGTTATAAGACCATATTTTTTTGTTCATAGGTATAACATCGCTTATTTTTCATGTTACACTAAGCGCGCAAAATCCTCATTTGTTCGTGTAAGACACTTTGAGTGAGTGACGATAGTTTTACATGGGCAAGTCCCAAACAAACTGCTAGAGCTGAGGAAATTTACTACTGAGTCCTAATGAGGAGTTACAAACGTTTGCTAACGTTTGCTGTGCTTAGCTTTGTATGTGTCAGTACTGCCAATAGTGCTTAGGCAGGTGCACCACAGAGAAGTTAGGTAGGGCTAGAACGGCTATGCCGATGCTGAGGTTTAATCCGAGGTTGGGCGAGAAAAGGCAAAAGTCTTGTGATCATTAGGCTCTCTTGGTTTAATTTCTGCAAGCTGTAGTAAGCGTGTTCTCTGTTTTCTGTTCCTCTCATCATCATTTGGAGTCAGGTCGAGCACCTGTAAGGTTGCCGACAGCTGGACTGTACTTGTAAGAAAAGTTTAAGTCTGCAGAGCTCAAGGTGATGTTTGCAGGGGAAAATGAAATGTCTGCATGTGGCAAGAAAAAGAGTAACGATTGTGCCTAGGCAGGGTGGTAAAGCATGCTTTACCCCAGAGAAGAGAGGTAACACAGCCCTTGGGCTTTTAGGCTTAGTGCAAGCTTAAAATCCTGCTGTGCTGCGTCCTTAATTATTCAGACACTTAGCTTTGCGTGTATAGGCTGAGATAGGCTGGGCCTCAGTTGGAGGCCTTGCCCACAAAATAAAGCGACTGTCTGCACCGTCAATGAATACTGAGTTTTGTCTTGGGCGTTGGCCGCAAGGCCAATAACTTAGACCAAGGCAAGCAAGGTCGGATCTTAGGCAGTCTAATAATATAGGCCGCTAGGGCATGCAGCCACAATTGCTGTTAAGCCTAATATCGATAGGTTTAGCCGTCTCTTCTGGGTGAGAAGGAGAGAACCGTAAGGCAATTGGATCCACATGTTCTACCGTATAAAAATGGCAAAAGCTCTTTTCCGTGGAGCAAAGCAGCACATGCTGACAATGGGGGAATTAAGAGAGTCCCTCATATAGGCCTTAATATAGGCAAATAGGCAAGCGCTGTGAAGCAATGTTAAAGTTGCTCGCTCTGTTGGTGGTTGGTTCTGTAGTTCTACAGAGATTACAGGCATAACCTGTAGCAGGGTGGGTGACAAGACAACGCGATCGAAGCTCCTTATTCCTTAGTGATTACCTGCTTTAATCACTAGGGTAATGAGGAGCTGAAAAAAGAGCGCTGATTTTGTGTTCAGGTTTGGGAGCGAGGAATCAGCAATAGCCAAAATTTGGAGACAAAATGAATCATCACCTGAATCAAGAGGCTCATATGAGCGCTCAGCAGGCAAGTGCACAGAATGTTGCGAACCTTGCGACTTTTGACCAAAGTGCTTTGGAGATGGCACTGAGTCAGATGGGAGGCATATCGCCAGAGATGCAGTTGAAGCAATTCCTGCATGACACACGAAAGGCCTTAAATATTAGCCAGCGAGAGCTGTCTAAGATGAGCGGAGTAAACCAATCCAATCTGTCCAAGATTGAGAACGGCATCATAAATCCGTCCATCGCTACCATTCAAAAGGTAGCAGCATGTTTAGGCCACAAGGTCGAACTGCGCTTTATTCCAAACTATAAGGAATAACACCAGCACACCCTAAGTTACTTCGGTAACGCCCCTTCTAACGCCAAGCGTTAGACGAGCACTAGTCTGTGATGGCATTGATACCGCTGCTTACATCGTAGGTAAGAGTTGTTTCATAGTGTGGGGAAGCTCAATTTCCTACCAAAATCATTTCTCTTCTACTTCCTCTCTTTTCCCCTTCCCTTCCCTTCCCTTCCCTTCCTTTCCTTCTATCTTCCAATCAATACCAATCCCAAAGAGCCATAAAGCATTAGCGTTAATTTGACTATCTACGCCTTTTCCGTGCACGTGCACGCTAACCAATACACGACTATGTGGCTATCCGGTGCTAACAGGCAAAAGGTAGCAAAGTCCTCGAGCTGACACCTGCATGTCAAAAGGTAAAGCCTTTCCGCGTATCTATGGCGGCTTGTTGCAATTTAGCAGGCGAAAACGCGCCGCTTAGGTCAAATTTGAGCTGCCCAAAAAGCCTTAGTTTTGGATTATTTTGTGGGCATACAGGCCGATCATTGCCTATTTTGCTGTGGCCGTAGTTGTTGTAGTTATGCAAGGTTTGGCCGAGAGTGGGCTAATTGGCAATTGGCCTCTGCCAATTGGCCGTTGCCAATTGGCCGTTGCTCGTTGAGAGCAGGCTTGTTTGGCGTAGCCGTTTGCCACTGGTTTGAGTCATAAGCTTGGCCCAAGCTATGAGTTGTGTCTGTGGGCGGCCTATGTCGACCAAGCGGCGCTCTATTGCTCCGAACTGTCGTGAGCGTCAAACCCTAGGTTATTATTAAAATCAGCTTTAGCCATAATGAGCCCATCTTCGTTAAGCGAGAGGTTCTTTATGGCTAAAAAGTCCTACTGCCACTTGCCGTGGTCTCTTTTTCTTCGGATGC
>DXEV01000165.1 GCA_019114785.1 Candidatus Anaerobiospirillum pullistercoris | reverse complement strand
TCGCTTTGAGGCTTCTGGTGTTCACTCATTGGTGAAGAAGCCTGCTGAGGGGCAAAATTATTTTGTTGTTTCATGCCCCTCATTTTACAGCAGATAAGCCTGCTACGAACTTTTGAACTCTAACACTAGTCTTCACAGTTCTGGATTTCAGGGCGCTGCATGGTCATAAGCAAACGTGAACTCATTCCCAAAAATATGGGAAAAAATCCTCATTTTTTTCGTTGAGATAGCGTAATGTTAAGTGTATAATTGCCGCGCCCCTCTGAATCGAGTCATTTGGTTTTCCCACCCGAGTGATTTGATACAAGCATGGGAATGCTTGTTCTTTTGAGTTCAGCCTCGTGCTGAAATTTTATCAAAGGGTTTCTTAATGAAAACTTATGTAGCCAAGCCATCTACCATCAAGCGTGATTGGTTTGTGATTGATGCAACTGACTTAACCTTAGGTCGTGTTGCTACCGAAATTGCAAGACGTCTCCGTGGCAAGCACAAGCCAGAGTACACCCCATTTATGGATACCGGCGATTACATCATCGTCATCAACGCTTCCAAGATCAAGGTGACTGGCAACAAGGCTCAGGACAAGATCTACTATCACCACACTGGCTTCCCAGGTGGTATCAAGGCTGAAAGCTTTGATAAGTTAATTGCCCGTAAGCCTGAGCAGGTCTTAGAGACTGCCGTGCGTGGTATGCTGCCAAAGGGCCCATTAGGCCGCGCAATGTTCCGCAAGCTTAAGGTATATGCTGGTGAGACTCACAATCACGGTGCTCAACAGCCACAAGAACTCAAGTTATAAGGAGCATTAGGAAATGGCTGCAAATCAGTATTACGGTACCGGTCGTCGTAAGAACTCCACTGCTCGTGTCTTCATCAAGCAGGGTACTGGTCAGATGACCATCAATGGTCGCACTCTGGAGCAATACTTCGGTCGTCCAACCTCTCGCATGATCGTGGCTCAGCCTTTAGAGCTGCTGGACATGGTCGGCAAGTTCGACATTTATGTCACCGTTTCTGGCGGTGGTATTTCTGGTCAAGCCGGTGCTATTCGTCACGGCTTAACCCGCGCTTTAATGCAGTATGACGAGAGCTTCCGTCCTGCTTTACGCAAGGCCGGTTACGTTACTCGTGATGCCCGTGCTGTCGAGCGTAAGAAGGTCGGCTTACACAAGGCTCGTAAGCGTCCACAGTACTCGAAGCGTTAGTCAGTACAGCCTTTGGCTGCACTGCAACGTACTCAGCCCAAGGTATACCCATGGTGGTGGCTTTGGGTTGGGAACCAGCACCAACAGCTTGCTTTGTGCAGTTGGAGGTGTTGGACAAAAAGGCCCTCGCTTTTGGCGGGGGTTTTTTATTTTTGTGACACCAACATTTTAATCATTGCCAAATTGTCAGTGGCTGTCTTTGCTTTGTCACGACTTTGTCACGACTTTGTCATTTCTCTCTAAACCTGATAGCCTAAGCTATAAACTAGTAGCCTAAGTTATAATTTGAGAAGCAGGTTGCACCAAGCACATAAGCTTTAGCCTTGCAAAATCAGATAGCTTAGAATTACTTTGTAGCGTTAGATCCTTTAGAGTCGCCGTCACTTTTAGCCTGTGTGATGTGTGGTTAACGTTGCTAGGCAAAAGCACATGCTTTTGCGCTTACGGTGGCAGGATAGGATATCCCAGCAGTAGGAATCTTAGCTCTCGCGAAAGGAACTCCCTCTCAACAGGCTCTCTCCTTCTGCCTTCCTCAGAGCAGAAATTTTCCCTTTGGAGTCTTCATGACAAGCATTTCTTCCTACTTGTTTAAGGCGTTCTATGATTGGATGCGCGATAACGGCGCTAATCCTCGCATTCTGGTTGATGCCAATGAGGCAGGAGTAGTGGTTCCTCGGGAGTATGTGTCCAACGGCGTGATCTTGATCTCCATCTGCTATCTGTATGTTAGCGATTTTGAGATCGGCCCTAACAAGATCTCATTTTTCACTCGGTTTAAGGGCCAAAAGGAATTTGTGTCCATTCCTTACACTGCCATGATTGAGCTCATTTGCTCTGACAATGGTCTCACTATCCCTCTGAGTATGTGGCTTGCCTCAATAGATCTGGCCTGCCACCAGTATGACGAGCCAAATGGGGCTGACGAGCCAGAGAAAGCCGCAGATCTTGGTAAGCAAGAAGAGCCAAGCCCAAAAATCCGCTTTACCTTAGATGAGTCCTCTGAGTCTGCTGATGGTGCTAATCCTTTTGTGAACGAAGAGCAGGAAGATGCTCCTGCCGCAGACGATGAAGGTGCTACTAGCACTACAAGTAAGAGCAAGTCCAGAGCTACTAAAGCTCCAAAAAAGAGTAAGCCAAGCTTTACTTTCCTCGACTAGAAAGCCGCACCTCTCTTATTCCTTTCTTGTTGTTCCTTTTGGGGCTCTCTGAGCCTCCTCGCTGTTCGCACCACGGCTAAGCTCTTGTCTTTAAGTCGTGGTCGCAACACAACACGCCCCTTCCCTATTTGCAACAGCTCCCATCCTGACATAACTGCGTCTTTTTGCCCGCTGGTAGTTTGCTATCCAGACCTTAGCTTTAGCCAAGAACACAATTTATTCCAAAAGCAAGTGCTTTTTGCGGGTGCACCTTATTGTAGCGCTGCACTTTTTTAGAGCCATACAGTTGCTCGAATCTGCTTTGTAACGCCAAATAGCTTATTTATGCCAGCGGCGCAGATGTGATGCAAAGTGACAAAATCTGCCATGCCAAAAATTGAGGCAAGCGCAATGATTTTTTGCACACTAAGTGATCCTAATCACAAAAAATGCTTATAATAGCGCCGCTGTTAATGAGTGAGGTCGATTTGATAGGCTCCGTTAGCCTCGGTTATGCTCTGCCAGCCTCTGCTAGGCCGCTCCTCATAGGTTATGCAGCAAGGTTCTTATTAATTTTCCGTGGATAGTAATGCTGGTTGTGAGGCAGTAGAAATGTTAACTCACGGTTTGTTCTCAATTGCGCTTTTGGTCTGTTCCAATATCTTTATGACCTTAGCGTGGTACGGGCACCTCAAGATGCGCGAGGAGTTCACGTGGTTTGCAGCTTTACCTCTGATTGCCGTGATTGGCTTTAGCTGGTGTTTAGCCTTTTTCGAGTACTGCTTACAGGTACCAGCCAATCGTTTGGGCTTTAAAGACAACGGTGGCCCTTTTGATCTGATGCAGCTTAAGGTGATCCAAGAAGTGATCACTCTGCTGGTGTTTACTATTTTCTCGGTGATCGCTTTCCATACTGAGCTGAAGTGGAATCACCTCTGTGCTGCTCTGTGCTTAATTGCCGCCGTGTATTTTTCCTTCCGTCAGTAATCAGCGCTGACTGAGTTCAGCCTGAACTAAGACGTGCGCGCGTAGCGGCTAATTTCAGGATTCCGGCCTTTACTGGCCTATAAAAGAAAAGACCCCAACGATCTTGCGATTGCTGGGGTTTTTTCTTTGGTGCTTTGGCACCTATGAGCACAAGTCTAAGACTTGGGGAGCTTAGTTCACTGGACGCTGTGCTCCTAAGCGCACCCACATTGGAGCCATTTCAATGATGCCGTTAGAGCCGATTTGTAGATCGCCACTAATGCCGTGCAATACGTCAGCGCGATCTTGATGCAGGCGCTCTAAGTTAAAGGCGAGATTGATGCTGTCGTAGGCTGAAGCAAAGATTCTTTGTACTTGCGCGTCAGCTTGAGGCAGTGTGGCCATTAAATCTTTTTTCAGAGCATTGTCCGTTAAGAGCCATGGCATATCGCCTAAGAAAGCACCAGCTAAAGCCAGTTCTCCCGAGCTGTGGTTTAAGCCCATGTAGCTGCGATCGGTTAAATACAGCGGGGTATTGTCTGGCAGCACGCCGCGTACTTTAATCACATCGCTAGCAGTAGCGTTGATGTAAATGGCATCAGCATTGTTAAGTGGGCAGGTGGTTAAAGCAGCTTGGACAGTGTTGATATCTGCGTAACGGCAGGTGATAGGGCCATTAGTGTTAGCTTGCTGCCACACTTGGGTAAAGCCATTGATTGCACGCTGTCCACGAGTGCTTTCTGGAGCAATCACTACTGGGCTGTTATGGCCATCATGGTAGATCTTTGAGGCGGCTAAAGCGCCCTCATAGTCTGGGCCTAAGTTGTAGTAGTAGAGTTGCTCACGAGGACTTGCTGGCTGATTGAAGACAATAGCTGGCAGGGTAATGTTGGTGGAGAGCAGGGCGTCAACTTCAGGCTTAAGAATAGGGCCAATGATGAAGTTGGTACCATTCTGACCTAAAGCAGAGGCGATCTCCTCCATGGTCATACGATTGGTGTCGTAGAAAGTGACTTTAAGATTGCTATTGCGATCTTGCAGTGCTGCCAGAATGCCTAAGCGAGCTGGCTCACCAACGCTAGCCGCAAAACGACCACTGAGTGGCAATAAAACGGCTAAGCGATCGCCCTCTTTTAAGGACACCACTTGACCACTGGTAGCGTCTAGCCCTGAGGCAGCGCCAAGATTACTGCTGGCAGCGATGCCTGCAGCGAGATTTTCGGCGGCAAAGGATAATGGATGCTCAGGATACTTGCTCTGCCATCCTTGGACTAATTGCTGCTTTACCTTTTGGCTTTGCGACGAGTCTAAAAGGGCAAACTCAATGAAGCCTTTTAAGAGTGGATCACTGTTTTGATTGAGTTGTACTGTCAGCTCTGAGGCTGGTAGCTGCTGTAAGCCTTGCTCAATTTGTAGAGCAACGGTGCGCTGCGTCTCTGGATTGACGTAGTTGAGAAGCTTGATGCGATCATTAGTTGCTTGCAGCAATTGCTCAACACGATGAGTCTCGCGGAAGAGATTGTTTTTGACGTTAGAGCTCACCTGATAGTAGAAGCTAGCCACTGCTGTTGGCAATGTAGCGGTGTTGATGCGGTTTAAGATGAAGAGGGCATCAGTGTTTTTGCCCTGATGCATGCACATTAAACCTTCGATCAGCAGAGCTTCGTCTTGTTGGAGCGGGGTGATAGCTTCAGCTTTCATTTGAGCAATGGTGGCTTCAGCTGTGACATAGTCTTGAGCCACAATAGCACTGCGAGCTAGCAGCACCATTGCAGGGAAGCGCGAGTCAGCATCAGCACTTTGTACCATTGCTTGATATTGGGCAGTGCTTAATTCCAGAGAGCTAAAAGCTTGAGTGGTGGACACTGTAGAGGCGTTTGGAGCCGTGGTGGAGGTGGTGGAGGTACACGCATTCAGGCTTAAAGAAAGGGCGACAGCAAGAGCACTCCACTTGAGCCGCTGCTTAAAAGATTTGACGGTCACAATGTCATCCTTGGACAGAGAAACTCTAAAAATTGTTTAGGCCTGATGGTGGCAAGGAAGCCTAGCGATGCGTAAGCTAACATCGTGAGGCGCGGTAGCTTAGGCTAGCCGATCCTGCTCAGAAAAATGCAGCAACTAGCTTAAGCCAAGAGCGCAGGTGCTGGCAAAAAAGCTAAACCTTAAGCCTGCCCCAAGGCTGCGGCCTTTTCGGCCATGATAGCATATAGCAGCGCATCCCGTATGGCTCTATATGGTCTGATGGCCATATAGCAAAATTCTTTGGCATGTAGGGCTCAATGGTGAGCCTCAGGTTGTCAGCCTCAGCTGCCAGTCTCAGGCTGCTAACCTCTAGTTGTCAGCCTCTGGCCACATGCGCGGGAAAAAGAAGACCATAAGATAGCAATATAAGAAAAAAGAAACGAGATAAAGAGAGGGGATTATGGCAGTGGAAACTGAAAACAAGAGCGTAGCTAGCGCGATGTATATTGTGCCGACACCAATCGGCAATTTGGCTGATATCACTCTGCGTGCCATAGAGGTACTTAAAGCTGCGACTTTGATTGCAGCCGAGGACACGCGTCATTCCAAGATCCTGCTCGATAAGCTGGGTATTGGTGGAGTACGTATGATCAGCTGCAATGACCACAATGAAGCCGAGCGCGTGGAGATCATTGCCAAAGAGGTGGAAAACGGTGGTGTAGTGGCGCAGATTTCTGATGCGGGCACGCCGATGATCTCTGATCCTGGCTATAAGCTGGTGTCTCAGCTGGTGGCACGTGGGGTTAAAGTGGTGCCTTTACCTGGGCCTTGTGCTGCTATTACGGCTTTGTGTGCTGCTGCCTTACCTACAGATAAGTTTCTTTTTGCTGGATTTTTGCCGGTAAAAGATAAAGAGCTGACTGCGCGTTTAGAGCAACTGCGCACCAGCGATACCACGACCGTGTTCTATGAGAGCCCACGCCGGATCATGCAGACTTTAAAGAAGTTGCAGGAGGTTGATCCACAGCGTCAGGTTGCCTTGTGTCGCGAAATGACAAAGACCTTTGAGACGATCTATCGTGATAATGTCAGTCAGTTGATTCAGTATTTAGAAGAGCATACTGATGAGGTGCGCGGCGAGTTTGTTTTAGTCGTAGGCCCTTATGAGCCAAGTGAGGACGAACAAGGCAGTATTTCTCCACAGGCACAACAGGCTTTAGCTAAGCTCATTGGCCCGCTCAAGGTCAAAGAGGCCTGCCAAGTGGTGGCCGATCTTACAGGCGAGAGTCGCAATCGCTTGTATGATTATGCCCTCACTCTGAAGCAGCAGCAGTAGCGCAGCAGCGCAAGAGCGCTATTAGAAAGTCAGTTATCTTGGTCTGACACATCAAGTGTATGCTCACCGTGGGCTTCTGTGTGTAAGCGCAAGTTATTGGAACAGCCTACATTCAAGGCAGGCGAGCTAGCATAGAGCTGACCGTGCCAAACATAAGGATTTCCCAGCTCCATATCAGCTTTTTAGGGAGGAAGAGATGAGCAAGCAAGACGATCAGGACGTATTGAGCAAAGCGCTTAGCGCCAGTGCAGCAGAGTCTGAGGACGGTGCTCATACCTCGACCTCTCCATCTTCTTCTTCTCTTAAAAGTAAGGGCAAAGAGGAAACGAGCACTGAGAGAAAACGCCAAGGGAGTGGTGATGGGGCTAAGGCCAAAAAGCCAGCAATCATAACTCATGATGCTGTGCTCGAAGCCTCGCAAAAGGCTGCGGCTGAGGCCCGTGCTAAAGCAGAAAAGTCTGTAGACTCGGGCTCTAGTGCCAGTAAATCCTCAGATGAGGATGATGCTACACCACCAGATGCTGAAGGAAAAAAGCTAGTAGACATCACTAAGCTTGACGCCCGAGTGATGTCGGTTCGCTGGTATCAGTATCCACTGCGTGAGTTTTTGTTTGACGATCTGCATCTCTACTTTTGCCCTAATGCCAATATCAAGCAAGCTCGTTTAGTGATTGATGTTGATGGGCGTCTACTGATCCGTGCTCATCCTGACGTCACTTGGTGGAATATTGCGCAGATCATTGCGCATAACTACAAGTGGTTCGTGGAGCATCAGCAGGAAATGCAGCGTACTTACGATACAGTAAGCTACCTAGCGCAAAAGCAGCGTACCTTTAAGGAAAACGATCTGATTTATGTCTGGGGCTTGCCTTATTTCCTGCACGTGGAGACAGGAGCAGATGAAGAGCGCTTAGAGTTTACTAAGCCTCAGCAGGTGATTTTAGGTCGGGTACCTTATGGCACCTCTCGTTATACCGAGCGTTTCCACGCTCTAGCCCGTAAAGGATATTTAAACCCAGAGGCCTTACGCTCTCTACCTTGGGTGATTGAGGGGCGTTTGGTGTTACCAAAACACTGCCAGTGGCATGATATCAAGCACCTCAATATGCCATTGCAGATTGGCTCGGAGATTAATATTTACTACTCTGAGTTTGCGCGCACTATGCAGCAGACGCTTGATGATTGGCAGCAGCAAAAGCTATTTGGATCCAGATTTTTAAGCGATCCGTCGCGTCAGATGTGTCTCCGACTGTTTTATGAGTACTACCACGACTTTTTGCTCAAGAATCCTAAACCTCGATTAAATGATTGGCTGTCGGTGGAAACCAATGTGGAGAACCGTCTCAACAATATGGATAAGGGGATCTTTACGGGCAGTATTGTCTGTGAACCGCATCACCGGCTGTACTTACTTGATCCGCTGCTGAGCCCTGAGCAGAATAAGGTCTTAGTCCAAGAGCCTTTGTTGAGCTTTAATATCGGGGAAAACTTAAAGTCTGCGGTAGGAATAAGAACAGAAGTCCCACCTGCTCATTTGAGCTCGGCTCCCGTCATGCACTACTACGAAATGCCTGATGAGTTCCGCTTAAGTGATCTGATCTGGCAGCGTGCTTTGTTTGCCTTAGGCGATAGCCCTGCGGCCTTGCAAGCCAAAGAGCGCGGCCTGTACCAAGATCTCAGGGGTAACGAGACCTCGTTGTTTACCCTTGATGGGTGCGAGATTGATCCGGCTCTGGCGGTGATCGCTTATTTGCCTGATGATCCTTCGGTGGCTAATACTGATCCTGAGGAGCTCAATCTCAAACAAGTAGAGCGTCTTGCGGGTGGCACCTTTGTGGACTTAGAGGCAACTAAGTTTATTGCCAAGCACTATCAGCGGCAGAACATGCCGTATTTTCATCGCACTCTAGTTAAGCCAGGCGTTCTGACTTTACATATGCGCAGCTCCAAGCATGTTACAGAGGAGATGATTAAAAAAGCGCTGACGCGGCTCTTAGATCAAGAACAGGAGCGCGCAGCTCAGCACTATTTGAAGTTGGTTAAGCCTTTGTACCAAGAGCGTTTAGCCATTGCGCTCAGGGCAATGCCGATGTCGCAACCAAATTTAGGTTTTGGGCGCTGGATAGATCATCTTGAGGTGCGCAAGATGAAGCCGCTGGGACAGTATCGCTGGCATCAAGGACGGAGTGATATCCGTTTAAATCGCCGCTTGGTGCACTATCCGATCAGCGTCATGGCCTCGATCCTCAACCATGAGTTGTGCCACATGCCATTTCCTAATCACAGTAAGAACTTCCAGACAATATTGTTCTTGCATTGTCCGGCGGCCGATGCCATTAGCGACTCTATTGTGCGTCTGGCCATTTTGCCGCTATAGCCAAGCTGCTGTAGCCACCGCCGCCGCTGCCATACGGACGTTGCCATACGGCAGCCGTCATACGGCACGGCCGTCGCCATACGGCACAGCAGCCGCCATGCTGCAGTCATTGCTGTAGTCATGCAGCAGCGTATCCACCGTTGCAGCCATATGGCAGCAACCGCGTTTGCATCTTAGGGCGCTAAGTACTGGCGCGCGATAGGAATAGAGAGCGATGGGGAAGGGTGCTTTGTTTGGGTAGGGATAAATAAGCGCAGCTCATTTGGTTTCGCATATTTGATGGAAGCTGCGCTTAACTAAAGTACTCAAGGCTCTTGTGTGCTTGCCTTGAGTACAGGGTTTGTCAGGTGTTGTCTAAACTTAGACATTAACGCCGTAGTTCTTGGCTAATGGGCCTAAGCCGCCGTTGTAGCCTTGGCCAACTGCACGGAACTTCCACTCATTTCCATGACGATAGATCTCACCGAAGATCAGGGCTGTATTGGTACTGGCTTCTTCGTTGAGATCAAAGCGGGCCAGCTCCTTGTTGTTCTTGGTGTCAACAATGCGGATGTAAGCGTTAGAGACTTGTCCGAAGTTTTGCTTGCGTCTATCAGCCTCGTAGATGGTGACAGTAAATGCAAGCTTATCGATGTTGGCAGGGACTTTTTTGAGGTTGACCTTGATTACCTCATCATCGCCCTCTGCGTCACCCACACGGTTGTCACCCAAGTGCTGGACTGAGCCATCAGTGGAGAGCAGATTGTTGTAGAAAATGAAGTCAGCATCATTGCGGACACGGCCCATGCTATTTAGCATGAAGCAGCTGGCGTCAAGATCGAAGTCGTAGCCATCAGTTTCACGGGCATCCCAGCCTAAACCAACAAGCACTTCTTCGAGACTAGGGGATTCTTTGGTGAGAGAGACGTTGCCGCCTTTTTTCAGAGAAACTGTCATATAGGGACTCGTTAGAACTAAAAGTTAAAAACTAAAGATTGCTGCCATAGTTACGAGCTACGACGAAGACGGCCAAGTCTCTATCGTTGCTTTGTCCTACAGCGTTGAAGTTACACTCTGAACCATGACGTTAAAGGTCAACGATGAGCAGAGCATGATTGGTACTGGTGTCATCGTTGAGGCCACAGAAGATGTTTCCTTGTGGACTTAGTCTGGTTCAGAGTTGTGTTAGGTGAGACTGTTTGGGCTCTTGCTAAGACTGATCCTTGTTTTGTGGTGTGCTTGGTGCTGTACCTTCGTTTGCCTCTACTGCCTTAGTAGAGTCTTGGGCTGGGGTGCTACCATCTGCACCGGTCTCTGCATTGACTTCAGTACTGACAGACTGGGTATTACCCTCTGCAGAGGTGGCTAAAACAGGTGGTAAATCAGAGGTGGTAGCAGGCGTGGTTACTGAGTCAGCATCTGCTTGTTGCTCTGATTTGTCAGGAAAGAGAATTGATGCCACGATGCCGATCGACAGGATGACAAGGACAACAACAAGTGAGGTAGTTGGCGAGATATCGAAGCCAATGTGGAACTGGTGGTACAAAGCACCTGCCATCAGTTTTGCTGCAATGAAGAACAACAGCACGATGACAGCTTTTTCGAGGTGGACTAAATATTTCTTGAGGCTCTCCAGTACGAAATATAGGCTTCTCAAGCCTAAGATAGCGAAGATCATGGCCGAGTAAATGATGAGAGGTTCACGGCTAACAGCGATCACGGCTGGCACCGAATCAAAGGCAAACATGACGTCACTGACTTCGATTACGGCTAAGCATAAGAAGAGAGGAGTGGCTACGAATGCGATTTTGTGGTTAAAGCCCTCAATACTGAGCCCTAACTTCTTTGCTTCTTCTTTGGCATGGTGGCGGCTAATGAAGAAATCGTGGCCGTGTAAGCGTGGCCATACAGGGAAGACCTTGCGTACCGTGCGATAGGCAATGTGGTTCGAGTAGTCTTCGAGCTCTTCTTCATCGCCACCACTACGTAGCATCATGACTGCGGTATAGGCCACAACAAGGGCGAAGATCATTTCGACGAATGGGCCGAACATCAATAGTCCTGTACCAATGGCTACGAATATACCTCTGAAGACAAAGGCTCCAAGAACGCCCCAATACAGCACCCGATGCCGGAAGCGGCTTGGCACGCTAAACCACGAGAAGATGGCCATGATGACAAAGAGATTGTCCACTGACAGGACTTTTTCTAGCACATATCCTGTAAAGAATAAGCTGGCCATTTCTCTGCCATGGTGGAAGTAGATGTAGCCGCCGAAGAGAATTGAGACTGCAATCCAGAAAAGAGACCAGAGACAGGCACTGGTGAAGCTGATTTCCTTGTCAGCACGGTGAGCTAAGAAGTCAACAATTAAGGAGCCGAATACCGCTGCTATCAGTATGATAACGGTTTCAGTTGGAAAGCCTAGATGTTCCATAATATAGACAAAGTTGGGTTGAGTTTGAGGTAAAAGCGGCCTAAGGAAGATGCTGTGTTGTTGCTAAAAAGGTGAGACACGAGCTTGTTCTTTAGAGCCTGTTCTTAGCCAGAAAGCCGGAACAAGCTTTGCCGCAGAGTGTGTAATTAGAGATTCTGTGTGAGGGTTATTTGCGGCCTGGTCGCCAATTCAATCCCCAGCCATAGGCCTGATCCATTTGAGAATGGCTGGTGAAATAGTGGTTAAGACGCTCAATTGAAAGATCGCCAAAGTCACTGGTAATGCGAGCGATAGCGCACATGGAGCGCAGGTTGTCGCCACCTGTAAGGTGGGTTTCAATTTTGGGCTGACCTGGAATATCGATAGTGACTACGGCATCGGTTGCATCCCAGTTAGGTACACCCTCGTAGATGAAGGCAAAGATGACAATCTCTGAGATCAGTGGGATATAAGTGCCGTTAACGAATATCCATTCGCCATCTGCTTGAGCTCCAGTGCGGTCATCCCCCAAAAGTTTGATGAAAGGCGGCTCTTCTAATGAACCAAATCTATTGCCTAAGGCTTGGACAACGGTGCTTTGTCCAGTAATAAAGCGCACATAAGCACCAAGATCTAAATCCACGTCTTTTTTGCGGGAGAATAATCGGAATAGTCCTCTCTTGGATTTGTCGCCTTGCGACCAGTTGAGGTTGATGCGGAAAATACCCTCTTGGGTATCATGTTTTTTGAGATCGACCTTTGGTCTAGACTTGGTGAGAACTACTTTTTTGAGGCTGACTTTGGACCTATCTTCGTTGCGGGATAAGTTTGCATCAGGAGTAGGTTTAGGTTGTTGCTTACGTGGACGGAGCTCGAATGATTCGAGGCCGAAGTGCGCGGTCAAGGCTTTCAAACCATCGCGGAAGCCTTGGGCGATGTAGCGAAACTTCCATTGCTCATTGTGGCGATAGAACTCGCCTAATATAAGAGCAGTTTCTTTGTGATCTTTGGTCGACAGCTCACAGGTAAAAAGCTCTTGTGTCGCCTCAAAAGCGGAGCTTGCACCATGAGCAGTTATTTGCACGAGTTCTAGGGTAGACAGAGGGGCTCGCTCGGCGCTTATAGTGAGTGCAATTTTTTGGATCTGAGGTGAGATGCTGGCTAAATCGATGCTAAAAGCAGCATTGTTGGCCGAAGAGTCACAACTGACACTGCCAAAGTCAGTGGTAGGGTTGCCGTAGTAGACGCAGTCTTGCTCATTGCTGACTTGGTTGTCTGCATCTAAGCAAAAAGCGATAAACAAGGCCTCTGTTCTAGTTCTTAGATCCACAGAGATAGTGCCAGAAGGCACAACCAGATTTTGGCCTATGACTAATTGGGTAGCCATTGGGGTACCGAGCTCCTGTCGCACAGTGTGTTGGACAAGGCTATAACCCAATTAGAGCCTTTTTCACCCACTATGCCCTGCATTGCAATCTTGGACTGAGATGCAATTCCCTTGTTGTCGAGCCAAGGACTTTAAAAACGAGAGCTATTCGGAATAGTGGGACGAGAAAACCATGCTATGGCACGTAAACACGTACATTGGTCGCAGTAGGTTTCTTGCTGCCTTGATATCTTGAGTCAAGAAAGTACTTGCGCTTCTGAATCCCAAATAATTAACTTGGTGTAAGACAACAGATGGAATTGTTGTCTGTTCACAACGGCTTTAGTCGGA
>DXEV01000164.1 GCA_019114785.1 Candidatus Anaerobiospirillum pullistercoris | reverse complement strand
CACAAACTTTGTGAATACAAGCCACTATAAGTCAGTTTTACCAATCAGCTTAAGTCTAGGCACATACAAAGCACAAAGCACAAAGCACACACAGCCACAATTAACCGCTAAGAGAGCAAGAAAAAGCAAGTGAGATGCTTAATCTTATCCTAAAGCTTAGACTCTATCCCAATCGTGCTCTGAGCTCGCTAACAACAACTTTCCCGAGTCCCAATAGCCTGCCCGAACGATGAGTCCGTGTGACACGAACAACACGCCCTCGCGTGTACGTAGTACACTCCCTTGCGTGCATGCTGGCGGCACTAGCCGTACCGGCTGTGCTGGCCGCACCAGCGGCACTGGCCGCGTCAACGGCGCTAGCAACGCTAGCGGCGCAATTGCAAGCGACCAGATCAAAAAACGCAGAGACTGATCTAGGCAGCCTCTGCGCTTTGTGGGCAGATAGTTCAAGCTAAGCTCAAACCATCTGTCGCCTCATCTTGCTCTCTCGAAGACCAAGACAGAGGCACTATCTTATTTTGCTATTAGACCTAGAGACAATTTTGCTTAGGCAAATGGGTTCTCAGTCTTGTACAGCACACCCTTTGGCTGATTGTAGGAGATCTTGGCAATGCCTAACATGGTGAAGACATCGAATAAGGCCTTACCATGGTGACCAAAGGCCACAGCACCGTGGTGTGGATAACGATCAGCAATCAGCACGTGACGGTAGAAGCGGCCCATCTCCTTGATAGCGAAGATACCGATACCACCGAAGGACTTGGTAGCAACTGGCAGAACCTCACCCTCAGCAATGTAAGCCTGTAAGGTGGTGTCTGGAGTGGTCTGTAAACGGTAGAAGGTAATTGGACCGGCAGCGATATCACCCTCTAAGGTACCACGAGTAAAGTCTGGCTTGTCCATACCGGCCTCTAATAAGCGGTGCTGAATGATCTGGTAGTTGATCTTACCGCAGGCCATATCACAGTTGCAGTCTTGATTGAGCTTGCAGAATGGGGTGTTACCGCAGTGGAAGCCCATGAAGGTGTCAGTTAACTGGTACTGAGGGAACTTAGGCTTGATGCTCTCCTCATACATATCAGCTGGCACGGAGTTGTTGATGTCCAGTAAGGTGACGGCATCCTTAGTGACGCAAGCACCGATGAACTCGGATAAAGCACCAAAGATATCAACCTCGCAAGCGACTGGAATGCCACGGGAAGCTAAACGGGAGTTGACATAGCAAGGCTCAAAACCGAACTCCTCTGGGAAGGCTGGCCAGCACTTGTCAGCAAAGGCCACATACTTGCGGGAGCCCTTGTGCTCTTCGGCCCAGTCTAATAAGGTCAGCTCGAACTGAGCCATACGCTCTAACAGATCTGGATAGGTATTGCCCTTGCCCAGCTCTTTTTCCATGTCAGCGATCACACCAGCAATACGGGCATCACCCTTGTGCTTGCGATAGGCCACTAACAGATCCAGCTCGGAGTTCTCTTCGATCTCAACACCGATGTCATATAAGCCCTTGATTGGAGCGTTGCAAGCAAAGAAGTCCTGTGGACGTGGGCCAAAGGTAATGATCTTTAAGGAAGATAAACCGATTAAAGCACGAGCAACTGGGATGTACTCTTTGATCATCTTGACGATGTCAGCAGCAGTACCAACTGGATACTCAGGAATGAAGCCCTTGAGCTTACGTAAACCTAAGTTGTAAGAGCAGTTGAGCATACCGCAGTAAGCGTCACCACGACCATCGATCAGGTCATTGCCAGTTTCCTCAGCGGCAGCCACAAACATGCAAGGGCCATCAAAGAACTTAGCAATTAAGGTCTCTGGAGTCTCTGGGCCGAAGTTACCTAAGAAGACAACTAAAGAGTTGCAGCCAGCTTCCTTAGCCTCGCAAACAGCCTTTTGGGCGTCCTTCTCGTTCTCGACGATGGTGGTGATCTCTTGGATCTCTACACCCTGCTTCTGGCACTCAGCAACGATAGCCTGACGACGGCGCTCGGATAAAGTGCGAATGAAGCAATCACGCGAGACAGCAATAATACCCAGCTTGGCATCAGGAATATTGGTCATTTCCATGAATACATTCTCCAAAAGAGTGTTCTTTAACTTTTTGAGAGCTGTTCTAAATCACTTTATGCAGCGGAACGATAAGAACTACCATTCCTTGCACTATAGAGGCTGCTCACGCCCCAGAGAGGGCAACACACTCGTGAGCAAGTGGCAAGAACCAAAGCCCCACTCAAATCAGTGATCACAGCAGGCGCTGATCTTTGTAATCAGTAATGTTGCGCTATGTTTCTACCACAGCAACGCTCACGGTCGCTACAGCCCTCTTACAAACCAATTGCCCTAGTTATGTTTGACTCAAACTAACGCAAACGATTACGTTTCTCTTACAGCCACAGATTGTAGCACTAGAGAAAAAGTCAGGGTATAGGTGAAATCAGAAAATCTGACGAAGGTCAAAAAACAGAAAAAATTGCTGATTTTTTAGCCATTTTCTTCACCCCGAGCAACAAAAGTGGCCCATTTTTTCTCCACTCTGCAAAGAGGTATTTGCAGGACAAAAAGCCGTGCACAAAATTCCGTGCACGAGCCCACAATTGCTCATAAAAGTTGCTCAAATTCCCTTTCCCATAGGAGGTCTATGCTCACATAAGAGATCTATGCAGAGCAAACCGCCTATGGGAAAAGGCTGTGGTCTCATACAGGCCACAGTTGGTATGTAGTATGGCTGCCTTTTTCCTTGGCATATGGGGCATATGTGGCATAGGGAATAGCCATGGCTCTTGGCCATTGAGCATTGCGCATTGCGCATAGCAGCGCATGGCGCATGCCCCATGGCGACGCATGGCGGCGCATGCCGCATGGCTATGGGTAAAAGCCCAGCCAGCTTACAGCAGTAATGCAGCTTGCCTGCAAGGATACTGAAGGTAACTGGCTGGCGCTCTATGCCTTTGCTACATAGCTATAGGCAGCGAAGCTTATGGTATAAGCTTGACCCTCGATCTTAACTACTTAGTCAGAGTGATGTTGGCACCGACTAACTTACCAGTAGAGATCTGGCCACGGCCCTCTGGGCTATCCTTATGAGCTAATAACCACTTGTTGTTAGCGGTGAGGTAACCTGGCTCGGCATCACCCTTAGCATCGATGTGGGCAGGCTTCTCTGTATTGGTACCACGAGGTAAGACCACTGCTACACGGAAGCCATCAGCCTCACTGATGTGGCTTGGAGCATAGTGTAAGGTAGTCTCATAGAAGAGTACGGCAGTACCCTTAGGAGCAAAGAAGGTCTCAACAGCTTGGGTATCAGCAATACCGTCCTTAATGGCGCTCATTGGAGCCAGCATAAAGAGTGTATCGGTACCGGTGATATTGACCTCACTATTGCGGTGATACTCTAAAGCGTTGAGAGTGCGGCTATGACCGGAGCAGTAACCGATCTGAATTGGCAGACCGCCATAGACACGATCCTGCATGTCAGCCATCAGCTCAGGAGTCTCTAAGACTGGCTCACTTGGCACATAGGTGACGCTGTCGCTTGGGCAAGGTAACTTTTGTAACAGTTCACTGACCTTAGCACCATCAACATTTGGCAGCACCTTACCAAAGCGCTCAAACTCTACCGAGAACACGCTCTTGTAAGGCTCAACCTTTTCACCATCCAGCTTAGCGCGTAAGGTAGCCAGCTTATGGAAGGCAGGACGCATAGTTGGGTATAAGGACTGATAGAGCTCGTAGATAGCATCGTAACGCTCAGTCTCAGCGCACTTAGGCTCAGCATGCTCGGCACCAGCCTTAACTAAGTGATCCACAGCATCTTCTACTGTTGGATAGAGACCTGCAGCTACAGCAGCCAAGATAGCAGCACCTAAAGCAGGGCCTTCCTTGGAGGCAATAGTAGTAACTTTGCACTTTAAGATATCAGCCAGCATCTGACGCCAGAATGGGGAACGGCCGCCACCACCGCAAGCAATCAGAGTATCTGGGATGATGTCCATCTCATGCAGCACTTCTAAGTTGTGGCGCTGGGATAAGGTAATACCCTCTAACACGGCACGGGTTAAGTGAGCTTTCTTATGACGGGCAGACAGACCAAAGAAGACACCACGAGCCTCTGCATCTAACACAGGGGAGCGCTCGCCCATGAGGTATGGTAAGTAAATTAAGCCGTCGGAGCCAGATGGAACCGTAGCGGCCTCAGAGGTCATCAGATCGTAAGCATCCTTACCGTTGGCTTCGCATTGAGCGTGCTCGGCAGTATAGAGCTCATCACGAGCCCAGCGCAGCGACAGACCAGCAGCTAAGGTGCAGGACATGGCAGTCCAAGTGCCAGGAACGGCGGCACAGAAAGTATGCACACGGCCTAATGGATCGATTGAGACCTTAGAAGTGTGAGCAAAGACCACACCGGAGGTACCTAAAGTCACAAAGGCTTGACCGTCACGGCACACACCAGTACCTAAAGCAGCAGCGGCATTATCACCAGCACCACCGGCAACGATAGTACCTTCGACTAAACCAGTAGCGGCTGCGGCTTCAGCGGTGATCTTACCGGCCACAGCACAGGACTCGATTAATGGAGGCAGCAGAGCAGGATCAATGCTTAACTTCTCTAAGATCTCAGAGGACCACTCACGCTTTTTGATGTCCAGTAAGTTGGTACCAGAGGCATCAGAGATCTCCATAGCCTTCACGCCAGTGAGCATGTAGCGCACATAATCCTTTGGCAGCATCATGGTAGTGCACTTAGCGTACAGCTCAGGCTCGTTTTCACGCACCCATAAGATCTTTGGTGCGGTAAAGCCAGATAAGGCTGGATTGGCGTTAATTTCGATTAAACGATTCTTACCGACCAGCTCAGTGATCTCATCGCATTGCTTGGAGGTACGAGCATCACACCATAAGATGGACTTACGTAAGACCTGACCTTGAGCATCCAGCATCACTAAGCCGTGCATCTGACCAGCAATAGCTAAACCGGCCACATCATGAGGGTCGATCTTGGATTGCTCTAAGACAGCCTTGATTGAGTTGACAGCAGCATTGTACCAATCGAGAGGATCCTGCTCAGCCCAGCCATTCTTTGGCTGATAGAGAGGGTACTCAATGGTCTTAGCAGCAATAGAATTACCCTGCTCGTCAAATAACACGGTCTTGGTACCAGATGTGCCAAGATCAACACCCAACAAATACTTCATTAAAAAAACTCCCCCAAGACTACTAATCCTAACGACACAGGAGCCTGACGTCACTTATGTGTTTGATGAAAAGCCCACTGTTTGCTTAGAGTTTTTCGAGCTAACAGCTCAGAGCGGTGCTCTGAGCACAGCTCTGAGAGGTCACTACCAGCCTCTATGAATTTATTGTGTCTCATAGACATAACTATGGCTATGTCTATGATTATAGCCATGGCTATGGCCATAGCCGTGCATGGTCATGACGGTGCATGGCCATTAAAATTCTTGGCCTCTACTCTCCCATTGCTTTGGCCGCTTTGGCCGTTTTGGCTTGGCCTTAGGACTCAGCCCAAACACGAGATAAGAGCAAAGGTCTGCAGTATGCTCAACATGCTGCCAAAAAGAACGGCTCTCCTTGACTGTTCCTCAGCCGTTCTTCCGTGCACGCGAACACTCTTGTATTTTAGGCTATTTTAGGCCATTTTCCTCATTATTGTGTGCACGCGAACACAGAGATTATAAAAAAAATTTTTTGCCAATAAAGCACTACTTGTTAAAAAGGATAGCTGTTTCACAAAAAAATCACATTTCTCTGCCTTTGAGCGCTTTTTGGCCTAACGCTTTGGCGGCAAACAGCCAGCATAGAACAGCATAGAAGTAGCGCCTCCCCTCTGCAAAGAAGGCAGGCGCTCTCAACCTAAACTAAGCTCAACATGCTCTCCAATATGCTTGCACGTGGGCTAGCCCCTAATTCGGCCTACAGCCTACAGCCTACAGCTAAGCTGTTATCGCTGGCCTTAGTAACTACCAGTAACTTTATGCTAGTACTGGTGCTAGTCTTGAGCAGAGCTCGTTTAGGCTAACTTAAAATTATTGCTTAACACGCTTCTTGGAAAGCACATCGATCACAACGGCCAGTAACAGCACTAAACCTTTCACAGTACGCTGCCAGTTAGCATCAATACCTAAGATCGACATACCGTTGTTGAGCACGCCCATGAACACTGCACCAATCACAGCGCCACCAACAGTACCCACACCACCGTAAGCAGAAGCACCACCAATGAAGCAAGCACCGATAGCGTCCAGCTCATAACCATTACCAGCGGTTGGAGCAGCAGAATTGAAACGTGCCACGCACACCAATGCAGCCACAGCCGATAAGAAGCCCATGTTGACGTAGGTCATGAACAGAATGCGGTTGGTGTTAACACCAGAGAGCTTTGCTGCCTTTTCGTTACCACCTAAAGCATAGAGGCGACGGCCACCGACGGTGTTGTTGGCATAGAAGCTATAGAACATCACGATCACAGTGAGCAGAATTAAGATCACTGGGATGCCCTTGTTATTGGCCAGTAACAGACCGGAGCCGATTAAAGCAGCCTCGATGATGATGGTGGTAAAGATAAAGACCGAGTTTTCTTCAACTCTATAGCCCTTCTTTAACTTAGAAGTACGGCTGTAAATAGCATAGACCAGATAACCCACGCACAGAATAGCGGTGATCACGGTGGTCATAGCAAAGGCATCAGCACGAGCACGTGGCACGAACGAAGTGAAATAACGTAAGTACTCTGGTGGGAATGGAGAAATGGTCAGACCATCTAACACCAACAGAGCCATACCTCTGAAGAGCATCATACCGGCTAAGGTCACGATGAACGCTGGGATGCGCACATAAGCGATCCAGAAGCCTTGCCATGCGCCGATCAAGATACCAACTAATAAGCAGGTAGCGATAGCTAAGTATATGTTGGCCTCCCAGTTCACCATCATGACACCGGCTATAGCACCGACTAAGGCCACAATGGAACCGATCGACAGGTCAACGTTACCGCAACCAATAATACAGAAGAGCATACCTACGGCTAAGATGATCACGTAGGAGTTTTGCGAAATGATGTTAGTGAAGTTGGCTGGAGAGAACATCGAGCCATGGCCAGTGGCGCGGATCGTGATCTCAAACAACACCATGACCACAATTAAAGCCAGCAACAAGGAGTTGCGCTTTAAGATATTAAGAAATTGATCCATGGAAAAGTACCTCTTCCCTTTAGCACGAGACGAGCGACGCACTAAAGGCTTCAGGTCGGAGATAAACAGTGATGGCTACATGACTGCTCTGTATTCGATGCAACGTAGCACGGAGCAACGTAGCGTGCCCTACTGGCACAGCGTTACTTCTTAGCGCTAGAGCGTAAGATGGCAGCCATGATGGTCTCTTGCGAGGCTTCGGCACGAGGCATCTCTGCTACGATCTTGCCTTCGTTCATCACATAAATACGGTCACACATGCCTAAGATCTCTGGTAATTCCGAAGAGATCATGAGCACAGACTTACCTTGAGCAACCAGCTGGTTAATGATGCAGTAGATCTCGTACTTAGCACCAACGTCGATACCACGAGTTGGTTCATCCAAGATCAGGACATCTGGATCAGCAAACATCCACTTGGCTAACAAGACCTTTTGCTGATTACCACCAGAGAGGCTACCAACGTACTGACCAACGCCTGCACACTTGGTATTAAGCTGCTTACGATAGTCCTCAGCGACATACATCTCTTTGTCTTGATCGAGGATATTGTGCGAGGAAACCTTGTTTAAAGCAGCTAAGGTGGTATTTACCGTAATGGAGCTTTGCAGCAGCAGACCATCACCCTTACGATCTTCGGTGACGTATGCCAGCTTGTGATCAATAGCCTCTTGCACGGTATTGAGATGTACTTCCTTGCCATTGAGGAACACATGGCCGGAGATATTCTCACCGTAAGAGTGACCAAAGACAGACTTTGCAAGCTCAGTACGACCTGCACCCATTAAGCCCGACAGACCAACAACCTCACCCTTCTTAATGTTGAGATTGACGTGATCGCAAACTAAGCGCTCACGAGTCAGAGGATGGTGTACTGTCCAATCCTTAACTTCAAAGAGCACCTCATTGCTAGGCTTGGTATCACGCTTAGGGAAGCGATCAGTTAAGGCACGTCCCACCATGCCGGAGATAATGCGATCTTCGGAGACATCGTGGTTATCGTTATTGATCGTCTCAATGGTGCTACCGTCACGGATCACCGTGATGTTGTTAGCGATGTACGAGATCTCATTGAGCTTGTGGGAAATAATAATGGCAGTCATACCTTCAGAGCGGAAACGATCGATCAGATCGAGTAAGGCCTGACTGTCAGTCTCGTTTAAAGAAGCTGTAGGCTCATCTAAGATCAGCAAGCGCACGTTCTTGGCAATAGCTTTAGCAATTTCCACCAGCTGCTGTTTGCCCACACCAATGTCTTTAATTAAGGTACGTGGATCTTCGTGCAGACCTACTAATTCCAAGAGCTCTTGGGCACGCTGTAAAGTACGTGGCCAATCCATCACTTGCTTGGAAAAAGAAGCTGTACGTTCGTTACCGAGGAAGAGGTTCTCGGCAATAGAAAGGAAAGGCACCAAGGCTAACTCTTGGTGAATAATGGCGATGCCTTTTTCTTCGCTATCCTTAATGTTGTGGAACTGACACACTTGGTTGTCAAAGACAATATCACCCTCATAAGAACCATGAGGATAGATACCAGACAACACATTCATTAAGGTCGACTTACCGGCACCATTTTCTCCGACGAGAGCATGAACTTCACCGCGCTTCACTTGTAGGTTCACATTGGACAAAGCTGTGACCTTACCAAAGCGCTTGGTAATGTTCTTCATCTCGAGCAGAATATCGTTGTTTGCTACTTCTGCCATACACACAACCGAATGTCGACTACTTTTCTCGATACCAACCACACCTGATCCCTGTCTCTGACATCTCACGACGTTAGTGCAGCAGAAGAAAAATTCCTAAGCCTCCACGGAGCTATTTCATTGCTTGCGCGCAACACAAGTAAAGGCTCTGAAAAACCGCCAGACAAGCATTATTTAGCCTAAAAGCTAAACAGCTTGAGCTATATCCCTTTGCATCTGTTGGCCACTACCGACCAAGACACTAGCACCTAGTACATATGCCATAGTCGTGGTGCACGAACCCAATTTTGCATTAAGCTGCTTAAATGTCTAACTCTAAACCTATTTTTATCGCACATTTTTAGGCTTAGGGCAGTATGACGCAAAGTGTTCACGAGCACGTTTTGCGATCAAAATTTACCACCTCAAGGTGGTTCTAAACAGCTAAGAGCTATGCATTGAGAGATAGACGCAAATGCTTGGTGTTTTTACCGTTGGGCTCTCCTGACTCTTTGCGCCTCGAGCATACTGGTTTTAGGAGAAAAGAAGGAAATTGTTAGCTTGAGAAAAGTCTATTAGAACCAGAACAAAGCTCACTACTCACTGCTCTCTTACTGCTAGTACATATACTGACAGCACATACGCTAACAATATGCAGTCAACTTTGCTCTGATCTGATCTAAACGGGGCCATCAGTAGCAGTTATCTGTTACCTTAGGCCCCGCTCTCTTTGCCGTTTCTCTGGGTGAAGCCTTCAAGCGCAATAGTAGCTCTAAGCGTGCTCCTGTCTTCCTTTACTCTTCACCCCGAGAAACTTAAGCCCTAATAAACTATGGCCTTAACTCTTAGATCTCGTCAGCCTTGTAGTAGCCGGAGTCGATTAAGAGGGACTTGTAGTTATCCTTGGTAGCGGCCACTGGCTCGCACAGGTAGGATGGGATAATGCCGGTACCATTGTCATAGGTGGTGGTATCGTTAACTTCAACCTTCTCGCCGTTGACGATAGCATTAACCATCTTGACCACTTGCTGAGCTAAGGTACGGGTATCCTTGAACACGGACATGGATTGATAGCCACGAACGATGTTCTTCACAGCTGGCTTATCGCAGTCTTGGCCGGTGATCACTGGCATGTTGGTCTGATCGTAGCCGGTGGCTAATAAAGCGTTGGTAACACCATTAGCTAAAGCGTCGTTCTGGGTTAAAACAGCAGCAAGAGGAGTATCCTCTGGGCCATAACTGACGGAAGAGATCAGGTTCTCCATGCGCTTTTGAGCCTCTTCGAGGTTCCAATTCAAGGTAGCGCATTGCTCCTTGGTGGTCTGGCCAGACTTAACGACTAACTTGCCGGAATCGATGTAAGGCTGTAAGACGCTCATAGCACCGCCCCAGAAGAAGTTGACGTTGTTGTCATCGGTTGGGCCAGTGAAGAGCTCGATGTTTAAAGGCTCTTTCTGATTCTCTAAATCTAAGGCATCAGCGATGTATTGGCCTTGGATCTTACCTACCTTGGTGTTATCGAAGGTGGCGTAGTAGGAAACGGCATCAGAGTTCATGATGAGGCGGTCATAAGCGATCACAGGAATGTTCTTTTCCTTAGCGCCCTTTAAGACCTCAGTTAAAGCTGAGCCATCAATCGAAGCAATCACGATCACCTCGTTACCAGCGGCAATCATGTTCTCAATTTGGTTAACTTGGGTTGGAATATCGTTGTCGCCAGCGTATTGCAGATCAACAGTGTGACCGGCCTGCTCTAACATAGCCTTCATGTTAGAACCGTCTTGATTCCAACGTTGCAGCGATTGAGTTGGCATCGAAACACCAATCTTGGCAGCCTCAGCAACACCTGCAAAGCAGGTAACAGCAACTAAGGCGGCACACAGAGCGCTCATCTTTAACTTCATAATTGCGAATCCTCACAACTAAAAACAATCCAAAAAAGATAACTTGAGCGAGCCTCTTTGAGGCTTAGTACCAGATCTTTACCCTGCACCAGCTTCCCTTTGTGTATCCAACAAAAAGAAGCGGAATGTTGCATCTGGCGTTTAGAGCAGTAATTTTGAGCCTAGCTCCCGACCTCTGACTCTATACTGTCCTACCAAAAACCATGAAGCCTCAACGTTCAGGTGAACTACCAGCTCCGAGCGAGAAGCTGAGCTTCCTTTGGTAATGTAAGACAGTCCACACGTTTTGCGATTTCTTTGCGCCCTGTTGCGATTAAGCAGACAGAGAAAACAAATTTGCTCAAGTTCATGTGTTCATGTGCTCGCGCACAAAGCTAATATAAAGCACTTAAGGGTTAATGGTATCGATCTCTATTCGTTTTTGTGATCTCTACCCATTTTTACACGCAAAAAAGCGCAAATGTGTGTTCTTGAGCGCACTTGAGAAAAGTTGCGCTATCCCTCTACAAGCCCCACCCTTAGCCAAGGCACGTACTTTAGCCGTGCAGCAAAATCAGAGATCAGACAACTGCCCTCGGCTGCTCCCTACATGAGACTTATTGCGCTCTCTTTCTCACCTCTGCCCACTCACTTGCGGAGAATGTTCCTGAGCCATCCAACTACCCAGACATGGCATACATGAGGTGCTATGCCTCGACCACACAGCCCGCGCCCTAACGGCCCTAATGGCCATAACTTTGGCCACCGTGGCCACCTTAGCCATTCCAAACTCAGCAAAGTGCCTCACTACTCTCCCCATTAAGGCACCTGTACATAATGTCCACCAAGGGCTAAGCAAAAGCCAGTAGAGCCAACATAGTAATAGTAAGAATAGCATGTAGCAACGCAACTGATAAGCCTCTGTGCCTTGCCCCTCTAATCTAAATGCAACAGCGTCTTAGCACCAGCCAACGGCCAACAGCTAACTACCCTAACAGCCAAGATTGCGAGCAGATCACAGCGCCCGCCCCTCTTCCCTACCTAACATCTTACAGTCCATGTCACCATACGGATAAGTAGTCTGGCACGCTACCGAGCTACTCTTTTGCTCCACCAAATCTACCAAGTTGTGTGTTTTTGTAAACGTTTACGATAGTGCTAAAAACACCAAGTCCCGCCCTGCTCTTTGTTCTTTCCTAGGGGTACTGTCCGCAGCAAAGCTTACTGTGTTACAAAGAGTTACGCGCTTTATGGAGCCAAAACCAAGGAAATAAGCCAGAGCAGAGCTCCTACAGCAGCCATGAGGCTTTTGGAGGTATTTTTATGTAGTGTGTCATATTTGCACAAGAACGCACTGACACAGCACACGAGCACAAATGGCTATTTGCCTAGTAAATATAGGATTTAATGACACAAAAGCGTGCACGTTACTAAAAGCACGGGCTTAGCAAGGACAGGAAATTTTTCTTCCCCAACCCTAGCATCGCTGGATGCTCTGGATTTGAGGCCGAGGCTTGAGGCTGTTTAACGCCTAGAAAACAAAAACCCAGATCTCATAAGGGATCTGGGTAGTAACCGTTAGGGTTTAGCCTCGCCATCTGCACAAAACGGACAAGCACAAGCATTACGCATTACTATGTGCTCAGCGGGCTAAGCTCAGGAGGCTACGCACTGCAAGCTGCGGTTGAGAGCTGCGCGCTGCGCTGAGCCTTGTACACCGCACTATGTGGTGTAGTGCTCTTGGCGAGGCTTGAGGTGTTTAGGACTCAACGCTCAAAGTGACACCCTGACCACGATTGCGCAGGTAATGAGCCATGATGGAAACACCTAAGAGGATCATGAGGATAGCCATAGCTAAGAGGAAGCAACCGGCAACCACTAACACGTAGTTGTTACCCCACTGTTGGTTAACCACTTGTGCCACACCCCACAGGCTCATGACCATCATGAAAATCATTGGCACTACGGCAATGTACCACTTCGACTGCTTAAGCATCAGGTAAATGGTGATACCAAGGAAGGTTAAGGCAGCCATTAACTGATTTGAGGCACCAAAAATAGGCCAGATCGAAGCGGCGGAACCACTCATTGCCATCAGCATGGAAGCACCTACCACGACAATTGCTGCCACAAAAGTATTGGTAATAGCCTTACGCCATGGTTGCATTGGCTTGATGGCCTCAGCAGCAAGCTCGTGACCGTTCTTATCAGTAGAGCGAGGCATAAAGAGCTCTTGCCAGAGGAAACGACCTAAACGGGTAGCGGTATCCAAAGAGGTCATCATGAAAGCGGAGATAGCCAGAGACATGAAGATCTTGGCATACTCCTCAGGAATGCCTAAAGCAGTAGAGAAAGAAGCAATACCGGTAGCAAAGGCCATTGGCTGATTCTTGCCTAACTCAAAGAAAGTAGCAGGCTCCATAGCCATCACTGCCACCAAGGCCATCACACCAATAACACCTTCCATGATCATGCCGCCATAGCCGATCTTCTGCATATCCTTTTCAGAATTGATCTGCTTGGAGGTAGTACCAGAGGCGACCAAAGAGTGGAAACCAGAGCAAGCACCACAAGCCACGAAGATGAACAAAGCAGGGATCATGGCAGTCATATTGCCATCAGCTGTCACCGCTTCCCAACCATTGAAGGCAGCCATCTTAATGTCTGGGTTATAGACAATGATGGAAACAAAGCCTAAAAGCAGCATGCCATAGAGCAAGTAGCTGTTCAGATAATCACGAGGCTGTAACAACCACTGCACTGGCACCACGGAAGCGGCAAAGATATATACAGCTAATACCACAATCCAAGCAAGGTTAGCTTCAGCGCTGGTGAGACCAAACATCCCCATCAGATCCAGAGGGATTAAGGTGCCAATATAGACGGTTAAGAACACCAATGGAACAAAGACCAAAGATGCAGGTAAAAGCTTAATACCCAGCTTGTTAGTGCAGAAAGCAAAAACAGGAGCCATGGCGATGAAAATCATCGAAGCTGTAGCCACAGAAGGCAGCTGCACGAACATACCTGCGATTAAGAGGGTAAAAATGCTCACCACCAAGATCAGACAGGCCACACAGAAGACTAAGAAGATCTGGCGACCGGAAAAGCCCATCAGCTTCTCCATGATGAAGGAAATGGAGCGGCCCTTATTGCGCACGGACATGACTAAGGCAGCGAAATCGTGGAAAGCACCAATGAAGACGCAACCGATCAAGATCCAGAGCAGAGCTGGCAGGAAACCGAAGTAAGCGGCCATAATTGGGCCAACGATAGGGCCTGGGCCTGCAATCGAGGCAAAGTGGTGGCCGTACAGCACAATAGCTGGAGTTGGCACATAGTCCACGCCATCGTAATTGGTATGAGCAGGAGTTGGGTTCTTAGGATTCACGTGAAAAACACGGGCTAAGAAACCGCCGTAAACGAAGTAGGCTACGACAAAGTAAGCCAAGCAAATGCAAAATAACAAACTGCCAGTCATGGCAAGCACCTCAAAATACCTGCGGCAAAACTCAAAACTGCATCAGCCAAACACAGGAAACACCCAGCTACTTAGTACTCCGCGACAGCTGTTTCGGCAGATTAAGGAGTCCTTCTCAGCATTGCCAAAACGCGCAGCACGCTGCACGTATCACGCTGCACGCTGCACTCTAATGAGCCACAAGCTCACCTTTTCCACCGATTATCACGGCTAGCTCGGCTCAGCGCCTACTGCGCTGATCTCTGTGCGCTATTGCAGACTTTTAGCCGCTACAGCACATATTTGTGCTGCCCCACCCTTCTTTTCCTCTGCTGACAACCACCGTCAGCATCACTCAGTGGGTGCGATCAAGTGTGCTGCAAGCCCCTGATGCACACAACAAAAATCAGAGTTATTGCACCAATTTGCACCCTACCAAAACACCTTTGCCTTGACTTGCACTAAATTGCAGCGCGTTTTGCACTATTTTTAAGAACACTAAACGCTCGTTTTCTTTCGGCACCTGCAATATTTGCTATTTCTTGCTCTGCTCTGAGCCCCGCTGCTCCTCCATCACCATAGTCACCCCAGAGGTCAGCACCAAAAAATAAGGGCCGTCACATTTGCATGCAACAGCCCATCACCAATAAAGCCTCTTTAAGCCTGAGAGCTAATAGCCTCAGGCCATTAATGGTATTTAGAAAAATATGAAGAGGCATTCTTTGCCTCGAAATCTGTTGGCCCCAGCGGACGCTCACAAACACGGAGTAATTCTGACTCCTCATCAGGATCTTGTGTCGTCTTTGGGCTTGGTAAATTATCAGTTGCCTGTATTGCCGTCTGTGCGACATCTTGAGTTATGGTGCTTCCGACTGCAGTACTTCCTGCAGATTTTGTGCTAGCTCTAAGGACATCACCTTGTTTTGGCTCTAAGCCAGCCTCACCTTCGGTATTGTGATGAGAGCGCAGATCTTGACGTGCAGGTAAGCCATATTCATCCTGATCGTCATATTGAGGTGGTACATAGCTACGGCGCTGACGATCAGCAAGGATCTCTTTTAGCTTCCCATTTTCCAGCTTTTTCTGGTCTTTAATGGCGTTATATACCACTCCAATCAAGAACAAAAAAGGGATCGCTATCGCGAGCACTAAAAAGTAATCCACACCCTACCCCTCTACATTAATCTGCAAGCTCAGTAATCCTCAGCTCAGTGATCAGAATACCACAGAGAGCGAGCTTTACAGCACTCTAAGCTCAAATTAGCTCGGAGCTTAGGCTGTCTTGTCATCTCCATTTTGCTTATGGCTACGCTTTTCCTTCACGTGAGAGCCCTAAAAGAAAACGGCGCAACCCCCTATGAGTACTGAAGGAAAGAAGCGCCGCTCTTGTGGTAACGTATCACAAAATTACTGATCCAATAGATTGGATTAATCTGTTGCTTATACAATGCCGCATATTGAGTAGTTCCATTTAGAACTTTCTTGCGGCAATTGCGCACCTATCGCTCTTAAACCTAAAGAACCAACATTGGTTTTTGCATCAGAAAGAAGCTCTTGAATGCATTGCTCGGAAAGCAGAATTTGACCTTGTAAAACTCGAGAACAATGAAGAAACATACGGTGTTATATCATGTAGACGGGAAAATTTAAGTTGAGCTATGGTTTCCTAACTAAAGTGCGCTACACCCTGTTTCAGATGCTGAGCGCTAACTAACACCAAATTTTCCCGTCTATATGAGACTACACTCAATCGCTACCCTCAGGATCTTCCTTATGGTGAGCTGCTTTGGTATCTAGTTTTAGACTCAAGAGGAGCCCATGCCACCACCATCAGCTCTTCGAGCAAAACTAAGCCCCAAAATTACGCATCAAGCTTATTTATCAGCCTCAGCCTCTGTGGTGTCTTGGTCAGAAGTAGGTGCTGGCTCGCTCTTTTCGGCAGCTTTAATAATGTCCTCAAAGGTGGAGTAGTCCTTAACTGCACCACGGATCACGGTGCCGTCCAAGATGAAGAAAGGTGTACCCTGCACACCAATCTTTTGGCCCAGCTCCATGTTCTTACGTAAAGCCATCTGAATACGTGGATCTGAATTGATCTGCTCGCTCAGCTGCTCGTAATCAGCCCCTACCTTCTTCACTGCATCTTGGATCTGCGACTCCTCAGTAATACGGGTATCAGCCGTCATGAGGATGTCTTGGTACTCAAGGTACTTATCCTTGTCTTGGGCAAAAAGAGCTAAACCGATGGCAGAAGCTCGGACACTTAAGGCGGAGAGGATAGGGAACTCAACGTAGATCGTCACTAAGTCATAATCCTCAGCCAAGCGCTTAGTATGCTCACGCACCACCTTGCAATAACCGCAGTTGTAATCAAAGAACTCGATTAAGTAGTGCTTGGCATCAAGGTCGCCACGGCGTGGGACGAACTCATCCTCACGGAAAAACTTAATAGCCTCAGTTAAAGATTGCTCTTGCGAATACAGCTGCTTTGCTTCTAAAGCTTGAGCGACCTCTACTAAGACCTCAGGATGCTCAATCAAATAGTCATGCACCAGCTGTTTGATAGCTTCCTGCTCAGCACTAGAAAACACTTGGTCGACCTTGCTGCCATCGCTTTCCGTGCTCGAACCAGAATCAGTGGTAACAGCTGCACTATCCACATCTTCCTCGGCCGCAAAAGCCGGAGCCGTGTACACACTACTGCCAAATAACGCCACAGCTAAGGCGCTGGCCTGCAAGGTCTTTGATAGAGCATTTTTATTTAGTAACCATGGTAACGACAACGCGTAACGCATACCTATCCTCAAAAGCAAAAGGGAAATAGCGTGATACCATGAGAGCGCACACGCCTGCAAAACAACCGAAAGCCAGTAATAACTAGCTGGCAATAGCCTGTCATTCTAGCAGATCAAGCCAAAACTGCTAAAGCAGACTGAATAGACGCAGAGCGAAGAGGAAAAAGAAGGTGGGGCAAAGCCACTAAGGCCAAGCAAGGAAAGAAGTGCAGCACGAACCGGCAGGTGGGAAGGACAAGATCTGTGGCTGGAACCATACCCTATACATGATAGAGGCCTCATTAGAGGCCTCTATGAAGTATTGGATCAAGGCATATTGAAGAGGGCAAATCACCCTGTGCCCTCTAAACAGAAACCTTTAGAGCGTGAGCTGCTAGAACGAGCGCTCATAATCGCCGCTACGTACCTGCTCTTGGGACAGTGCGGTATAAGGCAAAGTCTCAAACTTAGGGAAAGCAGGAGCTCCGTTTTGTACCATCTCATACAGGCGCATGACGCTGTCATAACCGCCTTGGAATGGGTAGAGATTCATAGTGCCACGGAACACGCTGTTATCTTCGGCAATCATGTGCAGAGCATCTTGGGTGGCGTCACCGGAAAACACCGCAATGTCTTTGCCCGAGATCTCATTTACCTGTAGAGCCAAATAGCTACCAATAGCACTAGCATCGGTGGTAGTCACCACCATATTGAGATCAGGATGGCTTGGCAGGATCCAATCCATGACGTTCATACCACGATAAGGGTCATCGGCGTGGTATCTGGCCACAATCTCAATTTCCGGACAAATTTGCTTTAGAGCGCGCTCAGCACCATTACCGCGAGCCTTAACCGTCACTAAATTGTCCTGTGTGATCAGGGCTACTTTGGCTTTGCACTTCAAGTTCTTCTTAGCCCAGTTGGCAGCTTGCGCACCAATCTCGTAGCCATAGCCATGCTCATCAACCTTGTAGGGAGCTGTTATAAATTAACCAGCGGCTTAAAATGCACCTT
>DXEV01000163.1 GCA_019114785.1 Candidatus Anaerobiospirillum pullistercoris | reverse complement strand
AATAAAGCTGTATTAGTGTCGGGTCAGTTAGAGGTGGCTAAGGCTGCAAAAGCAGGGCATTTCCCGCTAACTCCTCCAAGCCCTATTTGCTCTGTCTAAATTGGTGCATTGGTTAATTTATAACAGCTCCCTCTAGTAAATACGCAGCTCTCCGTCTTCGTCCAACTCGTCGAAATCGGCGTCATCATCGACAAAGTCAGGATCTTCGTCTGCGCTCGCTGCTGATACAGCAGCCGCTGCAATTTCGGCCACAGCCGCATCCGCCTCAGCACTTTGCTCCGACTTTTCACCCAAAGCAAAGCGTGCAGTAGCAAACACAGGATCCATATAAATCACTTTAGAGTGCGCTAAGTTACGCTGATAGCGCTCTAAGAGCTCAAGGATCTCTTCTTCAGTAAAATCACGACTGATGCTAGCTTGCTCAATATCGGCGTCGCTTAATGGCACATACGAGCCCAGAGTTAAGTCCTCTGGCAGCAGTAGTGAGCCTAAAGCTACACGCACCAGCTCTTCCACCTCACAGCCTACGACCTCAAATAAACGTTTCACCTCGTGATAACGACCTTCATTGAGGAGGACGGCTGCCCAATAACAAGGCTCAGCAGTGGCTGAACTGGCTGCTGGTTCTGAGCTGATAGCAGCTTGCTCCTGAGTACCAGTGCTGATACTAACATCAGAACCTGATGCGATCTGTGATGTACGGCAACGCAACAGATATTTCTCTGTAGAAAGCGTGCTCTGAGGATCAAGAATGGTCAGCTTAGCGCTCTGATAGCGCTTCTCTTCCTCAGGATGCTTAATACCATGAGCAAATTGCTTGACCGCCTGAGGTGGTACTGGGCGGTTTAAACGAGCCAAATAGAGCTTAGAAACCTGTTTTTTCGGCGAAGTCAGAGCGTGGTTTAAAGCACCGTCATCAGTAAAGAGCAATAAACCGGTGGTATCCACATCCAGACGACCAACAGCCTGCAACTTTGAGCTGTGCAGCTCACGGCCCCACAGCGTAGAAACAACAGAGTGGTTGCGATCTCGGGCGGAGCACACATAGCCATATGGCTTATTCATGAGGAAAACACGCTTTTTAAAAGCATCGCTGATCCGTGTACTGCCACCTGCATCGCCAATATCACCGGCAAAGCTAGACTCAGTAAGGTCAGTCACCTCTTGGCCAGCGGCAAGTGACTCTTCATCATCGGTAAAGCCCTCAATCACAATATGGGAGTTAATGCTGACTTTAGTCATAGCCTTGGTGATCAGTTCACCGTCAACACTCACTGCACCATCTTTAATGAGCTTAGTAGCCATTTGTCGGGAGAGGCCGGTTAAGTGTGAAACACACTTATCGAGGCGCTGCATCTCTTTTGCTTCGCTTTTTGCCACAGATTCACTTTCCTCATTAGCCACAAGACTAGCCTAACCCAACGGCTTGCGCTGCGCTGAGAGCCGCAGGATACGCGGCCTGCAGTGCCGGTTACGGCGCTGCCGCGCCAGTCTGGAGCTGAATATCTTGAGACTAGCAAAAACAAAGGCAAGGCGCTGCGAAATGCACAGCTCAACCTTGCCTTGAAAAAAATCTTATATAGAGAGGCCCTAAGGGGCTAATCAAGCTACCTCTGAGGTTAGCCTCTCTCAGAAGGCACCAATTAGCCTTGGTACTTGCGTAAAATCAAGGTGGCGTTAGTACCACCAAAGCCAAAGCTATTGGACATCACAGTCTTGAGCTCGGTTTGACGAGTGCTGGTCACAATATCAAAGCCTTTGGCATGCTCATCAAGCTCAGTGATATTGATCGAAGGGGCAATAAAGCCATGCTCCAACATCAATAAGCAGTACACAGCCTCATTCACACCAGCTGCACCTAAGGCGTGGCCAGTCATAGACTTGGTGGAGGAAATTGGAGGGCACTTGTCACCAAAAACTTCCTTAATAGCCTCTAATTCCTTGACGTCACCAATCACAGTAGCAGTGCCATGAGTATTGATGTAATCGATAGGAGTATCGCAAGTAGCTAAGGCTTGACGCATGCAACGCACAGCACCTTCACCAGATGGGGCCACCATGTCAGCACCATCAGAAGTTGCGCCACTGCCAACGATCTCAGCATAAATCTTGGCACCACGAGCTTTAGCGTGTTCCTCAGATTCAACAACCACAATGCCACCACCGGCACCAATCACAAAGCCATCACGATGGGCATCATAAGGACGGGAAGCCGAGGCTGGGGTATCGTTATATGCAGTAGACAGTGCACCCATGCCATCAAATAAAGAAGCAATAGTCCAATCAGCAGCTTCACCACCACCAGCAAAGACAATGTCATGACGGCCTAAAGCGATCTCATCAACGGCGGATTGAATACAGTGAGCCGAGGTAGCGCAAGCACTACTCAGGGAGAAGGAAGCACCCTTGATCTTAAATGGAGTAGCAAGGCAGGCAGAAGTGGTGGAGCTCATGCACTTAGTCACAGCATAAGGTCCAATACGCTTTACGCCCTTAGCACGCAAGACATCAGCTGCCTCAACCACAGCTTTGGTAGAAGCACCACCGGTACCCACAATTAAGCCAGTACGCTCATTCGACACTTCGTTTGGCTCTAAGCCAGCATCAGCAATGGCCTCTTTCATTGCCACATATGAATATGCTGCAGCCTCACCCATAAAACGCAAGTCACGGCGATCGATATAATCCTTAAAATCGATATTCACCATACCTGCCACTTGGGAGCGCATACCCATATTGGCAAATTCTTCCTCTCTGACAATACCTGAGCGCCCTTGTTGCAAGGACTGTAAAACAGCCTCCTTACCTATGCCAATGCTAGCAACTATTCCCAAACCGGTAATAACTGCTTTACGTAATGCCATTCAGTTTTCTCCAATCAGGCAATCCCAGCAACGAACAGGCAAGTTACCAAGTTACACACAGTAAGCTCCAAAGCTGGAGCTAAATACATCTCAGCGCCCGCCCCGTAAATCTAACCAGTCAAGGGCAGTAAAAATGTGTGTACGCAAAGTGGCAGACATCTCATAACTCTGCCTACGCAATTGCAAGGACATTAGACGTCCTACCCCTAATCTTCTTTAACTTAGCTCCGCATTAAGCTTTGAAAGCTTCGCACCAAGCTGTGAAAGCTCCGCACTAAGCTTTGGGAAAAGCCATAGAGCATTTCAGGGGTGGTGAATAGTTTTCTGAGCACTTTTTAGGGCGATCTTGTAGCGACCCTAAGAGTCTTAGGCTCCTAATAGGCCCGATCATAGCACAGGGCTAACATGCACTAAAACAAAAAGCGTATGCAAAATCCCAATATTACGCCACAGATTACACTTTTGACGGCCCAAAGCTCCTTACTAAAGCAAAAAACAAGCGTAGCCCACTAAATCCCCAAGACCACTTTCCCCTACCTTTTCCCGCTAAAAGCTACAAACACCCTGCTCTTTTCGGTAAAATGCCCGCCTTGGGCATGTAATTACGAGCGTGCCTCAGATCGTGTTCTTTAACTTACCCCTCATAGCAGACGAAACAAATCGCCTCTGACACTTAGATTAGAGAACACTAGCAATCAGTTTCTGTTTGAGAAGAGCTTGCTCTTCCACCAGTTATCAGCTCTTTATCAGCTCATTACGGAGAGGCTCTGCTCTTGCCCCTCGTACCTTGCTTCTATCACGAGTACGTGTAGCATGCAGCGCCTGCCTTAACCCTGAATTATGATGCACTCCACCTTTTACCAATTCACCATTAAATCATTACTGGCTGGCATTCTCATCGGCTTAGGCTGCGTGATCTACGTAGCTAGCCCAATTAAGTACGTCGGTACTTTCCTCTTCTCCTTAGGTCTGATGACCATTCTGATCAAAGGCTATTACCTCTACACTGGTAAGGTTGGAGATTTTGTACCAAGTGCCACTCTGCGCCTGATCTACATGTTTGTCTTAAACGGTATTGCTTGCGGTGCCACTACCTACTTATTTACCTTAACCCGCATTGATCTCAGTGCCATTGACCACGTAGTTGAAGCCAAGCTCAATGACACCATGCTCTCTTCCTTCATTTTGGCTATGGGTTGCGGTGCCATGATGCACATTGCTTACTACTGCTTCAGTAAAGGTAAGCACCCTCTCTACGTCATCATGCCAATCATGTTCTTTATGCTGGCTGGCTTTGAGCACTGTGTGGCCAACTGTGGCTTCTTTGCCATGGGCAAAGTTAACATGGTGCCAGAGCACTGGTTACGCTTAGCTTTAATCGTAATCGGCAATGGTGTGGGCTCAATGATCTTCACTAAGTTCCTCCCACCAGAGGATCCAAGTGAAGTGCATGGTGTACCACCTCTGTTTGATTCCGACAACAAACATGAGCACCACCCAGCTGTTATTGCCAAGAGCCCAAGCAAGGACGCAAACGGCAACACTCGGATCTAAAAGCTCAAAAGCTGCCCAAAAAGTGGCTAAACCGCCCAAATAAGCCGCTAAATGCAGTTGCATGGTGTATAATGAGCGCGCTTTTGCAGGACAGCGTGCTCTTTTACATGCCTTAATTGCATGTACCGAGAGCTAAAAGCTTCCTTAAGCCCCAAAACAAAGGCGGCGCTAATAAGATAAAGCCCATAAAATGGGCCATTCTTCTACTGCGCAGAGCCGGAAGTTTACCCTATTTTTGTGCTCCTGCTTATTCTTGCTAGCACTGCTAGTTCCTACCTGTAAATGAGAGCGAACCATTGCCAGCAAATTGCGGAGCTTGATAGCGTGTCTAGACGCTATTTGCCTTGAGTAAGGTATTAGCCTCAGACATGCCATGCCTTGCCTCTCTAGAGCCAAAAGAGCTCTTCTCCCTAGCAAGAGAGCACAGAGAGCAAGGATAGTTGTTGAAATACTTAGTGAGTTTATGGCTAAAGAAGAAAGTATCGAGATGCAGGGTACAGTGCTTGAAACCCTGCCAAACACCACCTTCAGAGTACAGCTGGAAAACGGCCACATTGTGATGGCCCACATCTCCGGCAAGATGCGTAAGAACTACATTCGCATCTTAACTGGCGATAAGGTTACGGTTCAGATCACTCCATACGATCTGACCAAGGGTCGTATCACTTTCCGCGCCCGCTAAAGCTCAAGCCAAAGCTACACCTGTAATCTTCAGAGCGTAGCTCAAGGAACTGGCTCTGGGAGGCTGTACTCCTAGGGCCTTAATTTTTTGTGCTCGCTTCTGCTGCCAAACAGCTTAACAGCGCCCGCTGTGACATTGCTTGGCCTCGAAGTGGCTGTAACTGCCATCTTGTGCAAATCCAATCCGACAGCAACAAGCCTGACAGAGCGCTTCGCTTCTCAGCACTTTGCCGCAACCTCTCTGCTCTTGAGCTCCCCTGCTGTCACAGCTTTCCTGAGCCACCAACTCCAATTCTGTTTAGAGCACGTTAAAAAATCTTAAAATCAAGCAACATCTCACCAGCCTCTGACCTAGTAACAACGCAAAACTAACTTGTTAGCCCAGTCATCCCTTAGCCACAATCATTCCCCATAAAAATCAGAAATCAATCTCAATCACGTCTCTCAGCTCTGATCTCTTGTGAGAGCTCTCTCTGAGATGACACCATCTTACCTAGATAAAAATTTTGTTTCACAAAGAACAATTTTTAGGGATTTTTGCCCTATAATGCAAAAAGAGGTTAGGCCGTGATCGTGCACGCTTATCATCTGCTCATCAGCAATTACAGGCTCTGCGCGTATCACACGCCATCTCCACACCTCTTACAATTTTGGTTTTTCACTTTGCTCTGCTGGCACCATGCAAACAGGCGCAAGTAATCACTCCCGCCTCCTTTGCTTGGAACCTCATATAGGCACAGGGGTCTAACACAACGAGTAGGAACACACCGCTTTTCGTTAGTAACGTATCACAAAATTACTGATCCAATAGATTGGATTAATCTGTTGCTTATACAATGCCGCATATTGCCAAGCTCAACTCCATCCATTAACCTTAACGCCGAAAATCCTGCCCAAGCGCAAATGTCGCGCGTGGCCACCACTCGGCCGTAGTGGTTGATTACATCTTGGTGTATCTATTAAGATAGCAAATGCTTTACGTCCTTAGAGAGCTAGAGTCTTGAGTGTAGAGTTTAGATTTGTGGACTTTTGGTAATAGCACCAAACACAAGTTATTTTCTGCCCACCTGACTAAGAAGCTTAATATCAGCTAGTGTTCTTCCAAAGCATGTAGAGCAAATACCCCAAGCACTGTCTTTAGACAAGACTAAATTTAGTCCTGTAGTCAGGATAAAAGAGTGTAGTCTCAAGGTAACTAAGGCAGGACTTGGTTCTGGCATTACGCAACAGTACACAGAAGTCAGCACATACCAGCTGGCTGGTGCGCGTACCCAAGGGCACGTGTAAATAGGCACACGCACTCCGACCAAGACTAACCTACTAGCAGCCTAGCCTGCTAAATAAAAGTTAGCCCGAGTCTGAGCCCGTTCACATAGCTCGATCACCGTACTGTTACCTGATGTCTCGTTATATGCGACCCCAAGTAGGTTCTGATATGTACAAAGTTGCTGCTGGATTTGCCTTAGCGCTCGCCTTCCTTTGCGTGGCCTCTATCAATATTGCCGACTCCCACCTGCTCCATCAGCAACAATCTAATAGCGATGCTGTCGCTGAAACTAACGACGATAACCTCTCTGCCCACCTGACAGTCTCTTCTTCTAATACCTCCAACGGCGTGAGAGCCACTAACACTGACACAAGCTCGAGCCAAAAGCACACAGCCGATACCTCAACCGACCAAATCCTAGATGAGCATTCTTGCATCTCTGATGAGGCCACCGAGCAAAGCGAAGCCTAATTAGCCAGCTAAGCCTGTCCAATCAGATACAGACCCAACATCTTTCCTGCGTGGCCTCGTCGCCACATCCCTTCTACCTTCCTGCCCTTTGCCCTTTACCATCTCTGCAAACGTTTACGACTTTTTGTTGCTCACAGCATCGCAAACCTCATTCTGTTCCCAAGTGTCAAAATTTCACCACTTCCGTCCTCTATCACCTGTTCCTGTGACAGGAGAGCAGCAAATTTTTGTGCATATTGTGCTCGCGCACATAGCGACCAAATTGGGGTTTCGTCTAGAAAAAGCACATTTTCTGCGGATTTTGTCCACAATTTTTTGCGGACAAGGACGTCGATTTTTCTTAGAATAGCGCGACTAAATGTGGTTAAAATGGCAGAGACAAAGACTTTTCCTCACCAACGGCTCAAGAACGTGTCACTGTGCCCAGCTGGTGTCTTGTTTGCTGTTAGCTACCAAAACAGATCTAGTACAAAGCTGATGCTAAAAAGCTGGGAAAGCGCCAACAATTCTAGGGCCAAATAGCCACGCATACCCCCCTGCTGTATACCATGGAGAAAATCTTGGGTTGCGTTTTCTTGTACTCCTGTAAAAATGGCATACAGAGTGCAGATAGATATTGATCCCCCAGATCTTTCTAGCTTAATTTGCACCTAATTTGATCTAATTTTTCTGCGGTGCAGCTCTTGAGAAAACTTGCGCTCATGCGAGGGCTTAGGCTTAGGTTTAGTATTGGGCTTAGCCTTATTGGTTGCTCCTTGGGATCCATTGGGAAAAGGGCACAACGATACGGCCAAGGCCAATACACAAGGCATAGCTTCTCTTGCAAGGTGCAACCTGCAAAGCGTCACCTGCAAAGTGCAAGGTGCAAGGAATCAAGCTAACACTCAGATCTAGAATCTGTAGGCTCGTTTCTTAACTACTATATTTTTTTGGCAGTGTAGCTTGCTCTACACCCACTTCACTTGCGCTGAACTCTGAGCTGTCCAAAACAGAGCGAAGCGGACTTTTCTGGCTGACGAGGCATCGATGCTGAGACTCATTGCTACGCTGCTGCGCATGCGCACTCATAACCTCGGCCCCGTTTTGTTTGGGGAAAGGGGGACTATTTCCTGCGCTTTTTCTTTAGTCCCAGCTGCACTGCGAGGCCTATTTTTCTCCCTCTGTACCCTCTTCAGCGCCCTTGCTTTACTGTTTTTCAGCCCTGTAAGCGTTGCTGCTCTGATGGGTGACACCCTGCCAAGCACCCCTAACTTCAACTATGAGCATGAGCTCCTCCAACAGCACCAGATGCTGGTAGAGCGATACACCTCTAACTACGATAAATTACAGATCTCCAAGCAACCAGCCAATAAAACAGAGCAATGCGTGGTTTCCTCAGAGCTGCTCGATGGCTTTTTGGACAACACTTCGCTGCTTTTCTGGGAAGGATCTTGTCAAAATGGTAAAGCCGAAGGCTTTGGTCGTGTCTACGTCATTAAGCGTGGCCAAAAAGTCTTTGAGATGCTGACAAACTTCCACTCGGACGAGCCTCAATTCACCACCACTTACTACAGCAAGAACACGATGGTGAATGCGCAAACCGTGTACTTCTACGGTAAGGCTACCCGCTATCACAGCAGTGGTGTCATCATCACCCAACGCAGTCTCAACAATGATCTGGTGGTGGCAATGCAGACCATTGATAAGGTCAACTTCATCACCTACCAAAAAGAGACCTCGCTCAATTCGCCTTATGTGCTCAACATCGAGGATTTTGGCAACCACACCCACTTTATCTACGACCTCAACGACTCGCCATATCGCAGTCTTTTTATGGCCTACAAACTGGTAGACAACACCCGAGGCCATAACATTGGTTATAGCTTTACCGGCCAAAACAATGGCAAGCTCAATGGTACCTTCACCAACGATATCAACAACAGCTCAAACATTGATATTCCACCTGAGGAGCTGCAACACATCATCAACATCAATGAAGCTGTAGAGGTCAATATCGAAAGCTCCATCAAGAACGTGATTGAGTCTTTGGTGGTGGTTGATGCTTACCTCAATGTGATCTGTGCTGACACTTACCAAAACCCAGTATGCACTAAGATGGACTGTAAGCAGATCTGTAATCTCAACGTCAACATCACCCCAGATCACCAGCAGGTAAAAGAGCTCTTACTGCGTCTTGCTGATCACCACAATCAGCGCCCAATTCGCAACTACTTAGAAGCAGGCATTGAAAGATCGGGCAAGGTGCCAGCTCAAAACCAAAATGCTGACATCCTGCTCCAGAACCAGCAACAGGCCAATATGCCTGCTCAACAAAACACCAATATCAACGTCAATACTGGGGTGCAATCTCAACAGTCAGACAGCGCCCAGATGGATATGCGTGCGGCCTTACAACAGCGTGATGGTAACCAACGTCGACAGGCTATGCAGGCACACCAGCAGCAGCTCGAGCAAGATATCAAGCAAGAGCAACAGCAGAGAGCAAACGAGCTACCACGCTTCCGTGCTCGTGAAACTATGCTGCGCGATCTGCCTAACTATCAACGTGAGGAAGAGGGCACCGATCCTGACTCAAAGATCATTCTGCCATTTGATCAGCAAACGATTGACGCTTTGGATCAAGAAGATGAATACTCTCGTCGATACTCCGATGGAAACTTAGTGCCACAGGACATTATTTCGGATAAAGATGACTTAACCGAATCTGAGCGTCAGCGTCGTGAGGAGATCATTAATCGCAATCGTCCGCAATTCCATGATCCGGCAGTGACACCAATGACTCCTTAGGGCCTTTCGGCCTATGCCTATGCCTATGGCCAGCTATGGCCATCGCCACAGTTGAGGCTTAGCCAAGCCTCGGCTGAGCCTCTGCTAAGCCCAAACGCAAGTTTGGGCCCCTACCTTCACCTCATGCCCCTAAAACTCCCAATCTTTGGGCAAAGACCCATTATCCTCGCGTTTTGTGGCATCAGTGCTCAAAATGGGCTAAAGTAATGGCGTTTTTTCCTTTTTGTGGCAAAGAGCTTTACTCTAGATTTAGCTCTAGAGACTGTCCTTGTCCCTTGCCACACTTTGTGAGGCCGTATTGATGAGTTTTGTCAGTAAAGTAGTTGTGCCTGCTGGTGAGGCCATTTCCTTAGACGCCGCTGGTAAATTACAAGTCCCAGCTAACCCTATCATCCCTTTTATCCGTGGTGATGGTATCGGTGTCGACATCACTTCTGTGATGCAACGCGTGGTCGATGCCGCTGTAAATAAGGCCTATGGTGACAGCAAAAAGATCTCTTGGATGGAGATCTACGCTGGTGGCAGATCCTGCGAAGTCTATGGCGAAAACGTCTACCTGCCTGATGAGACCATGGAGCTCATTAAGAAATACCACGTCGCTATTAAGGGCCCTTTAACCACCCCTGTCGGCGGCGGTATCCGCTCCCTCAATGTGGCTATGCGTCAAGGCCTAGATCTCTATATCTGCCTGCGTCCAGTGCGCTACTTTAAAGGCACCCCAAGCCCAGTAAAACACCCAGAGCTGACCGATACCATTATCTTCCGTGAGAACGCCGAAGACATCTACGCTGGTATTGAGTGGGAAGCCGATAGCGCTGAAGCCCAAAAGGTGATCTCCTTCCTGCAACAGGATATGGGCGTCAAGAAGCTGCGCTTTACTGAGCACTGTGGCATTGGTGTGAAGCCAATGAGCAAGCCAGGCACCGAGCGTTTAATCCGTGCTGCCATTAACTACGCTATTGACCACGATCGCAAATCCGTCACCATTGTGCACAAAGGCAACATCATGAAGTTCACTGAAGGTGCCTTTAAGAAATGGGGTTATGAGCTGGCACAGCAAGAATTTGGTGCTACCACCGACGACAAGGGCGTGGTTTCTTTCACCAATCCACGTACTGGCAAGCAGATCGTGATCAAAGACGTCATTGCTGACGCCTTCTTACAAAATATCCTGCTCTACCCACAAGACTACGATGTGGTGGCTGCAATGAACTTAAACGGCGACTACATCTCTGACGCTCTCGCTGCTATTGTGGGTGGTATTGGTATTGCCCCAGGTGCCAACATTGGTACCGAAGCCGCTATCTTTGAGGCTACACACGGCACAGCCCCAACCATTGCTGGTAAGGGCATCGCCAACCCAGGCTCCATCGTGCTCTCAGCTGAGCTGATGTTACGTCACTTAGGCTGGAACGAGGCCGCTGACTTCATCATCAAGGGTATGGAAGGTGCCATCAGTGCCGGTGAAGTCACCTCTGACTTTGCCCAACAGATGGAAGGTGCTAAGGCTATCTCCACCTCTGAATTTGGTGATGCCATCGTTGCTCACATGTAGTCACACCTATATGTTGTCACGGCTCAAGCCGTAATTCCATGCACCTAAAGACCACTTTGCTCTATGGGCTCACTATAGGCTGGTGGTCTTTTTGTTGCTATCCAAAACCGCTCCAGTCTGATAAAATCGGGCGTCCAAAGCTTATGGCCAATCCATCTAGATGAGGGCTCCGCCCCATTGGCATACAGGACATAGCCACAGCTTTGCTTTGCTTTACTTTACCTTGCTCTTGTAAAAACAAGGTATGCGTAAGACTACTTTCTTCTGTGCACTCTTTTTTCGTGCACGCTCTTTTGCTTTTTGCTGGATCTTCCCATGTCTGAGCGCTTTAAGCCTTATTTGACCGTAGCCCTGATCATCGAACAAGAGGGCAAGTTTTTAATGGTAGAAGAGTACCAAGAGACAGGTGAACTGTGCTTCGGTACTATCGCCGGTCACGTTGAGGCCAAAGAAAGCATCATCGATGCTGCCTTGCGTGAGGCCGTCGAGGAATGTGGCTGCCCTGTGGAGCTTGACTACTTAGTCGGTGTCTACGATTACGTCAAGGATTACGAAACCATTATCCGCTTCACCTTTAAAGCCCACCTCAAAGATGGTGCTGCCGCTCAGCTGAAACTCAACGACCCTGATGGCGAGATCGTCGGCATCAAGTGGTACACCAAAGAAGAGATCTACGAAAAGAAGCACATGTGGCGTACCCGCCTCATCGGCTATAACTTCGACGACTACTTCAAGGGCCAGTCTATCCCTCTGTCTGCTATCACCGAGGTACGCGCTTAATGCCAGAGCTCGCTTCGCTTTTGCCCGAAGATCACCAGTTTGCCTACCGCACGCCTTACGAAGAATTACAAGGCAAAAAAGTGGTAGTCGGTATTTCTGGTGGTGTCGACTCGTCGGTCTCGGCTGCCCTCCTCAAAGAGGCAGGCATGGACGTCACTGCGCTCTTTATGAAGAATTGGGAAGAGGACGACACTGACACTGTCTGTGCCGCCGCTGCCGATCGTGAGGATGCCGCTAAAGTCTGTGAGCGCTTAGGCATTGAGCTGAAAACCATTAACTTTGCGGCTGAGTACTGGGATCGCGTCTTTGAGAACTTCCTGCAAGAGTACAGTGCAGGACGCACCCCAAATCCAGACATTCTGTGCAACAAAGAGATCAAGTTTAAGGCCTTCTTAGACTATGCCTTAGAAGATCTCCACGCAGATTTCATTGCCACTGGTCACTACTGCTTAAGAAGCTTTGATGGCGGCATTGATGCCCCTGCCCACCTCTTACGTGGACTTGATAGCAACAAAGACCAAAGCTACTTCTTACATGCTATTGGCCCTAACAAGCTGCACAAGGTGCTCTTCCCTGTCGGTCACTTACCTAAGCCACAAGTCAGACAACTGGCAGCAGAGCGTGGACTGGTAACCGCCGAAAAGAAAGATAGCACTGGCATTTGCTTTATTGGTGAGAAGCGCTTTAATCAGTTCTTACATCAATACCTGCCACATGCAGCCAAGAAAGGCCCAATTATCTCCACCGAAGGTAAGGTGGTCGGTGAACACCCAGGCCTCATGTACTGCACTATAGGCCAGCGCAAAGGCCTGCATATTGGCGGCAGTCGTGAGGGTAGCGGTGAGGCTTGGTATGTTGTTGGCAAGGACTTAGCTAATAATGCGCTGATCGTCGCTCAAGGCCATAACAATCCAGCTTTATTCTCGGCTGGACTGTATGCCAGCCAAGAAACTTGGATCATTGCGCCACCACCAATGCCGCTGGAATGTACTTGCAAGATACGCTATCGCCAGCCTGATGTAAAATGTAGGGTAGAGCGTGTAACGGCTTCGCTCAATGGCGAAGAGCCTCGTGAGTTGTTACAAGTTACGTTCCCAGATCCAGTCAGCGCTGTGGCTCCTGGCCAATCGGTAGTGTTCTATCGTGGAGCAGATTGCTTAGGCGGTGCTATTATCGAGGCTCCAATTAAATAGCCTTGGCCAACAAGCTCAGCCAACGCAGCTAAGCTAGCTTAGCTGCTGAGCCCGCTGAGCTAGCAAGGTGTCACGCCACACAGGGCTTAAGCGTTTCCTTTTTCCTCTTCTTTAACACAGGTGAGTGCATGGCTTCTGATATTTACTCTGAAACTATAGCGCTAGCAGCTCTTTTCCAATCTGCTGCGCAAATTCAACGCGTAGCACGCTTTGGTGCTGTCGATGAACATGCTATTGCTCCATTAATGCGTGCTTTAGTCATCACCTCGCCTAATACCATTGAGGATGTGTACGCTCCTAAGCGCGTCATTCCTGGCCTCAATCAGCTGTTGACCTCGCTTTACCCAAAGGAGGCTACCCAGCCTAAGAATGCTGAGCTGATCAAGATCGCTTTTAGCATAATTAATCTGGAGGCCAACCTCGAAAAGCAGAGCATGGTCTTTGCCCAGCTGGACAAAGAGGTCGATAAGTTGCGCTCTGATGTGCTCTTATTGCACCCTGACTACGAAGATGCAGCTGACAATGTGCTGGTGGATTATGACATCATTAAGATGTACTCCAAGATCTACAGCAATCTCATTAGCCCAAACTTCCCTAAACTCATCATTTATGGTGAAGAGAGCTACCTGCGTCGTACCGAATTTCAAGAGATGATCCGTGCGCTGTTATTGGCTGGTATTCGCGCCAGTCTGCTCTGGCACCAAGTCGGTGGCAAGCGCTACTCCTTAATGTTCCGCTACAAGGACATTATTGAGCGTGCCCGCCAGATCATTTCCCAACAAAGTATATAAGCCCGAGCCCTAGTACAACGAATGCTCTGTGCTGCTCGCAGCGCAGCAAGCTGGCAGCGCAGCTTGCGTCAGCAAGCGCTAGCTTGCTGGTAGCGCAGCTTGCGCCAACGAGCGTAGCTTGTTGGCAGCTTGCGCCAAGTAAGATAACCTTTGGGCCAAAAGCCTTGGGCCTATCTTTAGGCCTTAACCCTTGTTTTGTTCTTGTGTATCCTTTGTTCTCTTACTCTTGCACCACCAAGAGCCAAAGAGACAGAGCTTCACATCGAGGTAATTATGCAATTATCGCCTTTAACCGCGATCTCTCCACTTGATGGTCGCTACGAGTCTAAGGTTCAAGAACTCCGCTCCATCTTCTCGGAGTATGGTTTAATGCGCTTTAGAGTGCAGGTGGAGTTAACTTGGCTAAAGAAGTTAGCTGCTTGCCCACAAATCAAGGAAGTCCCTGCTTTTAGCCCTGAGACCATCGAATTTATCGATCAGATCATCGCTAATTTCTCGGTAGAAGATGCTGAAGACATCAAGAACCGTGAAAAGGTCACTAACCACGACGTCAAGGCTGTGGAGTATTTCTTAAAGGACAAGACCGCCTCTAACCCAGAGATCGCCGCTGTCAAAGAGTTCATCCACTTTGCTTGCACCTCCGAGGACATCAATAACAACTCTCACGCTTTAATGCTCAAGACCGCTCGTGATGAAGTGTTATTACCAATGTGCGATCAGATGATCGACGCTATCTGCAAGTTAGCCCACGATTACGCCGACCTGCCACTGCTGGCTCGTACTCACGGTCAACCAGCCTCCCCTACCACCTTAGGTAAGGAAATGGCCAATGTGGTCTACCGTCTGCGCCGTCAACGTCAGCAGATCGCTGAGGTGGAGATCATGGGTAAGATCAATGGTGCTGTGGGTAACTACAATGCTCACTTAAGCGCTTACCCTGAGATCGATTGGTACAAGTTCTCTCAAGAGTTTGAGGAGAGCTTAGGTCTGACCTTCAATCCTTACACCACTCAGATTGAGCCTCACGACTACATCGCTGAGCTCTTCCACGCTTTAGAGCGTTTCAACACCATTATCTTAGACTTTGACCGCGACATCTGGGGCTACATTTCTTACGGCACCTTCAAGCAAAAGACCATTGCCGGTGAGATCGGTTCTTCCACCATGCCTCACAAGGTCAACCCAATTGACTTTGAGAACTCTGAGGGTAACTTAGGTCTGGCCAATGCCATCTTCTCGCACCTTGCCACCAAGCTGCCAGTATCGCGCTTCCAACGTGACCTCACCGACTCTACCGTCTTACGTAATTTAGGTGTGGCTTGCGGTTACTCTATCTTGGCTTGGAAGAGCACCTTAAAGGGTATCTCTAAGTTACAGGCCAATGAGGCCCACATCCGTGATGAGCTCAACCACAACTGGGAAGTCTTAGCTGAGCCATATCAGACCGTCATGCGTCGTTATGGCATCGCTAACCCATACGAGAAGTTAAAGGAGCTCACTCGCGGTCATGAAGTGACTCAAGAGACTATGCTCAACTTTATCGAGACCCTTGAGATCCCAGAGGAGGCTAAGGCTCACTTACGTACCTTAACTCCAGAGACCTACATCGGTCGCGCTGTGCAATTTGCCAAAGACATCTAAGGGCATACTGCTTTTTAGCCCTTAAGCTGAGGTGGTCAGATACTGACCGCCTCTACCTCTCTGTTCTCTTGTTCTTTAAGAGGACAGGGAGGTACTGTCTTGGTGCTACCACGCTAGCGCATCGTCCTCAATCTACTGCGGTGCTCTAGCGTGGTCGCATCACTCGTAGGCTCATCTCGGTTGCTCTTTGCTCTTCCGAGCTTCTTCCACGCTGATTGAGATCCTTTTTTATCTCCATTTCATGGGACTGATTTTTCAGTTCCCGCGAACAACACCTTAGTGTAGCCTGTGACTATGTGTAGCGGTGGCTACAAATGACCACTGGTTACCTGTGCCTTTATTTGCTTTGCTTGATGCTGACTAGGCCTCGCGCGCTACAGCGCCCGTCCCTGTATGGCTAGTCTCATTGCCATCTCAGCTATAAGCTGAGATAGATCACGCTGGTGAAATACCGCCACAATACTAAAAGATCAGCCTGCTACAACAGCCCCTGTTGCTACAGTCTGAGTTCATAAGCAGTGCATCACAGCTGCGCCAGCTCAGAACAAAGGAGCAAGTAAAGCAAAAATATTCCGTGTTATGGTTCTAAGGATTAAGCAGCGTGTCGTCTGAGTCTGAGCCTGTTTTGCTTGATGCTTTCTTTGATCCTTGCTAATCGAGGCATGACCTTGAGCCAGACACGTGAACGCTATTTTGAATGGACATTGCTAGGACTCATTCTGATCCTCGGCATGATCCTTTTTTATGAAGCCCTTCCTTTTCTCAATGGAGCGTTAGGCGCAATCACCTTGTATTTATTGCTGCGCCGTACCAACATCTATTTATCCCGCCGCTTTTCACCGCGCGCCGCCCCATGGATCATTACCCTGACGGTGACGCTCTTTGTCTTGCTACCACTGTCGGCTCTGACTTGGTATGTCATTGATATGGTGCAAAACGTCAATATTGACCTGCAGGCCATTATCAAACGCTTCACCAATACCCTGAATTACTTAGAGCAGGTCACTCACTATGACCTCATGAGCGAAAAGACTGTCGCGTTTATTACCGCCAAAGCCACAGGCGTGATGAACATGCTGATGAGCGGTATCAATAACACCGCTATCAACCTCTTTACCGCCATCTTACTGCTCTTTTTCTTACTCTCTGGTGGTATGAAAATGGAGCGCGCCATCGCTCGCTGCCTGCCTTTTAACGACACCAATAAGCGCACGATTATCTCTAAGATCAGTACTATTGTGCGCTCCAACGCTATTGGCATTCCTTTATTGGCCTTAATTCAAGGAGCTGTCGCTACCGTTGGCTATAGCTTCTGTGATGTCAAAAATCCGATTGAATTTGGAGCCCTAACTGGATTTGCCTCCATGATCCCAATTGTCGGATCTATGCTGGTATGGATTCCACTGGCGGTGATGCAATACTTTGAGCAAGGTCTGTTGAGCGCTGTCTATGTGGGAGCATACGGTGCCCTCATCATTTCACAATGCGATAACGTGCTGCGCATGATCCTGCAAAAGCGTATGGCTAATACCCACCCTCTCATCACCATTTTCGGTGTGATCGCAGGTCTGCCATTGTTTGGTTTCATGGGACTGATCTTTGGCCCTCTCATGGTGGCCATGTTTTTGCTCTTCCTTGAAATGTTTGTGTCGCAATACATTATTGGCACCGATATCAGCCCTGTCAGCAACAGACATACCCCAAGTATGCGGGCACTAATGCCTAACAAAAAGCAGGGCAGCAAGGTCAATAAAACCACACTAGACAGCAGCAAAGCCAAAGCCGTAACCGCCAGAGGCTTGGACACCAAAGGCTTAGACAGTGCCCCTACTCGTGCTTACAAAGGTAATAGCCCTCAAGCCGAGCAAATTGCAGTACAGGCTTTACTGCAACGTGGTAAGACTCAAGCGCAGAACCGTGCGGCTATGCGCCAAACCTCACGTGCCACTAAAGTAGCCACTAAGGAGGCCACAAAGGTAGCCACTAAAGCTAACGCTGGCAGTGCTATCAAGGACAGTGACACCACTAAAACTGTAACTCAAGCTAAAGCCCAAACCGAGACAGCAGTCACTGCCAAGGCAGCAACAGCCTCTGCGACTACAAACAAGAATGACGCTCGTAAGAGCACCACTGCTATTACCAAGGACAAAGCTAATGCTGGTGAGAGCTCAGCTCAGTCCCAGTCTGCGGCACAGTCTGCGGCACAGCCTACTGCACAGCTTGCTACGCAAGCTCTGTCACAGCCACAGGCTCAGCCTGAGAAGCAGGCAGCAGTGCCTGCATCAGACTTGCAGCAAGGCCCAGAGCCAAGCACAACCGTAGCTACTGCGCGCCCTGAGCTCAAGCTCAGCAATGCCAAAGCCAAAGCCAAAACTAAAAACGATTTTAAGAGTGCCAAGGCTGAGCACAAGCAAAGCAAGCGTGAGGGAGCCAAACTCCGTGCCCTTGAAGAGCAAAAGGCTGACGAGCGTAATTCGGCCCGTGCCTTATTAGAAGTACAACAATCTACGACCGGCTTTAAGACCTATTTAGAGCCAGTTGACCGACACTTAGAGAATAGCACGCTGACCCAAAGCATTGTGTCGCGTGCCGTATCGCAAGCCATGAACACATTTGGACACTTCAATGATCTAGATCCTAACGCCCATTACAAGATGGATCCTGAGCTGATGGAGCACACAACCCTGATGGGCAAGACTTCACGTCGCGACCAAATTCGCCACGGGAAAGCTCAAGACAAGCAAACACCACAGCCACAGCCATGGGCTCAAGCTCCACAGGACAATCGCGCTGCGCGCAAGCAACCAGCTGCCAAAGCAGCCCAGCAGCACGAGCACGCACACGCTGGTACAACTGCTAACACAGCAGCTGGCACCCGCACCGAGCGCCATGAGAGTAACAAGCGCACGGCTCAAGACCAAAAACGCAACACCGGCCGCAACCTCGGCCGTGACCAAGAGCGTGGATATAGCTCTAACCGTAATGGCAACGCGCCACAGCGCACCACGCAACAGCGCAGCAATGGCACTGGCTCTGTCAAAGAGCATGCTAGAAGCAAGGGCAAAGAGTACACAGGCTCAAAAGCAACGGCCTCGACCAATACCTCTGCCTCTGTTAAAGGAGCCAAAGCTAGCAATAGAGCAAAAGGTCGCAACGCCTCTGCTAATGCCACCTTTACTGATAGCAAGCAAAGCTCACGTCGCTCGCGTAAGCCAAGCAATCTCAGCTATCAGGTCATGCGTCCAGAGCGTAAAAAGGAGCAAAAGAGCCAAGACCCAATACTCCAGACCATTATCTCGCATCAATTTGGTGGCTATGAGGCTCCACGCTCACATACTCGTCTGCGCACTCAACTGGTATCGGTGCACACCGCTAAGGGCACGATGATGGCTAAGCCAAGCAAGCCAATCAGAAGACGCCCAAGCAACAAGCGTCCTTACCACCACTAAGACCTCCACGAGTGTGAGCAATCAGAGCTTGCGCACCAATCGCCTGCCCTATCTTATAGGGTGGGCTATGGGTTCATCTTAATGGGCTCACCATGCAGGGCACCTCAAGGTGGACACATCACGTGTTTAGCCCCTATCCTTTCCCCTATGGCTATAGCCATCCTTCCACTCTAAATGCAGCACCAGTGATCTCATTTCTCGGCTTTAAGCCTCGTCCGCACAGGTGAGAAGCAGCATTTACATATATACCTCCCCTTTTTGAGCGCAAAAAACCGCAAATTGACCTCAACTTTTGCAAAATATTGAACCGAGCTCGCTTTTTTAACATCAAAAAATGGCAAATTCGTTGTTTGTAGCTATAGAATGAGACTCAGTGTGAGATCTCTAACACTAGAACTTGGCTAAATACTGGCATTTGAGCAATATTTAGCAGGATTTCGGCACTACACTTTAATCACTTAATTTAGATTTAGCCCAAGCTGCAACCATACGCACGTATCTCAATGTACACTCTAGTATGTTCCCCCAGAGCTATAGTGCTTGAGGAAACAATTGGTAACTACATCGTGGACGGCATCGCTACCGATCAAGCAAGCGCTGCCCCAGCTACTGACTACCGTACAACCACCGTGTACTGCATAATGTTACTTGCAAGAGAGATTAACGTGGAACGTCTTAAGGGCTATTAATTCCCTAAACAGAATCATAGGCACGCCAAAAAGCTATATGCAGACCAACTCTCAAGGAGGCAACAACAAAACAAGCACGCTCCTGACAAAGTTAGAGTTTCTGCCTTCTTAGACAGGGTCTCATAAGATGGCAAGCTCAGCCTTAAAGACTTAAGGCCTTAAGGACTTAAGTCCTTAAGCTTTGGCACATTCCATCTAAACATGTGGATATGTGGATGTGCCGTCTGGGCTCAGAATTTTCAACCGGAATCAGCTGCCAAAAGCTAAGCTTGCAAACAGCTAAGATTTTAGAGATGTGCTGCACTTTTAGACTGAAACCAGAGACAGAGCCAACGACTATCTCAGCCAACGAGCTCGCTCGACGAGCTCGCTCGACGCTCTCTGTCTTACGACCGAGAGCTAGCTCTGGCAATAGGTCACAACAGTTACTGCGTCAAATGAGGTAAAGGAGCTAAAGCTCCATCCTCATACACCACAAAAGCAGAAAGTTTTTACCATTGGACAAGGAGGCGGCGCATCCTACCCTGACTTAGCTCAGGGGTATCAGTGCCGATTTTTTGATGATTAGCTACATCAACGAAATTAAGCTAAAACAAAAACTACGTCGTGTAGCAGCAATCTCTGTGATCAGCTTGCTCCTACTTTGCGCCTTTGCTTACGCTACCTTCCAAATACTATCCTATGTGTATCGTGCCTCCAATAACGACCAATTAGAGGCTACGCTGACTGAGTATGCCATTACCATGAAGCGCAAGGCAGTGGAAGAGCAACGCGCACTGCGCACTCTGGCCTCCTTTACCAAAAGCGCAGATGCCTTAATTGAGTCATTTAACGCCGCCGATAAAGACAATCTGCCTTTTGAAATTGTGGGCTTCTGGAATACTGATGGCACCTGCAAGCAGATCTCTTTAAGCGGCGTCAACACCGACTCGCACTACAATAATCTGCCTCCACAGATGAAGCTGGCTGTGTCCACTGCATGGCTGGGCAATCCAACTGTAACTTCACCTTACTACTCACCAACTATTGGGCAACACATGATCACCTATGTCAACCCAGTCTTTGATGAAAACGGTAAGGTGATCGGCGCTTTATCTGGCGCTGTGGCCCAAACAGATTTCGACAAGAGCTTAGATCAACTCTCTCTGACCAATGAGGGTGTGGACAGTATTCTCTGTACCTCCTCAGGCTTAGTGTTCTCCTATGGTGTCAACGAGCTTTTAAATAAAGACGTCAAAAACATCCTGCAATACCAAGGCTTTGATCGTTTAGCTTTAGATCGCCTCAAGGTCTCCTTAGTCTCATCGACTCCTCATGCGATCGATACCACGATCAATGGTCATAAGTACCGTCTCAACATCACGCCTTTAGGCTTCTCTGACTGGTATTTAGCCACCTTAGTGTCCAATGAGCTCTCACAAGGCCCATACTTCAATGCCTTAATTCTGCTGATCGTTAGCCTGTGCATTATCTTCATTGTGTGCTGCTTTATTGCGATCTACCTCTTCCTCAGCATGAAGACCAGCTACAAGACTCAGCTGCGCATTGCCCACTACGATCCGGTCACCAACTCTTACAACTATCCAAAGTTCCTGCTGGAGTTTGATCAGCTCGACTATCGCAACAACTCCGGTCACAACTATGCTGTGGTTTCGCTGAATATCCACGACTTCTCTTACATCGAAGACATGTTAGGGGAGAACCAAACTAATGACCTCTTATGCGCTATCGCCAAGGTTTTAGGCCGTCAACCAACAGATGAAGTCTTGATGTTCTGCCACCACGAGGTGGATCAGTTCTTCTTCATCCTGAACCTGAACAAGAGCCTCAACAAACAGGACGATATTGACGCTAAGGTGCGCGATATCATGGATCAGTGCGTTAAGGAGATCACCACTAACATTACTTCTTTCCCAGTGGTGATGTATGCCGGTATTGCCTTTACCTATCCTGATCTCGCCCCTGAGCGCATCGTGGCCCGTGCCGAATTTGCCAAAAAGCAGATCATCAAAACCTACACCCATGCGGTACGCTTCTATGACGAGAATGCCTACAAAAAAGAGGCTTTCCTGCATAACATTGAGCAAAGCATGCGTGCAGCTCTGGCCAACGAAGAGTTCAAGCTGTTCTTACAGCCAAAGATCGATCTGAGTACGGGTAAGATCTACGCCGCTGAGGCTTTAGTGCGCTGGATCTCTGATAGTGACGTCATCGTCTATCCAAACGACTTCATTCCACTGTTCGAGCAAAATGGATTCTGCACCGAGCTTGACCTCTATATGTTCGATAAGGCTTGTGCTCACATCCGCTACTACATCGACCACAACATCGAGCCAATCTACTACTCGATCAACCAGACTAAGCTGCTTATCTTCCAAAAGGGTTACACCCAGAAGCTCAAGGCTATCTTGCAAAAGTATGCCATTCCACCAAAGTACATCGTGATCGAGGTGCTGGAAGATCTGGCAACCCACAATGTCGAAGAGCTCAACATGCACTTGCATGAGCTCAAGAGCTTAGGCCTATCCATTGCCTTGGATGACTTTGGCTCAGGCTACTCTTCGCTCAATATTGTGGCTGGTCTGGACATCGACGAAATTAAGTTTGACCGTGAGTTCTTAATGGTCGAAGAGCCAGAGCAGATCAAGAAGAACCATATGATCTTGCGTGTACTCTCCAAGCTTTCTAAGGAAATGGGCATTCGCACTGTGGTCGAAGGTGTGGAGCGCAATGAGGACGTAGAGTTCTTAAAGAGCATCGACTGCGATATCGCCCAAGGCTATTACTATGATCGCCCTATTCCTGTAGATGCCTTTGACAAGAAGTATATGATTGATCGCCCATTGTCAGCGGCATCCGCCACCGAGATCAAACGATTAGAGGACTCTTTAATCGCTCAGGGCGTCCAGATTGTTACAGCGGCCACCACGGCTGCTGCCCAGGCCACTGCTGAGGCTGAAGCAGAGGCCCAAAAAGCTGAGGAGGAAAATAAAACTCCTCAAGCTTAAAGCTATGCGTCAGCCTCATAACCGAACTGACGTAACGTAAATAGCCAGAGGCTATGACCCTAGGCTTTAGGCCTAAGGCTTTAGCCTCTTTAATACCAAGACTAAAAGACGCGACTTAGTGTTTTCGACCAATGCTGAGTCACGTCTTTTTTATTTATTGATTATAGACCACTAGTATGATATATATATATATATATCCTATTTATCGCAAATAGTCTAGATAGTTTATAGTTGTTATCGCAACCTCTTGGTCTTAAGCTAGGCAGAGCCAAATTATTAAGCAAAGAACCAAGGACAAGCTCAGATCCTCCTTGGTTTGCACGCTGTTTGGCCGTGTTATTTCTTTGTTTTCCCTGACAAATCAGCCTAAGTCCAGCCATGCCCGTTGCCACCGACATCGACTCTTCACAGCCGCCACTGCAGCCGTGTGCCTCGCAATATCTCAGTCCGGAGCTCTGTGCCAAATTGCGCGAGCTCAAACTCGACTTTTCCCCGCGCTCTGTCCTTGGTCGCAACCTGCTCTTTTGTGGCCCTGTGAAAATCGGCCCTGATACCACCGTTTTGCGCCTCAAGATCGACGCCTACTCGCAGGTGTACGAGCACAGCTACGTGGCTACCAGCTCTATTGGCCGCTATTGCACAATTGGAAATAACGTGGACATCGGGGTGGGCAATCACGACATCTCAGGTCTTACCTCAAGCAACAACTTTCAAATTAACAGCGCTTTTAGCTCCTATACCGGCACGCCACATCGCCTCAATCCTAGCCAGATCCGTAGTGGAGAAGACACTAGCGAAGTGACCATTGGGCATGATGTGTTTGTTGGGACAGCTACAACCATAGTGAATAACATCACGATCGGCACCGGAGCAGTGATTGGTGCAGGCAGCGTCATTACTTCAGACGTGCCACCTTACGCTGTGGTTGCAGGCAAAGGCGGGGGCAAAAACAGCCATGGCATCATCAAACGCTATCGCTTCAGCGATGAGGTGATTGCCGACCTGCTTGAGCTCCAGTGGTGGCAGTACGACCTCCCGCAACTCATGCTGCAAAGGCAGCAGCAAGGGCAAAAGCTCCCTATAGGCAACATTAAGGACTTCATCGCTTTAATGCGGAACGAAGATCTCAGCCTCTGGCCAAAGATCGAGGACAAATGGCTCTATTTGGCTGTCGAAAACCGCAACCAAGTGCGCATCCTACAGACCAAGCCAGACATCAATATGGGGCACCTTTACCCCGATTCCATGCGCACTGACCCGTCTTGGCAGTAGCCATGAATGCCGTCTAAGCAACGTCTTCGCTTCCGTCCTTGTTTTCCGCCTAACAACCAAAATTTGCTATGCCTGATAACACCTCGACTTTTGCCACCAATCTGCACTTTTCCCCAGAGATCTGCGCCAAACTTAAGACTCTGGGCTTAACCATTGATCCCAGTGCCAGCATCACTGGTGACCTGCTCTATCACTCACCTGCTTTTTTCATCAGTGGCTGTCAGCTACACTTTGTAAAGATCGATGCCTACTCTCTTACAGGCCACAACAGCTGCTTTCGCTCCACCTCTATCGGTCGCTATTGCTCTATCGCGCACAAAGTCGAGATCGGCCTGTTTAGCCCTGATCTAGTGTAAAACTGCATAAATACGTAACAAAAAGTATTGGGCTTTCAGAGTGGCAAAAGGAAGACCAGAGATAGACGTCGTCCGCGCTCTCCTATCCCAATACTTTTCAATAGAGGAGACCAATAAAATC
>DXEV01000162.1 GCA_019114785.1 Candidatus Anaerobiospirillum pullistercoris | reverse complement strand
TGATTTTATTGGTCTCCTCTATTGAAAAGTATTGGGATAGGAGAGCGCGGACGACGTCTATCTCTGGTCTTCCTTTTGCCACTCTGAAAGCCCAATACTTTTTGTTACGTATTTATGCAGTTTTACACTAGCTGATTTGAAACGAGGCATACCGCTTTGCTTAAACAGAAATGGCTCAACAGCTCGCCACACATCGCGCCCAATGCACTGCGCTTCATGAGCTCCAATGTCATCGCGATGCATTGCTTTGCAGACACGCGTAGCCTTCTTCATTAAGTCATTCTCTGTCAGGCGATAGTTTTTGAAAATCTCTCTGAGCTCTTTAAGGCGATCAAGGTTATTCTTAGGGAGATTATATGCCGCCTGCCATCTTTTGCTTGAGCGCATGCTCTTGAGCGATTTATGAGCAAAACTCATAACTCCGTTATAGCAGTGAAGTTGTAGGTCAAGTGCTTTGCACAATTTCCGATTAACCTGATCCTCTACAGACAGGCCAAGCTCTACAACAAACGTATCAGTTTGCTTAGCAGCGTCGGCTTGCTTGGCAGCGTCGGCTTGCTTAGTAGCGTCGGCTTGCTTGGCAGCGTCGGCTTGCTTGGCAGCGTCGGCTTGCTTGGCAGTATCCTTGTCTTTCTTTTGTGTCATAAGCTCTGCCAACCTTTGAGGCTCAATCTGAATGGGATGATAAATCGAACTTGACGACGAGCAACAGCAGATCCTCACAAACAAAGCTGTTGCAAGAGTTATCTTAGCTAATGGTTTATTAATACCACCATTTAAGATAAACGCAAAACTGAGTTATTTGCCTAAACTTCCAGCCTGCTTGTCCCCACTCTTACGAGTGGGGACAAGCAGGCCTTTCTATCAACGTACACAGTGATGGTAGGCTGACCCAATAAGCACTTTTCTTGGCACACGAATCAGAAGCCTGACTTATGGCTTGAAGGAACATCGTTCGCTCATCTAAACCACCAACAGAAGCGTAACCAGTGGGGGTGCTGCTTACACTGACCTGAACAAGGTGATCCACAACCCCATACAACTTACCACTCACCGTCGGAGCAGAGGCCAGCAAATCTTGATAAGTACTATTTCCTTCAGCCACAGCTTGCTCATACAGAGCATCCCGAGGGTCTTGTGACCTAAACAGGAACGATAAACTAGGACAATTGACGTATTCTATGACCCCTTGAATGAACGCATATAAGCGCTGTGCAACCGAGTCATATACTGCCTTAACTTCTCCACGCAAAAGCGCAGAGCGCCGTAATGCCACAGCCACCCTACACACAGCATTAAACTCATAGCGACCAGCAGTATCACGACAACCGGCCCCATGATTGCGCTCATAAGTATTGAGCATGCGCGAAACTGGAGCAACCTTATCGAACAAGCCAGAAAAGAGCTGGTCAATATCTTGATCTCTACGACTTCAGGAACAGAAAAGGTAATGGGAATGACGGTATCAGCAATGACAGCAGTTTCTGGCAACACGTGAGGCAGATAGCCTGCCTTAAACATGCTACTGGTATAAAGCTGTCGACAGGTTAGACCAATAACAGAACTACTCTTAGAAACCAGAGTCAGCGCTTGTAGAGGGAAGGTCTGAACTCAGAGCCGACGCATCTAAATTCCGGCTTAAATACAAGGCATGTGCTCAACTGCTACGTCTTTCTAGACAAAAGCGCACCACTCCAAGTGGCACACTCCATATAAAGAAAAGCTGATTTATCAGGGAAATAAGATGCGTCGGCTCTGGGTCTGAACTGAATTTACCACAAGAAATCGCCTATATTTGCAGAGATACAGTTGGAGGAAAGTTAGAGCAGCCTATAAGGCTCAGTTACAACACCATGGTTCCGTGGTTTGCTTCTACCTCTCCTTGATTGATGCCTTGCACCAAGGCATTGCTAACTCAAGCAATGCGCGCAAACTTACCTTGTAAGGGACATATTTAGGCAAACGAAGCCATTGTTTCTCACAGGCGCATGCGCCTCATAGGCATCACAAAAACCATAACACCACAAAGGAAATTCCCAAAATCCAATCACTTGCATTACTTCATGCAAAATACGCTATTTAAGCCAATGTTGAGCTATTTGCCATACCTTCGCTAAATCGAGAAAGAGCAACGACTGTTGACAGTCTCGACTCGCGAAAGAGCAACAATTTAAGCTTAGTAGGATTAAATTGTTGTTTCATGAATAAACGAAACAAACCTCCTAAAAGTAAGTAAAAGGGTGATAGGTAACAAATTTTCCTTATCCGCGACTACACAATATTGATATTGCTTAGTGCTTAAGCCATTCCCAATTTGGTAGCTCCTTATACCCCTCAGGGAAATCATCTACCCCTAGGAAAGCTAGTAACAGTTGGTCACGCTTAAGGATTGGCTCTGACCAATAGTACTTAGTGGCATTGGTTTGGACACTCAAATCTTGGGCTCCGTCTAACCAATCAAAGATCTTCCCTAGACTGCTGTTATCTAGCCAGCTCAACAGATGCTGGTACGCTTTAGCTTGACCCTTATAGCCGTTTTCGTCCTTATGGACAGCAATAAAACGGCGTAACTCATTTTTGATGATATTGATGCACGATTGGCTATATTGACGGGCGCACAGAGTGCCGAACATGAAAAAAGTACGTCCCTCCAAGCGGGGATCAGATTGCACCCTGAAACGATCGTCTATGCTGCCTTTTAAGCAGGCGTAACTATCTTCGATATGCTCACGCATGAAGTAAATTCTGTAGATCTCATCAGGAGACGTATCCTTGCTGGAAATTAACGCAAAGGTTGAAAGCTTGTTGCAATACTCGATAACAGCTTCCGAGTTCAGGCTGACTTCTCGGCGTGAGGTGTGCGCAGCATCGGCTTTGCTTGGAGCCGCAATTTCATTGACGACGAGGAACTTATCAATGAGGGGCAAGAGATCTTCATCAGTATTGGCTCTCTTCCAGCCTTCTGCAGAGACAGAGTCGGTTAGGGCATACAGCTGGCGATTAAAATTGGATGCCTCCACATGATTTTGTACTAAGTTTTTGTACAGATACAAAAACCGGTCATTTCCTAAGGCTACTTTAGTGCCTGCAACTTGTGGGTTCTGCTTAAGGCAACTACCATAGTTAAGCTCTGGTAAATGGGCATCAAATGCTTTACGTACAACGCTTCTGTGGTTAGGGTTGCGCACGACGAAACCGATGGATTTGGACTCCAGCAGGGCGATATTTTCCTCGCTCATAAAGCCACTATCAGCGACCAACTCCAGCTTGTCGATTCCAATAGCGCGCAGTTCATCTACGGCATAAGACAAGGCTTTGCAATCGGTCATGCTACCAGGCAAAAGGAACCAAGCAATTGGCTCATTGGTGTCAATTGCATAAAGTTGGAAGAGCTTGATGCCATGGGTCTTAGCATTGACTGCATCGTAGCTTTTGTTAGCAATGCTTAGATTGGAGGAGTAAGTGCTATAGGTGGTCGAATCGAAGGCAATGATGAGCTCTCCTTTTTGATTGCGATAACGCTCTTGAAAGAAGATCATCTTGCAGGTTGGTTCATTTCCTACAAGCTCATAGAGCTGGCCAACCTCCGACTCTGTAATTACATCTGGGTAAGGGCAGCTATGCTCTCTCTGAAAGATGTCCAATCTACCTGCCGTTGCTGTCTCGAATAGGAACATATAGCGCATTAGCGTCTGTCCCTTTGCTGCCAAGTTTAGCATTCCATCCTTGTCAATGCAGTGAAGGGCAGATGCTGTTTGGCCATCAACACCAGATGCTCTGAACATGTTGTCCAAGACAGCCATAGCTCTATTGCGCTCAATCTTGGCATGGCATATGGTCGAGTTTTGGCCATCATTTTCAGTCTGCGACTCTTGGTTCATGGCCGCTAAAGCAGCTTTCCGTCGATGTCCGAGCAACTCGATCTTAGTTGGATCCCCAGGAACCTCGGCACCTAACAACGTGGCTTTGTCCAAAACCATTTGGCCCTTTGCACGACTCCAGTGACTAGGTCTGTCATAGATATATACCTTGCCGTATCTAGGGCGGTATTCATAATGATGGCCAGGCTCTTTCTCGAACGGAACATACACAGGAGTAACCATATTTGACCTCTTATTATATAAATTTGACTATCACCTTGTTTAAATCAGGTGACAGCAATATTAGTGCCAAAATATTGATAACAATCCCTATTATAAGAGAGACCATACATAGATAAACACGAATATATCAATTAACTAGTCACCTTTTCATTTACTTTTAGGAAACCTAATACGACTAGAGGGAACTGATATGATTGGGAGGAAGAGAGAGGAACGCAAAAGTCTGGACTACTTAACAAGCTGACTTTTGGTCAAAATACAGGGTTTCACCGCTTTCTAGCAGCGCAATTGCGCCAAGGATGGGGTAAAACATGCCTCTGATGCTCAATCCATCCCGTCGCTCAAGGTCTATGACCATGCTATTGAGGAAACTTGGGATAGAGTAGTTCAACACTCACACTCCTTACGGCTTATACAAGCCAAGAGCATCAGTACTGACGGCAAGCATTCTGAGCAATGCTAAGAAAAAGGTGCCCCCTGTATGGAAGACTAGCTACCAACTTAAGAGTTACTACCAAGCAAATGCAAAGGCTAAAACTCTTAAGCTGGTTTTAGAGACACGAGCAAGGAGCTCTAAATCAAAGGGCAAGCTCAAGCTCCTCGCCCGAAATGGGGCTTAGTGAGACTAAGCCGCCTGTGTCATATGATTTTGAGCTAAAACTCAATCTGGCCTAAACCAAGATTAGAAGTTGTAGCGGATACCTAAAGCGAAGAAATCCTCAGCATAGGTGGTACCAACATCAGCATCGAAGTTTTTGCCACCGTTCTCGTCGTCATCGGTACCGGCATCGAAACGAGCCTCAGCCCAAACGTCGAAGTTTGGATTGACGCGCCATAAGGCTAAGACAGGGACAGTGGCTGCCTTAACATCAGCACTATCATCATCATAATCCAATTCTTGAACTTCATAGCCGGTAGCTAAACGGAGACCATTGGCAAAAGTATAAGCACAGGTAAACTCATAGCCCTTCACAGTGTAATCAGGGGAAGTTACATTTGGTACACTTGAGCGATCGGCATAAATCACATTGCCAGCAAACTCACGCTGTTGGTAAACAGCAGCAACATATGGACCTTGAGCTAAAGAACCCCAGAAAGCGCTCACAGCATACTGAGTGTAATCGTCATAAACAGTGTACTCAGTATTGCCATTCTGATCTGGTTCAGCATAGTAAACATTGTTACCAGGAGCACCATTGCTGCCAAAAATATTAGAGTCGCCATCAGCAAACTTACCATATAAGAAGCCTGCACGAATGCCGATTGGTCCAAAGAGAACGTCTGGGCTGGTGTAACCTAAAGCAGCAGAAACACTGTAATCGATATCGACGGTCTCACGGGCCTCATCACGGTTGGGGACAAAATAAGCACCGTCTAAGTGCTCGTTATCCTTAGCAAAAGCATAGGATAAGAAGGCATCAACACCATAACCAGACCATTGGTATTGCACTACACCTTCACGACGATCATCGTTACCGGCGAGACCCGTACAACCAGCGTCTTCCCAGTGGTCCGTAGGGCCAATAGCGTACTTGATGGCCTCTTCAAACTTACCAACTTTGACCTGACCAAACTGACCAAAGTCTAAACCAACCCATAAATAACGGGCATCAAAACCATCATCCTCATCGTTCTTATTGTTGCCATTGGCACCTTCCCACTCGGCCTTAGCAAAAGCAGCAATTCCAGAGGTTAATGGAGTACGAACATCAACACCAAGACGAGCGGAGCTGTTGAAAGAGCCCTCGTCGTTAGAAACACCAGACTGCTGCTCAGAGTAGTAAACACTCTGCACACGGCCGTAAATAGCCATGCTGGTGCCGTCCTTATCATAGACGGTGGTAGCGGAAGCGGTTGAAGCGATCGAAGTAGCAGCTAAAGCAGCAACAGCTAAAGCTAAAAATGACTTCTTCATTGTTTTATCTATCCCAAAATCTTTCTTCACAAAAGAGTTTCGTAGGCATTGCCTACGCCGCTAAATATACCACTAACAAAATGAGATTTTGAGCCACCAACTTTCCAACCAAAATCACATAGCGTGACCGTGTGCACAAAATAACGTTTGCGTTTTTTCACTCTAGCGATAAATAAAGGCTTTCTAAAGTTCCCTTCTGTGCCAAAAAATTTTGAAAATAACTGCTTTTTTACCTCTTAACTTGTATGACAACCGTTTAAAAAACCACCAAAAAGCCTCTTACCCCACTTCACGATGTAATCAATCACCCTCAATCTTCTATGTAGTTTGCGCGATTTTATTTGCCCTATTTACGCCTGTGGTAGCGTTTTCTTAGATTCTTCTTGATGCCACAAAAAACTCTGTATCTTTGCCCTTTTGCAGAAAAAACACAGAAAAATTAGGGAAAACTTAGCCCCACCCTAACTAATCCCTCACCACCCTTCCGCGCCCAACCACAAAGCTCAATCCCAAAGCAATCTGTAGCCTCTACCACAATCG
>DXEV01000161.1 GCA_019114785.1 Candidatus Anaerobiospirillum pullistercoris | reverse complement strand
CTGGAATTGGTGGTTCCCAAGAACTGAGTGAAAGCTGGGAAAGCAGAGCAGGATCTGGGTTATTGCTAAATAGGGAGCAAGGTATGGCTTGTGGCTCTGCACAAAGCATATCTTGTGATCCTATGAGGTCATTGACTGCATTTGCAGGTCTGCTGGTCAGATCAAAAGTACTGACTAAGGCAAAAGAATAAGAGCTAAAGGCTGTAGGTAAGACCAAGTCTTGGGCAAAAACGTTAAGCTGCTCGAGTAGCTCAGGAGAAATGTTAGAGCTGGTGCTACCAAACAGTATGAGGTTTTTGAGGTGTAGAAGTTCGGCGGCTGCGGCAAAAGCTTGCTCAAGAGTACCACCAGAGCGATCCAAGTAGTCGGTTTTGAGCCCAAGGAGAATTTGAGAGCCATTCTGCTCTCGCAGTGCTTGATTGGAGGCATTCAAGAGCGAAAACAGGACGCCTTGGTCGTGGTAATGGATGTGTAGCTTTGACTGACTATAGCTAAAGCTGATCTGGGGCGTAGAGGTAGGATAGGCTTGTTCCTTTTGAGCTGGATCTTGAGTTGTGGTGCTGCGATCGATGATCGGAAGCTGCTTTCTGAGAGCAGAGAGCTGCATTTCCGGCTGTTGGAGCAGTTTTTGAGGTTGGCAGTTAATTTGCCCTTCGACAGACATACCTTTGTCAGTGGACGTTAAAGTCACCACGGCAGGATAGCCAAATACGTGAGCATTTGCACTGATTTTGATCTGAATCGTCATATTCGGCTGTCCTTATGCGATGGGCGGTGAAGAGGAACCTATATTGTGGAAGCACGGCTTTGCTTCACATTGCTCTCACCGACAGAGTGCTTTTCAGCATGTATGTCGCCACGTTACATGGTTAGAGATCGAGCCTTTTAGAGCTCCGTTAATGCCTATATGTGGTTAATGGCCATTGTTGGATTAAGCCACATTACCGGTAGAGCATGTGCTTTAGAGGCAATGGGACGGTAAGCAGTTGGACTAAAACAGATAGTTAAAGCGCAGGCTAGATCAGCTAGCTGGGCTTGGTTCTGGAGCAGGTAGTGCAGCAGGTGCAGGCTCACCTAAGATCTGACGACGTGTCGTTTCCAAGTCCGCGACATGCATGACCTTTTGCTGCTGCTCTGGTGTTAAGTTCCAGAGGTTAAAGAAGACGGAGTTGATCTTGATGAAGCCCAGATCTGGTAAGAAATCAGAAAGATCGACAAAAACACTAAGCGCATACTCGCACTTCTCGATTTGCCCCTTTTCTGCATTTGGTGCCTTGACGTGATCAAGGTAGAGGAAAGCCGAGTTTAGGCTGATTTTCAACTGATTGATGTCAAAGGCTGAACCTTGCTTTGCGGTGGAATTTACGGCGTTTTCAAGCTGTTTGACGTCGGTATCGCCCATACCAAAAGATTGCTTAAACTGGTCGATCATTTCTCCAAAGGAGATTGTTTTTGGCTCGGAGAAATCAGTCGGGGCAATCAAGATCGTGTTGTGAGTGTTTTGCTGAGCGTCTTGGTTGTGGGAATAGAGGGCATCAATGTTACGGCCTAAAAGCGTAACGTTAATGCCAGCTTGGAGGTTAAGTGGCGCAACTTTGCTTGGTGTAGTAGGGGCAGCAGGATCTCCACCAGCTGGTGCTGGGACATTTTGGGTTTCGCTCATAGAAAATCCTCCATAAGGTGCTGAATGCTTTACGTCTTCGTGCTTCAACGGTGCAAAAGTCACGAGAGTAAGCATCAGCACTGACAAAGATGCTTAGGCATAGACCTCAACTTGGCTTAGAAAGACAAGCGGGCATTAGCTTGTAGTCCTAACTCATCCGTGTTGCTAGAGCCTGTGTAACTTAGAGAGAGTCCAAAGCTTAAGGCTCCATTGCTTGCGGCTATGCCTAAGGTTGCTCCGTAGGTGACATCATCTAAGACTTCAGTGACAGTTTGGTAAGAGCGAATGCTGACACCAGTCCAACTGACATCGCCTTTGAGTTCGGTGTCGCCAAAATATGGCGTAATAGTTAAGTCCAGAGCTGGTTGCACTTGCCAATCGCCTGCAGCGATGTCGGTGGCCAGCATCATACCCACAGGAAGGGAGAAGATGTCCATGCTCTGAGCTGAAAAGCTGGCGTAAGTCTCGTGTCCTGTGACGTTGTAATCGTCAATAGCAAGGTGGCTATAGCGCATCCCTACATGAGGAGAGAGCGTAAGATCACCTAAGGCAAAATCGAATTTTGAGGTAAGTCCGAAGCTAAAGCTGGAACAGTCGATATCTGCTCCTACTTTGCCAATACTTGAGGCGGGTGTAGTAGCAGAGACATCATTGCTCACAGCGGTATAGCTCACATCTCCTACCAGTGTGAATGCCCCAGTAGTGAACGCGCTGTAGGTTCCAAGACTGTAGTAATCGAAGTCGTTGTCTACAGCAGCGCCCGCCCCTGAACCATCAACTGAGCCAGAGCCCACATTGAAGAGCGCACCAATGCGCCAGCTTGGGTTTAAGGCCACGTCAGCACCTAAAGCCACACCATAAAGATCAACGTCCACACCGTAGCCTTGGCCTTCGTTAGCCCAGTCATCAGAGCTTGAGCTGTGATAGAGCGGATTTAGCCACAAGACAGCACCATGAGAGTTGCGAGCCAAGTGCTCCGCATCAAGGCGCATAGCACCTAATCCCATGCGGGTTGCAATGGAAGAGTAGGTAGCGTTGCTTGCAGCTAAGGCACTGTGAGCAATACCGCCATATGGGCCCAAACGAGCTACAGTCTCGGCCGTTGTCTCTGATCCATCGAACAAGACGGTGTAGTCGAGCACTGGGTTGTACTCACCGTTCGGCACGCTATCGTCGATGTAGTCTTCAGTGGCATCGTGGGTCGGCTTAGAGGTTTCTGGAGGCAGAACAGTAGAGCCGTCACCACCAGAGCCTGGATTAGAGCCAGTGCCACCACCTTGGCTACCACCACTGCCACCTACCTTTTCTAGAGTGACAGTGGAGTAGCTTTGGCCTGCCTTGAGCACTTTGCTAAAACGACCGCTTAAGGTGGTTACTAAGATATCGTGGCCGTCTGCCGCGACTTTAACAGCCGTGACTTTATCGCTATCATTCTTGTCGGAAAACAGATTGAGGTTCTGGAGATCTTGAGCGGTAGCTCCTCCAACGATCACGATTTTGCTGTTTTGGCCACCACCTTTAGCAGAAGCGTTTTCTTTGTCGATGTGGATAGCAGCTTGGTTTTGATCGTTAGCAGCAGAGAGATGTACAGCAACAGCTGAGTTTTCGCCAATATAGACGTTGTTGGTGCCCACTTTATCTCTTAGCGCTTTGTTGTCTTGAGTCGCGGTGCTGTCAGAAATTAAATAGCCATCAGCTCCAAGAGAGACTGGCTGAGCAAGATAGAGGATGGACTTAACGTTATCTGTGTTGTCGAGCTCGCCGTTGGTACCAAAATAGGTGAGGTCAGTGGTGGAAAAAACACTACGTAAAGATGCTACATCTGCTACACCCACACCAATTATGCTGTTTTGTAAGGCAACCAGATCGCTGTCATTGAGCTCAATTGGCGTATTGGCGCGTGGCAGCGCATTGGTAGTGGTAAAGGTAGAAATAGAACCAGTACGCGTACTACTGTTACTGCTGATATTGTTGATAGCAACAATAGAGGCAGGGGCCGATGGATCGGCACTAGCCACTAAGCTTTTATCAGCCAGATCTAAATTTTCCACAGAGAGCTCTGCATATGAGCCAGTTGCACGAGGAGTAGCGTTGACTGCTGCCGTGCACATAATGGCTGTAGTCGTGGTAGTAGTCGTAGCTGTGTTAGCAGCAGCACCGACCAAGATGGCAGCAGAGTTTTGCGAACCTGTTCCAGTAGAATCGACAGAAAGAGAATTGACCTTAAGCTTGGCTCCACCATTGAGGCTTAAGTCTTCACTAACTGTGATGGCATTGAGCTCAGAGGTGTCACCGCTGTAGTTAAGATCGAGTTTTCCAGCGGTGATGGTGGTAGCTGAGCCCTTAATAGCCTGAGAAGCGATGAAATTAGAGCCGGAGACCGTGATGGCCGAGTCATCAAAAGTGACGCCTTTGCCCAAGTCCACAGCAGTATCACCACTGACAAGTAAGCTGCTAGCGTTAGTTAGGTTAATTTTGCCTTGTGAGCCAGAGGTAATGAAGCTGCTGAGCCGAGCCGAGTCTACCTGCAAAGTAGCAGCGCTACCTGCGCTACCGATGTTTAGTGCACCTTTTTCAGAGGTGGCTGTGAGATTAACATCATTACCAATATTTAAGGTGCCACCAGTGACTGTTAGATCTGAGCCGAGGCTGATGTTGCCTTTAGGTAGCATTACGGTCGCTCCGTTTTCAATGCTGATCCTTGAAGATCCTTGGGCTGATGTAGGGTCAACGGTAATATCTAAGCTACTTTCCTTGTTGCTTGGTGGGTCAAAGCCGGAGGTAATGAAGTTGCCGCCCTGAGTAAAAGTAATTTTACTTTTTGTGCCGTCATAGTTTAGTCTTAGGCTTGTTAGTGAGCCACTAAAGGTACCACCATTCATGTTAAGATCTGCTTTTAGACTACCGTTATTAATCGTTAAGGTACCCTTAGTCAGGGTAAACTGATGAAGTTCTAGAAAACCAGAATTTCCGATCTCAAAAGACGCGTTTTCACCGTTGAGCTCAATGGAGCTGTCAGGGCCATAAAGATAGCTGGTTCCACCAGTGCTTAGAGTGGTTTTTATGAAGTTATTTTTGCTGGCAATAGTGATATTGAATCCGCTGTTTTGAAAATTAACGCGTTCGCTGTCAATCTGAATTTGATATTCTGATTTCCAGTTGTTTAAAAGGGCATTAGCAGTGTCCTGATCTTTGACCTTTGTCGATGTGGTTGCTGTATTGGCAGTAGCAGAGCCCAAAGATAGCACTATGACAGTAGCAATGCCCAAGGCATAGGCGTGCTTAAGCACAGCACGGTAGTGCTGTCTTAGAAAGGTGAGAGCATGGTTAGTGTGTCTCATATCGCCTATCCTCGGTTTCGTGACTTTGTTCTTGTGCTGACGGTGACGGCAGTTCCGATTTTGGTTGTTGATTGCTACGCATTTACGCTTGCAACCAAGGGGATCGCCAGAATCAGAGAGAACAAAAGTCAAAATTAAGAACCAATCTCCTTAATTTTGTTAACTGAGAAAATCTGCGATTTTTTTTTTTTTTGCTAAAAGTATACCAGCCTGATATTTATCAGGTTTATAAGGGGTTTCTAGATGCAACAAATGACCAAAAATATAGGCTAGCAGAAAGCCTATTTTAGTAATATTTTGTTGTTTATAAAACACAATTTAATACTGATAAAACTTGCGAGTAATGACTATACGTGTCACTTGGGCTCGTTTTAGTCTAGGTAGTGATTTGTGGCAGGGGCGGGTGCATTTTTGTGGTTGTTGGCAGGTAGGGGCAACAGGTAGGGACGAGTGGCCTTATTCGAGTGTTTTAGTGCTGAGGAGTAGGGGAATAGGCCAGAAGGGCTCTAAGTCCAATGGGCTTAAGCTTTTGGGGTTTAGGGTAAAGGCCACAGCTCTCTATATTGTTGGATAGCACCAATGCTGGATGTGGCTTAGGTGGTGTCTTTTGGTGGGCAGAGGGGTGATTTCGTGCTGTGCCCACAATTTGAGCGTGGCGCGCTGTGGTGGTGCGCAGGGCTAATAATAGCCTTTTGTCTGCATTGTATTGGTGCAAATTTGACTAGTTTCGGCGCGTATTGTCTAATTATTAGTTTTCTCTATGGCCATCTATGTTTGCGGTTCGGTCAGATCGCATCTTGTGGCTTTCCTTTGAGGAATTAAGAGGAGTTGCTCTCCTCCTCATTTGCCCTAATTTGCTTTGGTCTTCTTTCTGGATAGTCAGTGTCTGGATTGCTAGCAGGTTTTGCCAGTAGTTTTTCCTGCTGGGGTTCTTTAGAGCTCTTTAGGCTTGGCTTTTAGGGATGGAGAGCGGGCTTTGCTGCCTTGCTTGCTCTCGTTGCTGCGGTCTGTAGTCTGCTGAGTTTTAGCTTAGTGCTCTGGGCCAAGTGGCGAAGCGCAGCTTAGTTTTTGGTTTTGGAGTTTGGGTTATGTCTTCGACCCGTGAACATTTCTCGACACGTCTGGGCTTCTTGCTCATTACCGCCGGATGTGCCATTGGCTTAGGTAATGTGTGGCGCTTCCCTTATATTGTGGGTCAATATGGC
>DXEV01000160.1 GCA_019114785.1 Candidatus Anaerobiospirillum pullistercoris | reverse complement strand
ATCTACCCACCACTCAGATGACCATGCTTTGTTTTAGTGCATTTTGCTTTGTTTTGGACGCTTATAACCCAATTTCACAGATCTCCTCTATGATCAGAACCTATCTTGCTTGCCACCGGCCGCCATGCTCTTTCTTCTTTGGTGTGATGGCTCCGCAAGAAAGCGCCTCTCTTTATGCTCAAAATGGAAATACGATGACTCACTGACACAGTGCTGGAAGCACATTGCGAGTTGTAAGCCTTATACGCTACACGGGGTTACTAGCTCTCTAGAGCTAGTAATACTGAAGCACCAGAGGAAAAAGAGAGCTCTGCTTAATTTTGGTTTTTCTTTTCCGCGTGAGATTTCTTATGGAATTTGCAACTAAATGCCTGCACGGTGGCTATGAGCCTAAGAACGGTGAGCCAGGTGCTCTGCCTATCTACCAAAGCACTACTTTTAAGTACGACAGCACTGCTGAAGTAGCTAAGCTCTTCGATCTCCAAGCTGAAGGTTTCTTCTACTCCCGTCTTGCTAACCCAACTGTGGATTACGTAGAAAAGAAGATCGCTGCTTTAGAAGGTGGTGTAGGTGCTATCTGCACCAGCTCTGGCCAAGCTGCTTGCCTCATTTCTCTGCTCAATATCTGCAAAAGCGGCGATCACGTCGTGGCATGCTCCAACCTGTACGGCGGCACCATCAACCTTTTAGGTGTTACCTTCAAGCGCTTCGGCATCGATATTACTTTCGTTGATCAGCGCAAAAGCAATGAAGAGCTGTCTCAGTATTTCAAGCCAAATACCAAGGCTGTGTTCGGTGAAACCATTGCCAACCCATCGACTGATATCTTAGATATCGAGCGTATTGCTAAGTTAGCCCATGACCATGGTGTGCCACTGATCATCGACAACACCTTTGCAACTCCTTACCTGTGCCGTCCAATTGAATTTGGTGCTGATATCGTGATGCACTCCACCACCAAGTACATTGACGGCCATGCACTGTCTGTGGGTGGCGTCGTGGTCGATAGTGGTAACTTTGATTGGGCTGCCCATGCCGATAAATTTGCTGAGTTTGTGGAGCCTGATGAGTCTTATCACGGCTGTGTCTACACTCAGGCTTTTGGCAAGGCTGCTTACATTGTAAAGGCTCGTGCTCAGCTCATTCGTGACTTAGGCTGTCTGCAAAGCCCACAAAATGCCTTCTACATCAATCTGGGTCTTGAGACTTTACCTTTACGTATGGAGCAATACTGCAAGAATGCTCAGACTGTAGCTAAGTTCTTAGCCTGCCACGACAAGGTCTTAGAGGTGGCATACCCAAGTCTGGAAGGCGATAAGAATCACAGCTTAGCTCAAAAGTACTTAAAGGATGGCAAGAGCTCTGGCGTGATCTCCTTTGTGCTTAAGGGTGGCCGTGACGCCGGTGCACGCTTCATCGATTCCTTAAAGATGGTCAGCCTTGAAGTACACGTTGCTGACATTAAGAGCTGCGTGCTGCACCCAGCATCATCAACTCACCGTCAGCTCACTGATGAGCAATTAGCTCAGGCCGGTATTGATGCAGGTTCGATCCGTCTCTCTGTTGGCTTAGAAGACGTTAACGACACCATTGCAGACTTAAAGCAAGCCTTAGAACAGGCTTAATCTAGCCCTTTCGGCAAAGAGCTTTTTGCCACAGGCCACTACATAGCCTCTGGCCTCCCCATACGGCCTATGGTTTCTCCATATGGTCTCTTCACAAGCAGGCACTTTCTCTTCACAGGGATTGCGCCTGCTTTGTTTTTACGGCTAACATTTGGTCACAACTGATACTGCACATAGAGCTGATAAAGAGCAGCAAAGATCCTCTCTGCTGACCAGTCTGGCGAAAAACCATAAGCTTGCAGCACCAGAAGATCATTGTGCTGATGAGCACTCACAAGATCGTGGGGCATCTTATTGGGAGTGTACATCTGAGCCAAATTAAGCTCATGGTGAGCTGCTCTTACCTTGAGGATTTCTTGGGCAGCTGCTTCCATTTGCTGGCGCAACTTAGATGACACCTGTTGCGGCCACGGAAAGGTGTTGTAGACTAACTCGGTGCTGTAATTAATACGCGTTTCTAAGCGACCACACACGACGTTGGTCCACACCATATGCACAGCTGAGGTCAGCACGCTGAAGTGATAGAGCGTGGCCTGCGGAAACAACTTCAGTTTGTTGCTGCACAAGCCATCTTGCGGCTGCATGAAACCGATTGGGATATATTGCCGCTCTGAGGATGACACCTCAGGGATCACGAGATATGGAGTGTTAGGAGTGTTCTGCGTCTGGAACTTGGTAGGCTCTTGCGCCATCTTTACGGTGCTATCCCGCGTGCTACGCTGACGATATTTTCTAACAGCCTCAACGCGCTTGCGCACTAGAGGCATGTTTTCTAGCTCGGCCTCTGTACATGAGCCCAAGAAAAGACAATAGCGCTCTGTGCCGTAAAGAAACTCCTTACCGCCAAACCAGCGCTGAAAATAAGGCTCAGCTTGAGGCTCTTTGTGCACAAAAGCTGCCTTGCCTTTAGAAGTAAACAGATAATTGCCGTTATCGATCGGCTGATTGCCCATACTGCCCACAGGAACATCCGGACAAAGCGGTTGTTTTCGTTCGCAAACCGATGCATCTGCACCATCCAGAAGATAGGCATTGATGTGCTGCGCAGGAGTCGCAAGATCACCTTCGTAAAGGTACTTAGGCTCTGCAGTGAGCCTCTTACTATTTGCAAAGCCGACGATGACACAGTGCACATGAGCCTTAGAGCTTACTTCACTATCCCAAACAAAGGAACGGTGTGCAAAACAGATCTCACTACCTTGCGTCAGCAAAGGCTCCCAGAGATTGGCTACAGATGTGCCTTGGCAAATAGAGTTAGTTGCGACAAAGGCAGTCTTAATGTGAGGAAAAAGACACATCACATCATGCGCTTTTTTGAACCAGCCGCCGACAAAATCAATATCACCAGCATTGGTCGGCCAGTCAGCTCCTAATACCTGTTTCAGATCCTGCTTATTAGCATGAGTCATGAAACGTGCTCCGCTAAAAGGAGGGTTGCCCTTGATGAAGCTCAGCTCTTTGAGAGTCACAACCTGTTCCCAAGGTGTGGTTAGAGCATTAGCCTCAACAATATGTGCACTACTATCTAAAGGCAGCAGCTTGTGGCTATGACTGATGATACTCTTAGTCTCCTCCAGCATTTGGTTCTTAGCAATCCACATCGCCGTATTGGCCACAGTCACAGCAAAGTCATTGATCTCAATGCCATAGAACTGATCGATATTAACCAGAATCGGCTTGAGGTCTTCTAAGCCCAAGAAAGATTGCTGAGCAAAGCGCTCACGGATCACTTGGTTTTCTAAGCGCCGCAAGCTGATATATGACTCCGTGAGGAAATTGCCTGAACCACAGGCTGGATCAAGAAATTTGAGATGCGCAAGCTTATTTTGGAAAGCCTCTAAGGCCTTAATGCGCGCAGCTTTGGCCTTAATATTGAGACATTGAGCTAGCTCGTCTTGGAGCTGATCCATAAATAGCGGATCAATCACCTTGTGGATGTTCTTCACTGAGGTGTAGTGCATGCCACCTTTACGGCGCGACTCTGGATTAAGGGTGCTCTCAAAGACAGCACCAAAGATTGTTGGGCTGATTTCACTCCAATTGAATAAGGCTCCTGTCTTAATAATGAAGTCCTTCACCTCAGGAGTGAATTGAGGCACAAGATCCTGCTCACAGCCTTGGAAAAGGCCGCCACCCACATAAGGAAAAGCTAGTCGCTCTGGCCATTCATCCCTCATGCGCAGAGATTCTGGAGTGTCGAGAACCTTAAAGAGACCGTAGAGGGCATCACGGCAATACTTGGCAGGAATGTCTTGGAAATAATGATTGAAACTGTTGTTGTGACCAAAGAGCCCTGCATCATCTACATACCAGCAGAAGACCAAGCGCACGCACAACTTGTTGAGGCTTTGTTGCACGCGGTGTTGATCCGTCTCCTGATGATAGAGAGCCAAAAGCTTGTCATAGAGTTTGGCCACCAACGATCCAGCTTCGATGGAAAGCTTAAACTTGAGGGTATCCTCTTGATCACTCGTCGCGATGGAGGCAGTTTGTACCTGCCCTCCTTTTGGCATTGGCAAGCTCATCACAAGACCTCGTGATTAAGGCTGGTTCTTGGGGGCACAACGCCCCTGACGCCAAAGACGTCAGGGAGTGCAAGACAAACGAGCCACAATATCGCCTGTGCTCAATTTGTCTTGTTGGTCTTAGACTTTAGCTTTAGCTTAAGCTTAAGCTAGAGCTTATGCCAAGGCTTACGCCTTGGCTCTGGCCTGCTGCAAAGCTTCGACTAAACGACCTTTGACATTCTCAAAGCCACCATTGCTCATCACGATGATGGAAGTGTGCTCATCACAGGCAGCAACCACTTCCTCAATCAGCTTCTGGGTGGACTCTGCAATAATGTGCAATGGCTTTGGGCAATCACGCTCCAGAATAGACATATCCCAGTGCACAGTCTCAGGATGGTACACAAACACCTCATCTGCATCCTTAAAGGCAGCTCCTAAGAACTCACGATTTGCGCCCATCTTGAGAGAATTGGAGCGTGGCTCAAACACACAGACAATGCGTGCCTTTTCGCCTAAATGATGACGTAAACCGTCAATGGTGGTAGCAATGGCCGTTGGGTGGTGGGCAAAATCATCATAGACATGGATGTCGCCAATGGTACCAACCAGCTCCATACGGCGCTTTGGCATCTTAAAGGTCTGCAAAGCCTCTACTGCAATCGCAAAATCAACGCCTACACGATGAGCAGCTAACATAGCCATAAAGGCATTGTGGGCATTGTGCACACCAGTTGCTGGCAACACCACTTGATAGGTCTGGGCTGGGCTAACTGTGGTATCAGTAAGACTAAAGCTGGAACCATCCTCTTGCAGGAGAGTAAATTGATAAGGGCAATCCTGAGCACCAACAGCAATGCTCTGCGACCACAAGCCCATATCTAAAGCACCCTGCAGATTTTGATCATGAGCAGGATAGATCACCGTGCCATTACTTGGCATGATGCGCACCATTTGATGGAATTGCTTTTGGATATCACGTACCGAGTCAAAAATATCAGCATGGTCATACTCAAGATTATTGAGAATAGCGATATTTGGGTGGTAATGGACAAACTTAGAGCGCTTATCAAAGAAGGAGCAATCGTACTCATCTGCCTCAATGACAAAGTATTCGCTCTCTGAGCCACGAGCAGAGTAACCAAAGTTCTCTGGTACACCACCAATTAAGAAGCCTGGGTTCTTACCTGCCACCTCGAGGATCCACGTCAACATGGCAGTAGTAGTAGTCTTACCGTGGGTACCAGCCACAGCCAAAACAGTCTTTTGTCGTAAGTAGAGATCCTCTAAGAAGCCAGGGCCAGAGACGTAGTTCCAGCGCTCATTGAGCATGCGCTCAATCACAGGCATGCCACGTTTCATCACGTTGCCCACTACGATCAGATCTGGCTTGCAATCTAATTGCTCTGCACCATAGCCCTGATAGATCTCAATTCCCGCCTTTTGCAGCTCATCGCTCATTGGTGGATAGACGTTTTGATCTGCACCAGTAACCTTATGACCGGCTTGCTTAGCAATCAGGGCAATACCGCCCATAAAGGTACCGCAAATACCCAAAATATGAATGTGCATAGAGAGTCCAAAAACCTCCCATGCCTAAGCCTCGCTGCACGCACGCCGCTGCATGCACGTCGCTGCGCTTGTTGCATGCGCATCTGGCTGCGCAGGCCGCGCCAACAACAGCTCGTACTTAGTAGCTTGATTGGTACAGCTAGGTTTAGGCTTGGGAAGTCTAGAAAAACAAAAAAGCCTCACATCATGATCCTGCTCAGACCAAGCAGTCACAACATGAGGCATTTTACGCGAAAAAGGGTCAATGTGCCCTCAGGTGTACTGGCCTGCACTTATGCGTGACACATAACACAGTGCAGTGGCCAATGGAACGCGCAGAGCAGCTGCGCGTGGCGCTATATTAATTACCTTGAGGGACTGGAGAGATGCTGAGATTCAGCACACACTTGAGATATGGAGTAAAAGCACGCGAATACGAAGCTACTTCCTCGCCCTTTTCGTTGATCTCAATGGCATACACAGGGGTTTCAGTCTGATTACCCCACTCGACTGCTGCCTTTGCTCCCTTAACCAACAGACCTGTGTCTAAGGCATCAGTTTCTAAAGCGCTACGAGCGATCACCGACACCGAAACAGTACGATGGCTAATTGGCTTACCTGTGCTAGGGTCAATAATGTGGGAGTAGAAAGTTCCGGTCTTACTGTCTAAGAAGAAGTTACGATAAGAGCCAGCAGTAGAAATAGCCATACCCTGTGGGCAGACCGCAGTAAAGACCTTTTGGCCTTGGCTCATTGGATCCTCAATACCTACACGCCAGAGCTTACCCTCAGGATTAGCACCCTTCGAGCGAATAGCACCGGCCACTGCGATCATGTAGTTGTTGATGCCCTTTTCATCCATCAGAGCTGCCAATTCATCGGCGGCTAAGCCTTCACCGATAGTAGAGAGATCTAGCTCTACACGTGGATCTGACTTCACCAAGGCAGCACCATTTTCCATATTACGCAGCTCGACCTTATCCAAGCCTACATACTGCATAGTCTCAGCAATTTGCTCTTCGCTAGGCGATTCATTCACCTCGCCTTGTGGGCCAAAGCCCCACAAGTTCACTAATGGGCCGACGGTAGGATCCATCGAGCGATCAATACGCAACGATTGACGCTGCACATTTTCAAGGATATTAGCCAGATAACCGCTGATCACAAAATCCTTGGTGCTCTTATGCGCATTAAAGCGTGCAATCTCTGCATGAGGATCGAAAGTGGAGATGGCATTGGACACCTTAGTGAAGACAAACTCTGCATCTGAGCGCAAAGTAGCTTCACCACCAGGATAGCCCCCAGGCACTGTGATGTAATAAAAAGTACCAAAGGTCTTACCTTGGATCTTGGTAACCTCAGTGAATTTATTGGTGATCACATCGCTCGGTGCTGACACAGTTTTTTGATCACAGGCCGACAGCACCGGCACCAAACACAGAGCAAACACCCCAGCCAGCAAACCACGTTTGCTGATGCGACACCATTGTTGCCAATTCAAACCAAACTGACGGTGAGACAATTTGCTTGGAGATGTAGTCGCTAACGCGCTCTGGGCTTGTGTGTTCACCTTAGAACTCCCATACCAATTGGGTCAGCCTTGCTGCCCACAGCATTACAGCCTAGCTGCCATGCTTCCCAATACTGAACTTATGCTGCTGTTATTTAACAGTCACGGCCTTAAGGTCAACCTTAAGGCCCCCAAAGTACAGCTGCCAATGCAGCTGCGCAAGATTCTAACAGCAGATCAGACTTGCTTAAAATCAATTTCTGCTTTCTGCAAGCAAGACTTGCTTGGCTTACGACGTTGCTGGCCATGGAAACCACAAGCCGAGTTGGTGCAGGCAGCACAATTGATTCCTTCTAAGAGAGCATGGGCTTCACTCTCGCTCTTTAAAGAGCCGCGCTTAAAAATCAGGCTTAAAGCCATGCACAACATGAAAAGTAAAAAGATACCAAAACTAACGAGATAAACCATGGTGTCTTTCCCTCAAAAAACCTTAAATATCAAGGTGACTATACCCCAAAAAACGCGTCAGAACATGCTTTTTGCTCAAATTTCCTATGTAGTTCCATGCCTCCAAAAGCAAGAATCACCAATGCCCACAGCACCTTGGCGGTAGCTTGCTGTGGCCACAGGCCACAAGCCCCATGCTGCAGCATTAAACTGCATGGAGCTGATATTGGCGGCCTTTTCCGCCGTTTCATGTTGCAAGCGCCTATGCTGACCACTAAAATGTGTGGATTATTTAGGAGCCCTCTTTTGGCGGGCACCACTTTACCTGTCTGTGGTCGCGCGAGACCATGGCGCATCATACTGATTGCTTTCTGCTTACTGCTTACTGCTAAGCCCTAAGCACCTGATGCGGCCTATAGACAACTTGTTTTAATGGGGTTATTCATTGCCATGCGCACGAGTCGTTACTTGCTCGCAACTTTAAAAGAGAATCCAGTTGAGGCTGTGGTCGACAGCCACCGTTTGATGCTACGCGCTGGTCTTATCCGCCAAGTCGCCTCCGGCATCTACGACTGGCTCCCTACCGGCTTACGTGTCTTACACAAAGTCGAAACCATTATCCGTGAGGAAATGAACAAAAAGGGTGCTATCGAGATCTCGATGCCAGTGGTGCAACCAGCCGATCTGTGGCGTGAGTCCGGCCGTTATGTGAAGTATGGCCCTGAACTCTGCCGCTTAAAGGATCGCAAGCAAAACGAGTTCGTGTTAGGCCCAACCCACGAGGAAGTGATCACGGCTCTGTGCCGCAATGAGATCAAGTCAGCTCGTCAGCTGCCAATGAACCTCTATCAGATCCAAACCAAATTCCGCGATGAGATCCGTCCACGCTTCGGTGTGATGCGCGGCCGTGAGTTCATCATGAAGGATGCCTACTCTTTCCACATCGATCACGCTTCGCTCGAGCAGACCTACCAAGACATGTACGATGCCTATACTGCCATCTTCAATCGTTTAGGTCTGACTTTCCGTGCTGTGGAAGCCGACACCGGTAGTATTGGTGGTAATCACTCTCACGAGTTCCAAGTACTGGCAGATGCTGGTGAAGACACCATCGCTTACTCGGATCAATCTGATTACGCCGCTAACATCGAAATGGCTGAAGCCTTAGCCCCAAGCTGTGAGCGTGGTGCCCCTCAAGATCCATACTCCAAAGCCCCAACTCCAGGCTGCCACACCGTGGACGAAGCTGCCGCTGCCTTAAAGATGGACTCTGATAACGTCTTAAAGAGCTTATTGGTGCACGCCGCTCACGAAGATGTAGCCGAAGGTCAAGAGGCTAAGCCAGTGGAGCTGGTGATGTTATGCCTGCGTGGCAACCAAGAGCTCAATGAAATCAAGACCGGTAAGATCCCTGGTATTGCTGATCCAATCGAGTTTGCCACTGACGAAGAGATCTCCGCTTTCACTGGTGCTCACCCAGGTTCCTTAGGCCCTGTCGGCTTTAAGGGCCGTATCATCTTCGACCGCGCTGCCGAGAAGATGAGCAACTTTGCTTGCGGTGCCAACGAAGACGGCTACCACTTAATCAACGTCAACTTAGACCGCGATATTCCAAACTATGAAGTGGCCGATCTGCGCAATGTCGAGGAAGGCGATCCAAGCCCAGATGGTAAGGGCACCTTACACCTGCGCAAGGGTATTGAAGTCGGTCAGGTCTTTATGCTGGGCACCAAGTACTCTGCTGCTATGGGCGCTACTGTCACCGACAAGAACGGTCAAAACATCCCAATGGAGATGGGCTGCTATGGTATTGGTGTGACTCGTGTAGTTGCTGCTGCCATTGAGCAACACCATGACGATAAGGGTATTGTCTGGCCTGATTCTATGGCTCCATTCCAAGTTGGTATTGTGGCTGTGGGCTTAGGCAAGTCCGAGGAAGTGAAGAATACAGCCGAAAAGCTCTACAAGGAGTTAGAGGACTTAGGCATTGAGGTACTGTACGACGATCGTGATGAGCGTGCAGGCGTCATGTTCTCGGATATGGAGCTCATTGGTATTCCTCACATGATCACCATTGGCAACAAGGGCTTGGCTCAAGGCATCATTGAGTACAAGAACCGTCGCACCTTAGAGCGTGAAAGCGTCAAGTGCGAAGAGATCGTTGCCTTCATCAAGTCTAAGCTGGACATGAACTAAAGGTTCCCCTCTTAGCCTTCAAGGCTCTTCAGCCTATTCTGGCTACTAAGGCCTGCAAGTGCCTATCTTGCAGGCCCAAGCCTCAGACAATGCCTTGTTCTTCCAAGGCATTGTCTGTCGTGCTATAGCACCTTGCCCCAAGTAAGCTTGTCCTTGCAGCTGCTCTTGCTCTCAGTTACCCATCTGCAAATTCCTCAATTTTCACCTCTCATTCCCTGCCTTTCTGCCTAGCACTACCTCCTTTGTCTCAATATGTGATCTTTGCCCGAAAAAATGGGGAATAATTACCACAAAAAGCAAAACACATAAAAAATATTCATTTACTTGCAACGACTGTATTTACGCCATTTTGACGTGATTTTTTGCCCAGCTTTTTCTGCATTTACAACCAAAAAACACACAACAAGCGGACATAGATCACATTTTTGGAAAAATGTTTTATGTAAACGTTACCATGATGGAACATTTTGCCACCTCACAAAGCCCATATTTATGGGATTCTTTATGTCGATATGTAGTCTTTATATCTTTGTTTTTGGTATATGGCGCTTAGTTTTCAGTTGTATAAAACAAGATAATGATCGCAGTTTTTCGACTGCTAAATAAATATTATGTACGCAGTTCGGACGGGATGTGCCGTAACTACATCCCCTAGCCCCACTTTGTAGCGTTTATTTTTGCCAGATCTCCTGATCTAGAGCTCTATCTTGTTCCTGAGCTACTTGTTACTAAGCGATAGTTTGCTGTGTGCAACGAATTGTTTACAACAATTGCTGCCAACAAATTGTTGCTTGCAACAACGAACATGATGTAGTTCCTCTTGAGGAGAGTTAATTCATTATGAAGGCAAGACTGACGTCACAGAGGAGTGCTCTAAAAGAAAGTTACCCCTTAGCCTAAAGGCAACTGCTCTATTTAGAGTGCGAGGGATTGGCCCTCACCACCTCTTTTACTTTTTCTCCTGCAGTGGTGATGACCATCAGGCTAGAGCTGCTCTCAGAGTATAAGGATCCACTCTTTTTGCGTGGAACTCACCACTTATCCTTAACTCTCAGGCATGGTTTAGATTTGGAGGATTGGGTTTTTTCTTATGAAGAAGTCTTTACTTGCTATCGCTGCTACTGCTGTTCTGTCTATGGCTGCTGCTACTAGCGCACAGGCCAGCGATGTCTTAATTGGCTCCTGCATCTACAAGTTCGATGATACCTTCATGACCGGCGTGCGTAACAACATGGAAAAGGCCGCTGCAGATGTTGGTGCTGAGATCGAGCTGGTGGATTCCCAAAACCGTCAGCCAATGCAAAACGATCAGGTTGATACCTTCATCACCAAGGGCGTCAATGCCTTAATCATCAACCCAGTGGATCGTTCTGCTGCTGGCCCATTAGCTGACAAGGCCAAGGCTGCTGACTTACCAATCGTGTTCATCAACCGTGAGCCAGACAAGGCCATCTTAGACGGTTGGGAGAAGGCTTACTACGTTGGCGCTAAGGCTGAAGAGTCCGGCACCATCGGTGGTCAATTAATCGCTGAGTACTTCAAGGCCCACCCAGAGGCTGACAAGAACGGCGACGGCAAGCTCCAGTACATCTTAATTAAGGGCGAGCAAGGCCACCAAGACGCTACCTTACGTTCTGAGTACTGCGTCAAGGCTATGTTAGATGCTGGCTTAGAGATCGAAGAGATCGGTTCCGACAACGCCAACTGGGATAAGGTGCAAGGCCACGATAAGATGAAGAACTTCATCACCGCTTTAGGTGTTGATGCTATCGAGGCTGTTCTGGCTAACAACGATGATATGGCTTTAGGTGCTGTTGAGGCCTTAAAGTCTGAGGGTTACAACTTAGGTACCGATGGTAAGGATCCATCTAAGTTCATCCCAGTCGTCGGTGTGGACGCTACCGCTCCAGCTCTGCAAGCTATTGCTAAGGGCCAGATGTTAGGTACTTCCTTAAACGATGCTAAGAACCAAGGCACCGCTGCTGTCTTAATTGCCAACAAGATTGCTCAAGGTCAAGAAGTCACCAAGGATAGCATCGGCTACACCATCACTGATGGTAAGTATGTCTGGATTCCTTACGTCCGTGTGACCCAAGAGAACTACAAGGACTTCATGTAAGCGAAACACACCTTTCGCTCTCAGTTAGTTTCTGCGCTCGGCTCAGATCTTAGTTTGACCATTTCTATATGGCAGCTTACAAGTGACCGAGCCTAAGCAGGCATGGGCAGCCCAGCAGCACCTACTGCTGGGCTGTCTTGTGTCAGGGACTGACTAACGCACCGCGACAGTCGTTCTTTTAGTGCCAATTATAGGTATGGCTCTGCCTTGAGGCAGAGTTAAGCTTTTGGTACTAAAAGAACGACCGTGGCAGTGCTTTCCGACCACCATTTTTCAGCAGAAAAACCTAGCTTTATAGGAGCCTTCTCTGAAAAACGCGTCGCTCATCACAACATTAGTTAAGCAACAGTTGTCAACTTGAGAGCACTTTTTACCATATTCAGTGCACTCAAAATAACTGTAAAGTAAATGCAAGTTGCACAGCATTTACTGTGAGACTCAAGACACATGGATTGGGATCGTGTCAGACTAATATGACCATAGGCCTCTCTTGCTTTGTTCTCTAAACAACTTAGAGATGCCCATCTATTGCTATTGCATTCTGGCTCTAACTGACACCAACTCTTCTTCTGTCTTACCCAGAGCTTCTGCTCTCAGCTTCCTACTTTGTGTTGTGGTGCATAAAAGAGGATCTTTGCATGGGTCAGTACATCCTTGAGATGAACGACATTGTAAAGCGCTTCCCTGGTGTGTTGGCACTGGATCATGCCAACCTCAAGGTCAGGCCAGGTACTGTACATGCCCTCATGGGTGAAAACGGTGCTGGCAAATCAACGCTGATGAAATGTCTGTTCGGACTCTATCACCCAGATGAGGGTGAGATCTTATTCAACGGTCAAAGCATCAACGATATCCCTAACACCAAGACCGCTCTGGCCATGGGTATCTCCATGATCCACCAAGAGCTGCACCCAATCCGCTTCCGCTCCATTATGGAAAACGTGTGGATTGGCCGCTTCCCAACCAAGTATGGCTTTGTCGACCACAAAGAAATGTTCGACAAGACTGTGGCTCTCTTTAAGAGCATTGGTTTGGACGTTGATCCTCGTGAAGAGGCTCGTCGTGTCTCGGCCTCTAAACTGCAGTTGGTGGAAATTGCCCGCGCCATTTCTTATGACGCCAAAATCATCATCATGGACGAGCCAACCTCTTCCTTAACGGAAAATGAGGTGGAGTACTTGTTCAAGATCATCAACAAGCTCCGTGATGAAGGGCGCTCCATTATTTACATCTCTCACAAGATGGAAGAGATCTTAAAGATCTCTGATGATGTCACCATCATGCGTGATGGTAAGTACATCGGCACCTACGCAGCTAAAGACATCGATCAAGACTTCATCATCAAGAAGATGGTGGGCCGTGATATGTCTAACCGCTTCCCAATCCGTGATACCAAGCCAAGCGATGAGGTTGTACTTGAGATCAAGAACTTCACTGCTGCTAACCCTCGCTCCTTCAAGGACGTGAACTTCCAGTTACATCGCGGCGAGATCTTAGGTATCGGTGGTCTGGTGGGTGCTCAACGTACCGAGCTGGTGGAAACCATTTTCGGTTTACGTGCTCTGGATCATGGTGAGATCTACAAGAACGGTAAGAAGATCGTCATCAACAATGTGCGTGATGCCAAGAAGAACGGTATTGCACTGTTGACCGAAGAGCGCCGTCAAAACGGTATTTTCGGTATTCTGTCGATCCTCGATAACACCGTGATTGCAGCTCAACAGTCCTTTGCCAAGATGGGTGTTCTCGACAACTCTAAGCGTAAGCCAGCCGCTGAGACGTCATGCGAAGAGTTGCACGTGAAGATGCCAAGCTTAGCAACGCCAATTAAGAACCTCTCTGGTGGTAACCAACAAAAGGTGCTGATTGCGCGCTGGCTGCTCACTAACTCCGACATCATCATTTTCGATGAGCCAACCCGTGGTATCGACGTTGGTGCCAAGTACGAAATCTATACCTTAATGCTTGATCAGCTTAAGCAAGGTAAGTCGATCATCATGATTTCCTCGGAAATGCCAGAACTGATGGGTATGTCCGATCGCATCATGGTGATGTGCGAAGGCCATGTAACGGGCTTCGTTGACAAAGAAAACTTTGACCAGGTGGAGATCATGCGCCTGGCTTCAAGCTTTAAGAAGTAGAGGGCTCCTTTATTATGGCCACAACATTCACTCAATCCTCTTATTACAAGGCCCTCACAGGCCTCGGTATAGGCGTGATCGTATTGGGCGCAATCTTATACTTTGTCGCCATCAAGACCTTATACGATCTGCCAATTCTGATGATGATCGTCGGCGTGTGGATGACCATTCAAAATGGTTATCGCTACACTCACCCACGTAAGGGTGCACCTGACATCGTTCTCAATGCCAAAACACTCAATAATGTCCTCACCAACTACGCCATCATCATCGCCATGGTGGTGCTGGTATTCATCATTTGCGTGCTGCAACCTCGCTTCATGCAGATCCGTGTGGTACTGGACATTATGACGCAGTCATCAACTAAGTTGATCATTGCTCTGGGTATCTGCTTTACCTTAATCATCGCAGGCTGCGATCTGTCAGCTGGTCGTATTGTAGGTTTAGCCGCAGTTATCTCCACTTCGATGTTACAGACTGCCGATTATGCTAACCGCTTCTATCCAGATTTAGCTCAGTTACCACTGTTCATCCCAATCATCATTGCAGTTGGTATCTGTATGCTGTTTGGTGCCTTGAACGGCTTCTTAGTAGCACAGTATGAGATGCACCCATTCATTGCAACTCTGGCTACTTCGGTGATCGTTTATGGTAGCTGCTCGCTGTACTTCGACTTACCACCAAACAACTCTCAGCCAATCGGTGGTGTTCGTCCAGACTTTGCAGCTTTAGGCCAGACTAAGTTCTTCCAAGCTGGTGGCTTCCCAGGCATTTCTATTCTGATCCCAATTGCCGCTGTAATCACAGTGATCATTTGGTTCGTGCTGAACAAGACTGTGTTTGGTAAGAACGTCTACGCCTTAGGTGGTAACCGTGAAGCAGCTGTGGTGGCAGGTGTTAACGTCTATGCAACCAACCTCTTCATCTTCGTGTTAGCCGCTGGCTTATATGGTATTGCAGGTGTGTTAGAAGCAGCACGTACCGCAGGTGCAACCAACCAATACGGTATGGGCTATGAGCTTGACGCTATCGCCGCTTGCGTGGTTGGTGGTGTGTCTCTGATGGGTGGTATTGCAACCGTCTCCGGCATTATCGCTGGTGTGTTCGTGTTCACCATTATTACCTACGGTTTACAGTTCATTTCTGTGTCGCCAATGTGGCAGCAAGTGATCAAGGGCATCATTATTGCTACCGCCGTGGCTATCGATATGGGTAAGTACAGAAAGAAGAACTAATCTTCCAACCGAAAACCTTGTCTCACTTAGTGCAGGATGTGGTGTCCTGCCCCCAAGGGCGAGCTTCATGCTCGCCCTTTCATTTCACTAGGAGCAGACGCTAGGAGGACAAAACCTATCGTCAGCTCCAGTGAGCTTTCGCCAGCGCAGTGAGCTTCACAGCTCAATGAGCTTAATCAGCTCAAAGAGCTTTGCCTGCTCAGAAAGCTTGTCAGCTCTCAAACAACTCGGAGTCGTTCTTTCACGAACTAAAATCAGGGTGCAGAAGCACTCCTCCCACCACTACAACACCTGCCAACTAGCCTCATTCCTTAGGCTTTTCCTTCAGAAAATGCACCTTTTTGGTTCAAAAAACCATAACTAAAATTTGCTTGCACCGTTAATAAGCACCTTTCCTTTGCATGGTGCTGGTAATGCTAAAATTTGGCGCAAACTGCCATTTTTGTCAGCTTATTAAGCCCATAAGTTCAAACTTGGCTCCTTCTTGCAGCCAATTGAGCATGGTGAACAGCACCCGCCCCATTAAGGACTAATGGTTACAGGCTACGCGCAATTGCATGTGCGACCTTGCCTGAAGTGTCCTTTAGCCTGACGGATCTACAAGACCTGATTAGTCGTAGTCGTAGCTGACAGAGCGTGCAAAAAGATACGGATTACTCTTTCCTAAAGGCAGATACTTGTTTTGCTTTTAGTGGGTCTGCTTTAGTGTGATGACACACGGCCCACCGGTCGGAAAGTTTTTACCATTAACAAGGAGGCGGCGCTTCCTCCCCCGAGTTACCTCGAGGATATACGCGCCGATTTTTGATGAAAAAGACTTGGCTTGCTCTGGCTCTTGGTGCCTCTGTGTTAGCTACCTCTGTAGCCGCCCCTGCTCAAGCAGATACCTTAAGAGTTGGTACCCACCCTACCTTTGCTCCATTTGAGTTTACTGATAACGATGGCAATATCATCGGCTTCGACCTCGATATCATCAAGGCCATTGCTAAGGTTAACGGTGATGAGGTTGTGGTCGAGTCCATGCCTTTTGATGGTCTGATCCCATCCATTCTCACTGGCAATCTGGATGTCATTATCTCCGGCATGACCATCACCGATGCCCGCAAAAAGCGTGTAGAGTTCAGCGAGGGTTACTACGACTCCAACCTCTCTATCATCATCAAAAAGGATATGGCAGAGACCTACAAGACTGCTGATGATTTAAATGGCAAGACCATTTGCGTGCAGATCGGTACCACCGGTCACGACTTTGCTAACACCATTAGCCCAGACAACGTTAAGGCCTTAAATAACGAGCCAGACGCTATCTTAGAGCTGTCCAATGGTGGTTGCGAAGCCGTCATCAATGACCGCCCTGTGAACCTCTACTACTTAAAGAAGGCCAGCCTCGATACCTTAACTGAGTTCGTGGATCCTAAGTTCAAGGAAAATGTTGATGAGTTTGGTATTGCCGTGCGCAAGGGCAACACTGATCTGGTCAACAAGATCAACAACGGCTTAAAGCAATTAGAGGCCAGTGGTGAGCTCGATCAAATCCACTTAAAGTGGTTTGGCACCAAGGCCGATGGCTCTTTACCAGCCGCTGAGGCCGAAGCAGCTCCAGAAGCCGCCCCAGCCGGTACTGTGGCTAATGTCAGCGAAGCTTAAGCTAAGCTCTGGCCATTACCCTGTCTAGCCTACCTAGCTTAGCTAAGCTAGGCATAGCAAAGCACTTTGCATCAGCGCGCGAGCTACCTTAGAGTGGCCCGCGCGTTGTTGTTTTAGGAGTCGGCGAAGTATCTACTGCGCTGACGCACAGCGTACTCATGCACTTTTCGACGCGCATGTACCCAGCAATTGGCATGAGTAACGTCATGCTCAATTAGTTGAGCAACTGTAGCCACAATGTATGGATAGGCAGAAAAGCCATCATCAATAATGGCTTTTCCTTGCAGCGGGAAAGGATACACGAGAGTCTCTAACCCTGCCTCAGCACTTCTGCTTTTAGCAAGCGCAAAAACCGTCCCTTGGTACGGGGAAGTACGGCCGCTAGACATTGCCCAGATATAAGAGTTTCGGGATAAATCACGAAGTTTCAGAGGACTTTCGTCTAACTTAATGGAAGAGCATTGTTCTGCCAACTCTTTTTGTATCTGCACTACCACTGGGTGCACATAAGCCCGCACAAAAGAGATACTTTCCCGCACAACTGTTGATGCCGAGATGGCGTCAGCAAATATTCCTCTATTTATCAGGTTATACGAAGCATTGCGTGAGGCATTAGCCAGACGATAAGCCCACACATTTACCAAGAGATTCGTACTTACAGAGCAACCGTCAAAAGCAGGTAGCACCCCATCGGTATAACGGTTTACAGAGTAAATTGGCAATACCTTCACACCTTCAGTTAGTTCCACGAGCTTATCCTCAGGGAGGTCATAGAATGCTTGGCAGCCGACAATGTTATATTCATACATCTTGGACTGATCAAGAAGCTCACGAAAGCGCTTAGAACGAGCTTTTTGAAGTGCATTGCTGGTATTGCCTTTGACAGATAATGGAATGTTTATCTGTGACTTAACAGCATCCGTGTAGGCTTTGGCTCGAGCATCACTATCGAGTAATTGGTGCTCAGTTATAGGGAGATAGGCAAGATCAATGTACGGCGACAGGAACAGATCAAATGAGGTCTGGTGAAGGTCTATTGTGACCTGATTTTTACCGTCAGCATCGCTTGTGTAGATGCAATGCGATTTGTACATAGGTACAAGGTAATGCCAAATTTCTCTTGCACGGCCATCACAAGAAAGGTTCACGTGACTGATGGATTTTGGATGAATCTCAAACTCGTGTACCTTACCGCAGTAAGGGCAGTGATAGCTAACATGAGTCTTTCTTTGGAGAATGATAGAGCGGCAGAGAAAGATCCGCTCATACTGATCAAGGGAGTTTGAGCTCGAGTCAGTATCATCTAGGGCGTCGACCATGACCTCCTGACCGAACTCTTGTTTGAGGTCAGCGCTATATATACCGGCTTGGACAATATCATCAAAGCCATAGTCCTCAATACGCTTCATCGCCTCATCAAAAGTAGGAGTTATTTTGTAGATCTTACTGGTATCAACCGGTTTTCTGGTCGATTTAGGCTTTCCGGCAGTACTTTTCTCTGCACCGTCATCCTCAGTGCCGACATTAGCTGCATCCTCAGCATCATCTTGCTCAGGCTCACCCTGATGCTTTTGGGCTTTATGCCTGTTAGATTCACTCAGGTTTCCGTTGCGTCTTTGACGTCTGAGATCTATGTTTTTTGAGGCTTGGACTCCCAGCTCGTCCAATAACCTATTTAACCACACGCAGGTTCGGTCTGGATCACAGGCTATAGCCATTAGCTCTTGCAGCTCTTTTTCAGCCAGTTCCTTTGCAATATCTAGCTGAGGGCAGGACTCAACACAGTGATTGAAGACACTGACAATGGTATTGGTGATATTGCTTTGGTCACGCTCGTATTTTTGTAACAGCAGTTTATTGCGCTCATTTTCCGCTTGGAGCTGGAGGACTTTCTCCGATAGACTCTGATTTGAAGTCCGAGCTTGCTTCAGCTCATCCTGAGTTTGCTTCAGCTCTTCCTGAGTTTGATTCAGCTCCTGTTGCAGGCTGGTACAGACATCCTCAAAGCATTGGGCGTTAAGAGAAGAGGTGGCTGAACAGGCGTTGTTGTTAGGGGAGGTATTTGAAGCTGGTAGGGACATGGTAAAATATATCCAGTTTTATTTTTTTCCCCCCTCACTATGAGGGAGGCCGCCCCTTTTTAGAAACTAAAAAGGGGCTTCTAAGCCCCTTCATTTTACCTAACTCTTAATCTTGGATCCCAGATCTAGCTCACAGCTGTAGCTGTTCTCTGCTCTCATAGATTGTCCCAGTTGCCAACAGATGCTCTAGGTCAGAACGTCTAATGTACAACGGCAATAGGCCGCGTTTGAGCGTGTTTTTAAACTTTGCACCAGTTAGTTTGCGAGTCACGCAGGACACCCCAAACACGTCTATGATTAGCAACTTGCACAGAGTGAGCGACGCATTAAATGTCACTATAGTGATCGGGGAGAACTGATCCCAGTTCACACCAAATTCCCACCATATAGCATGGCCATGAGACCAGGAATCCCTTTACGTCCGGACACCGGTTCATTGATTACACAGATTGGTGCATTCTCAGGCAATAGGGCCATTAGCAAAACTCCTTTAATATCTGACAGATGTAAGCGATTGAGTCTTCAGCAGCCATGGTGGTAGCATACTTAACTTCGATATCGTGCATCTTGATAGAAATAGGAGTAGCTGACGCCCCTATATGGTGAGGCACATTGCCGTTTATGGGCTGAGCCCTAGGATCATCATCATTGACCACTAAAGACACAGCAGATTGCCCAATTACAAGCTGGTTTAACGATGATTGTGATACCTTGCACTCTCTCATTACCGCAGCTTGAGTTTTGCCTTCTTGCAGCATTTGCCGCATTCTGTCAGTCAAGCTCTTAACAGCAAGAGACTCTTGTGCTTGGAACACGTCAGCGCCAAACTCTCGCTTGCACACTTGCTGAACACGCTGAACTCTTACACCTAAGGCATGAGCCACTTCGTGGGAGCTCAGTCCAGAGTCAACAAAGGCCGTTAATATCTGCTCATCAGACACCACAGCAGCAACCCCAGTGCTTTTTTCCTCTTGAGACGACACGCGCATCTCTAAACCTCCATAGTTGTCGGTTGAAAAGCACTGCTCCTTGGAGCAGGTTATGCTGTCAGTTTGTCATAAAGCAGATATTTATCGCATTCCAATTTATGCACCAGTTACCCTACAGATTAGTGCTGCCCTAACTGCCAGCACCATGGCCCAAAAACAACAAAGGCCAGTAATCACTGGCCCATGCGCTATTGTTGGCTCTACTGCTGTAGCGCCAACAACAAAAAATGTATGGCTATTGGCCACTAGATGACCACTAAACGGCCCTCAATGGCACCGGCTTGGTCTAAAGCCTCTAAGACAGACATCAGGTCGCCTGGAGCTAAACCAACCTCATTAATAGCACGAACTAAGTCGTCTAAGGTAGCGCCCGTATCGAGCTTAAACATACGGCCTTGATCTTGTTGTACCGTAATATTGGAGTTTGGCACTACAGCAGTTTGCCCCTGAGAGAATGGAGCAGGCTGCGACACGGTTGGGTTTTCATTAACCGTAACCGTTAAACCACCGTGGGTCACTGCCACTGGCTTTAAACGCACATTGGCCCCCACCACAATGGTACCAGTACGCGAGTTCACCACAATCTTAGCGGCATCCTCACCCTCGGTCACATCCAAATTCTCTAAAGCCGAAAGGAACTCTACACGTCTGGAAGGATCACGAGGTGCACTCACGCGGATAGAGACTGCATCTTGAGCCACAGCTGTACCCATACCATAAATGTTATTGATGGTATCAACTACGTTCTTGGCAGTGGTGAAATCGGCTTGGTTTAAATTAAAGGTGATCGAATCGGTCAAATTAAAATCGGTTGGGATCTCGCGCTCTACTGTGGCACCATTAGCAATACGGCCTACAGTTGGGGTATTGACCATCACACGCGAACCATCAGCGCCACCAACACCTAAACCACCGACTACTAAAGAGCCTTGAGCAATAGCGTAGACATTACCATCAACACCACGCAGCATGGTCTGTAACAGAGAACCACCACGCAACGACTCAGCATCACCGATGGCTGATACAGTCACATCAATGGTCTGACCTGGCTTGGCAAAAGGAGGTAATTCAGCATGTACCACCACTGGAGCCACATCACTGATGTTTAAGGTCATGTTCTCTGGCAGCTTAATGCCAAAGTTGTTCAGCATCGAGCGGAAAGTTTGCTCCGAGAAGCGGTTGTTATTTTCACCTGTACCGGTTAAACCAGCCACTAGACCATAACCAATCAGCTGATTGGAACGCACACCTTGTACAGAAGCTAAGTCCTTGATGCGCGCTGCCTGCGCTGGAGCGATCACCAGAGCACAAACCGTCGCTATCAGGCAAAACAACGAGAACAAAATATTTCTGTTGCGCATGGCAGCTCCATCAAAAAACAAAAGGAACAAGAGGAAGTCAGAAAAAGATATAAGAACAACTCAATCTGACGCAACTAGAAGAAGATATTAAAAGCGCTGTTAAAGAAGCGGCTTAACCAACCACGCTCTTGGGTGTCAGCAAAGTCACCAGTACCGCCATACTGAATACGGGCATTAGCGATACGCTGCGATGACACGGTGTTATCAGAGCTCACGTCCTCGGAGCGGACAATACCTGTAACACGGATATACTCATTGCCGTTATTGAGCATCAACCACTTTTCGCCACGTACCACAAGGTTGCCGTTGGCAAGAACTTTGACCACGCTCACCGAAATATTACCGGTTAAGCTATTGGACTGGTTGGCATCAGAGTTACCAGTGAAGTCAGAGCTATTGCTCAAACCAACCGAGGTATCGTAACCATTGAGGGTCACTGGGCGGCCACCCACATTGAGAGCACCGAAGGCAATATCATTGCTCTTGCCTAAAGTCGTACCGGCATTCTTAGAAGCGCTAGTACGCTCTTCTAACACCACCGAAATCAGATCGCCGACCTTATGAGCACGCGTATCTGTATACAGACCATTGTTGGAAGAGTATGGGTTAAAGAGGCCACCGCTTGGCAAAGCAGTGGTGTAATCCTCTTCTGGCAAGGCAGGGGCAAAATCAGGATCATCAGGCTGTGGGCCCATGGAGTCGAGGGCACAACCCGTTAACATCACCGGCATTAGTGCGGCTAATAAGCACAGTCTCAGCTTCATCAATTTACGGCAAGTAGTCCCTTACTGCTTTCAGCATGGCCTAAGGCAGAAAAGAAATTGCCGACCTCCATGGTTCTGATTGCGGTTAAAAAGAATCAGCGCTCCTCGCTAAGCCTGAGCTTGTGGCTGATACCAGAGATATCAACTTAAAGCTTGGTGCCGTTGAGTATGCGCACGTCATAATATCCTGAGGCGCTGCGCCCAAAGATAAAGCCTGTCTCTAATTACATGAGACCTAAGCATCGCAGAGGCTCATCCCCCTGACGATGATGGCTGGTGTCTTGGCTCCCCAAACAGCCCCTGATCAGGCCGCGTAGAGTCTATATCCTCAGACCCCTAGAGCACAAATACACCAAGCTCCACCTAAGGCTAAACACTCCCAAGTGGAGCTCAGCCTTACCCCCTATCTAAAGTAATAGAAGGTAAGCTCTAAATCCTGATTAGACCGACTGGATCAGAGAGCCCATCATGGTATCCACGGTGGTTAACACCTTGGAGTTCATCTCATAAACACGCTGAGCTTGGATCAGGTTAACCAGTTCCTCGGTGACTTTCACGTTGGAGGTCTCGAGCTGACCTTGACGGATAGTACCGATACCATCTTCACCAGCGATACCTTGGATTGGGGTACCGGAGGCAGCAGTCTCAATGTAGAGATTGTTACCAATTGGCTCTAAGCCAGCTGGATTGATGAAGTTAGTAACAGTGATCTGACCTAAGTCTTGAGCTTGAGCCTGACCGGCAGTCTGCACCGAAACTTGGCCATCAATAGAAATGCTAATACCAGTGGCATTCTCAGGAATGGTAATGGCAGGTAACAGAGTGTAACCTTCAGCAGTAACAATCACACCCTCTTCGTTACGGGTGAACTGACCATTACGGGTATAAGCTGTAGTACCGTCTGGTAACTCAATCTCAAAGAAGCCATCGCCGTTGATCAGGAGATCTAAGGTGTTATCGGTAGTCTCCACGTCACCTTGGCTGAAATCCTTTTGGGTAGCCACCACACGGGCACCTGCACCAACCATTAAGCCCTCAGGTAAGAAGGCATCGGCTGTAGCACGGCCACCTGGTTGATTGACCTTTTGATAGAGCAAGTCTTCAAAGATCGCACGGCTCTTCTTATAGCCTACAGTTGAGGCATTGGCTAAGTTGTTAGAAGTAACCGAGATATTGGTTTGCTGGCTATCTAAACCAGTTTTGCAAATCCATAGAGCAGGAATCATGTTTCGCCTCTTTTGCCGTTATGCTGCTTGAGCCCACATTTAGGCTCTGCTCTAGCCCCTGTAGGGCTCAATTACCTGCGCTCTAAACTCAGTTTGCACCAAGCAAGAGTGCAGCCTTTTGCCGCTCGGAGCAGCTAGCGCGAGAAATCGGTTTAACTAGCAAAGCATCCTGCGTCTCAAACTGCTACGCAGTGCAACGCTCTGCAACGCATTAACGCGTTGCGATGCTGTGCTAGCCTAAAGCCAAAGCTTGCTAGGACACCCCAGCCAAGCCAGCTCTAATTAAGAAAACTAATTGTAAGAGAGTAAGCGGTTTTGTGCATCATCCAGCTCGCCAGCCGTCTGCATCATCTTGGTCTGCATTTCATACTGGCGCTGAATGCGGATCAGGCTCGTCAATTCTTCGACAGGATTCACGTTTGAGGCCTCAAGCATACCGCTTTGTACCTCAACAGTCTGATCTTGAGCTAACTGGGCTCCATCACGGGAGCGGAACAATCCATCGTAGCCTTTTTCTACACTACGCAGTTCTGGATTGACTAACTTAATACGCTGATATGTTTCCACGGTGGTGGAATCAGCTCCGGCTGGCTTACCGGTGATATAGCCATCGTTGTTGATGTTGATTTCAGCTAAAGGAGCAGGCAAAACGATCTGGTTGCCATCCTCATCCAACACATCCAAACCGGTTGAAGTGCGCAGCACGCCATCAGAACCGATCTCGAGATTGCCAAAACGGGTATAAGCCTCGTTGCCATCAGTATCACGTACCGCGATAAAACCATCGCCTTGTAGAGCAATATCCAAGGTACGACCAGTGGTCTGCATAGCACCACCATCAAAGTTGTAACCAGGAACCTCAGCCATGGCAAAAGCACGTGTAGGATAAGCATTACCAAACACGCTCATGGCACGCGAGTTTTCAAATTCGGCCTTAAAGCCAGTGGTATTAGCGTTAGCCAAATTGTTGGTGCGCACGTTTAAGGAGTTGAAGTTCTCCTTAGCACCGGCCATCGCTATCCATAACAAGTTATCCATGAGCTCAAACGCCCTCTAAAAAACTAAAATCACCGCATTAAAGTGCAATCAATATGCCACGCCCCACCACCAAAGGATTTCCTTAAGCACTAAGGCAAACGCGTAGTTTGCACGCTTGGCTCACAGGTGAAGCTGACTACTACAGGCAGCTTGCAGCAGCCAAGTGCCACGTGGCACGCATAGCGTGCACCAGCGCACGAGCGCACTCCAGCGCGCATCAGCGCACCTGAGAGCTCCACAAACAACAAAGCCCCATGGTGAACCCAATTCCTTAGGCCGCCCATAGAGCTTGTTTGATCATGCGTCCTCTGCTGCTCCTGTCCAATGATGCTAAGCAGACAGAAGCTCCGCTAGATAGTAACCTTCTTAGCATCCTCAAAGCTGATCTCACCCTGACCGTATAAGGTGAGAGTGGTATCAGCCATGGTCTTACCTAAGGTAACAGAAGTTACTAAAGCCAGCGAGGTAGTAGGAATAGACACAGCCTGACCGGCGCTATTCATACCAGTAACCTCTAAGACATAGCGGCCTGCATTGCAGTAGGTATACTCTGGTTTCTGGGCAGAATCATCGCCTGTAGTGCTGTCATCACCCTCTTTGGTCATGGCAGTCTGGGTACCATCGGTGCCTTCAGTACCATCGCTAGTGCTATCACCAGTGCTATTATCCGTGCCCGTACCGGCATCAGGATCTTCTGTTGGCTTCTGTACACCAGTATCACTATCAGCCACAGGGCCTTCAGGCGAAAAAATGCCTGGCCATGCAAACTTAGTCTCACCAGATAAAGAATCGGCCGTATCGGTATAGACCACCTCTCCGGTGGCAGCATCCTTAATGGTCAGCTGCAGGTTGTAGTAAGTCTCATCGCCTGCATCAATAGCCCAAGCCACTGAGCTATTGCCATCATAGAAGCCCTTATTGGTATCAGAGTAAACGTAAGTACCAATCAACGAGGTAGCAGTCAGTGCCGAGCTTGAGGTCACAGTGCCGATCACATCATCCATGCTGGTGTTGATAGAGTTCAAGCTCTCCACCATGGACAGCTGCGACATCTGGCTTACCAGCTCAGTATTATCAGCAGGATTAGTTGGATCTTGTGCCTGTAACTGAGTGGTGAGCAGCTTTAAGAAATCTTCTTGAGTAAGGGTTTGATCCTTTACTTCACGAGTAGCAGCCTTGATATCGCTCTCGGTTTTGAAGTTCAAACCAGAGTAACTGTTAGTGTTATTGTCAACTGTGCTAGGCATGATAAATCCTCGCTACCTTGCAATGCTGGGCCTTTAAGCAACAAAGAAAAACACATTGAAGCACCAATGGCTTTCAAGATGCTTTCAGGAAAGGTCTTAAGCGGATACCAGCCACCTTAACTTAACCTAATGAGTCCTACACAGCTCCATGCTCCATGCGCTTTGCGCTTTGCGCTTTGCGCAGTTACAGCTACCGCTGCAGCTACCAGCCGTACCCAGACATGGGCACAAGCTTTAGCGCCACGCCAGAGTCAGGCAGAACTACCTGAGGCTCAATAGGATCAGTGGCCCATCTTGAAGTAATCCAGATGCAGAAAAAGAAAGCATCCGCCGCACTTGCCAGCAGGCACTTTCACCAGATGCAAAAGCACTATTCGTGCCATATAAAAACAATGCTCTAAACCGCATTCTTATGCCATTTTTGCCTTTTTGCACCTTTTTGTAGCACAGCATTTATAGGAGATCTTGAGCCTTATTTTGCTTAGGCTTAAGATGGGCTGTTGAGGTCGTTTCGGTCTCAAACATTCGTGAGTTTTTGTGCATCTCGAGGGTTTTAGCCCGCGTAATGGACGTGTATGACTACTGAATTTTTACAAGAACAGGACATCCAAAAGTCCTACCGTATCCTCAATATTGGCGCTACCACACTGATCGGTGCTTCCCATAACGGCGATATGGATTTCATGGCGGCAGCATGGGCTGGTGTTTGTGACTTCGACAAAGGCTACGCTGTAGTAGAGCACACTCACTATACCGCTCCACTGATCCAGAAGTCGGGCCGCTTTGTCATGTGCTACCCTGGTGCCGGTATTGCCAAGCAAGTCATGAAGCTGGGCTCCATCTCCAAGAACGATGATCCACAGAAAATGGAGCACTGTGATATTGAGCTGATCGAGATCCCTAGCTTTTCTATGCCGGTAGTTAAGGGGTGTGTTGCCTATTTGGAATATGAGCTTATTCCTGAGCCAAACATGGCCAAGAACTTCGACATGCTGTTAGGCAAGTGCGTAAAGGTGGTAACAGACAGCCGCGTGTACAGCAACAACCACTGGCACTTTGATCAAGCCGACGATAGCCTGCGCACCTTACACTATGTTGCCGGTGGCCACTTCTTTACTATTGGTCACGAGCTCTACCTGCCAGAATACGGCGATGACTAAAGGTTTTTAGTAGGGGCATTCCCGCTAAAACCCACTGTGCTCGCAGCTAAAGCGAGCACGAAAAAACCCCGCTCAGCACAAGCAACCAGCTCTAGCCGACGCGGGGTTTTTCGTATTCTGTTCTACTCATCAGAGCTTATCTTTTTCAGGCAAGAGCTGCATTGCATTGCAGACGGAGACTTGTTTTGCCATGAAGCTGGAACTAGCACGCTCTGATGAGGTTAGGCCCATGATGGGACTAGGCCTAAGCCTAGCTTAAGCACCGCAGCTTAAGACTTAAGCAGATTAAGACTGTTGGCCTAAACGCAGGGTCTGCAGCAACATATTACGGGCATTATCAGCCACCTGCACTGCAGTCTGGTAAGAGCGCTGAGCGCTCATCATATCGGCCATTTCCTCTACTGGATTGATGTTTGGACGGTAGATATAGCCATCAGCATCGGCCAGAGGGTGATTTGGGTTGTACTCGCGAATAGTTGGAGCATCAGACTCCACAATACCCTTTAAAGACACACCAATACCAAAAGGCTCACCTGTTACAGGATCACAAGGCTCACCAGTTTGCTGGTTACGAGCCAGAGCCTCTTCCCAAGCAGCAGAGAACAAAGGACGACGGGCCTTATAGGTATCCTCTACTGAGGAGCTCACTGATTCAGCATTGGCTAAGTTAGAAGCCGTGGCATTCATACGAATGGACTGGGCGTTCATAACCGTGCCAGCAATATCTAAAATACGAAAAACGCTCATAATAACAACCTATCAGCAAAAGAGATCGTGAAGCTACACCACACTAGCTCTGGCCTACTACCTATCTATAAGGAAGTTGATCTACACCCTATTTACCCCTAATCGAGGGTACTCACTATTGACCACGCAGGGCGGTTCTGAGCTTGCTAATACGACCGTTTAAGAACTGCATCGTGGCTTGATACTCGATCGTATTGCTGAGGTAGTTCATGCGCTCAGAGTTAACTTCAACCGTATTGCCATTACCGGTATCAGGCTGGAATGGTTGACGGTACTTTAAGAGCAACTCAGGATCCTTTAAGGCCTCAAGATCAGAGATATCCATGTGACCATTAGAGGTCTTGGCCATAGGTGGATTATTATCCACAGTTTGCAGGTGAGCAGCCTGCACTAAGGCCTCGTTGAAATCAAGATCACGTGCTTTAAAGCCTGGGGTATCAGCGTTGGCTAAATTACCTGCCAGCACTTCTGCACGATTGTTACGAATGCGCATGGTGTGCTGATGCACGCCAAACACTTTATCGAAACTGACAGCAGACATTAAATCTCCTTGCCGCCAAACAAGCGGACTGCAATGCAACGTTTTTCCCGATCAAAATTTATGCCACACTGTCTTCTGAGCTCAGCACATCATGCGACAGAAACAACAAAGCCTGCACGTGGCAGGCTCTGATTATTGGGCAATAGGCCACCCCACTGTAACGTGGGCAGTACCTATTTTTAGCTTAGTGACACCTAAGCTTACTTAAGCTTAGGTAAGCTTGGTTGAGCTTACTGGGCTTACTTTAAGCGATAAGCAAGACCAGGGTTGCAACGCACCATCTCGTACTTATCGGAAAGGCCTTGGATCGACTCAGAAGAACCTAAGATCAGATAGCCACCTGGGTTTAAGCACAGGGCAAACTTATTTAAGATCTGGCTCTTTACCTCATTGGAGAAGTAGATCAGCACGTTACGGCAGAAGATCACATCGAAACGACCCAAGAGGCTGTACGAGCCTAAGAGGTTCATCTGCTTAAATGTAACCATTTGCTTGATCTTGTCGTCCACACGCATCACGTTTGGATCTTTAGTTGGCTTGAAGAACTTAGCCTTACGCTCAGCACTTAAACCACGAGCTAAAGCGTGATTGTCGTAGTGGGCAAAACGGCAACGATCCAGCATTTCAGGAGAAATATCAGTACCAATGATCTGACACTGGTTTGGATCGACGTGAACCATATTGGTAGCCTGCTCCTGCACAATCATGGCAATCGAGTAAGGCTCTTGACCTGATGAGCAAGCAGCTGACCAAATACGCACTGGGGTCTTACCACTACGAGCCAGCTCTGGCAGGATGATGTTCTTTAAGGCCAGATATGGATAGGTATCACGGAACCATAAGGTTTCGTTAGTGGTCATAGCATCAATCACAGCTGAGCTAATATCCTTGTAGATATTAGGCTGCATAGCGCGATTGATCAGCTCATCGATAGTGGCAACCTTAAAACGCAGCAGCAGCGAAGACAGACGGCTATTGACTAAGTAATGCTTGTTGTCACCTAAGACAATGCCACTCTGATCTTCAATGTATTTGGCAAAGCGCTGATACTGCATATCAGACACAGTGCGTGACTGCACTTGGAGACGATCTTGTGTAGTTGGCTGAATATCTGGGTTGCGTGCCGAAACCGAATCATAGCCTGCTTTTTGCGAAGCAATGGCCAAATTAGTGATACCAGGATATGTACTTGGAGTGAATTGAGCACGGTTTGGCTGCGAAGTCTTGCGCATCACCGAGGCAATTGCATTGCCATTTTGGGCAACACGCTGACTTAAAGTAGAGGCAGAACGATTAGCCGTACTGCCAAAAGCTGAAGTTTGAGCAGTGTTCGTAGTACGGTTAAAAGTTGGTGCTGGGCGATTTTGAGTCGCCGTAGAGTCCGACTTTCGTTGGAAGAAGCTCGCACCAATACGGGAAGCGAGTGAACCGTTCGAGGCAGCAGAGCCTGCGCCGAAACGATTATTTTGAGGATTATCGGACATAATCAACCTCTAGTCTAAACGTTAAGCTAGATGCTCCTAGCTCTAAATACACAAAAAAGTCTCAGGGATCCAAAATCCCCCAAGACTGCAAAACAGCACCTAAGAGCACAGGTACATGGATAAGCGACTTATCCAATGACCAAACCTATCTCTGTGTGCTCAGTTGCTCTCAGCCATTATGTGACAACATGTACCAAGCTCCCCAAATGAGAGCATTGCACAGAGGCAGTCCCAAGCTCCCGCTTATACGGCGTTCCCCAAGAACGCCTGCAAAAGCATTAACGCTAGAAGTTAGCAATGTTTGCTTGGGCACTGTTTTGCCTTGCAGAATTTTACCCCTAACCTCGACCAAAGGTGACAATTTCGGCTCAATAATCACCAATCAGCGGAAATACAGTTTTAAGCATAGTTCCATACCCCAAAAGCCCTCGGGTACAGCCAAACTGTAATGGCTAGAACAATTCTGCTTCCTTGTCTCTGTTCTGCATGAGGGCAGAGCTCGTTGACAAGAGTTAACGAGATAAGAATGTCCCTGAACTTTTGGGACTCCCTCAGCTACAAACACTCTTCTCACTATAGCTCAAAACTAACCAATGTGCCACAAAAGCACACTGCGCAACTGCACAAGGCACTACGCAACCAACAATGTGCCTTATTAGCTGAGAAAAAAGCGATCTACATCAGCTTCTTGCGACTAAATTGGCTATCTTTAGCACTCACCAGACAGACAAGCCTCAACAGAGCACCGGCTTTAGCTTTATATCTATTGCAGAAAACACGCCATATCTTGAGTGCTGGTCACAACCAACCAGCCACGGCACACCTCACAGCAACACCCGTGCCCGTGCACAAATCTCACACCCATATCGCCGTATCATGTAAACAAAGCCATAAACAAAGCCTTACGCGCTCAACAAAACAAAAGCCCCAGCACTTAAATGCAACACACACTTAAATACGGGGGCTTCTTTAGACCGCCACTTTGCGGCTATAAGCTAAATAGCAATCCCTTGCTGATTAACGCTTAAGATTACTTCACAGTGTTCTTCATCACGCAATCGGCACCAGATTTACCGCTCTGGATAATCTCTAAGCCCTTCTCCACAGCAGCTGCCAGCTCGTCTGGGTTGAACTTTGGAATGAAGTCGTTAGCACCAGCCTTAGACACCATGTTCTGGTTAAAGACACCGGACAAAGAGGTATGCAGGATCACGTAAAGATCACGGAGGTTTGGATCGTGACGGATATTGGCACACAGCGTGTAACCATCCATCTCTGGCATTTCCACATCGGAGATCACAAGATTTAAGGTCTCTTGGATACGATGGCCGTTAACGCACATCTCGTGCAGAGCATCCAAAGCTTCCTTACCATCATGAGCCTCGATCACCTCTACACCGATCTCAGTTAAAGCACGACGCACCTGCTTCAAAGCGACCTTAGAGTCATCAGCCACCAACACGCGAGTACCCTCTGGCACCTTTAAGGACTTAATAGCTTCGCTATTGATGGTGTTATTGTTTGGAGCGATCTCGTCTAAGATCTTCTCCACATCTAAGATCTCAATGAGCTCATCATCGATCTCGGTCACAGCAGTCATGTAATTGCTATGGCCAGCACCCTTTGGTGGAGGCATGATACGGTTCCAGTTCATGTTGAGGATACGCTCCACACTGGAAACCAAGAAAGCGTGGGTCGAGCGGTTATACTCAGCAATGATGATGTAACCT